>NZ_JBHZCS010000105.1:9524-24757 GCF_042755705.1 Nocardia sp. NPDC059154
TTCTGGTTCCCTCCCCTCTCTCCTTCTCTCTCCCCCCCCCCCCCCCGGGCCGGTTGCTCCAGGTCGACTGCGATCGGGCGCTCGACCGGGCGTCGAGGCGGACGGTGCCCGTCGGTAAGCTCTGCGGCGGCAGCAATCGCCCAGCACGAGGAGGACCGTTGAAGCACATCCACGCCGGTAAGGTGCGCGACCTGTACGAGGACGGCGATTCGCTGATCCTGGTCGCATCCGACCGGGTGTCGGTGTACGACGTGGTGCTGCCGACCCCGATTCCGGACAAGGGCGCGCTGCTCACCCAGCTGTCCAACTGGTGGTTCGGGTTCTTCTCCGATGTGCCCAACCACATTCTGTCCACCACCGACGTGCCCGCCGAGTTCGCGGGCCGCGGGGTGCGGGTCAAGCCGCTGAAGATGCTGAAGGTGGAGTGCATCGCGCGCGGCTACCTGACCGGCGGCGGCCTGGCCGAATACCAGCGCTCCGGCACCGTGTCCGGTATCGCGCTGCCGCCCGGCCTGCGTGACGGCGACAAGCTGCCCGAACCCATCTTCACCCCCACCACCAAGGCCGACGCCGGGCACGACGAGCCCATCAGCTTCGCGGACGTGGTGAACCAGGAGGGCAAGGAGGTCGCCGAGCAGCTGCGCGACCTGACCCTCGAGATCTATGCCCGGGGCGCCGAGCACGCCGCCGCGCGCGGGGTCATCATCGCCGACACGAAGATCGAACTCGGCTGGGACGGCGACGTTCTCACCGTCGGCGACGAGGTGCTGACCTCGGACTCCTCCCGCTTCTGGCCCGCCGACGACTACGAGCCCGGCCGCCCGCAGAAGTCGTTCGACAAGCAGTTCGTGCGCGACTGGTCCACCTCCACCGGGTGGAACAAGGAGTACCCGGGCCCGGAGATTCCGGCCGAGGTGATCGAGGTGACCCGCCAGAAGTACGTCGCGGCCTACGAGCTCATCACCGGCAATACCTGGAGCGGCGTTCAAGGCTAGGCCGGAACCGCCTCGGCGGCAAGGAAGTTCGTGACGAATGCGTCTGCCCGGCCCTCCAGCTCGGCGTACTGGGTCACGCGTTCCGCGCCGACGGTGGCCGCGTCGATGAGGAGCTGCCCGTCGGCGTCGAGGCGCTGGCGGCGCTCCTCCGCATCGGGGAGCAGGCCGACGGCGGAGTACGAGAATCCGCAGTAGTAGGCGATTCCCATATTGAGCTGGCCCTCCAGCGCCTGCTGCATGAAGTCGACGGTCGGATCGCCGGCGGCGACGCCGCCCAGGCCGAGCCACAGCATGCGCTTGCCCGCCAGGCGAGGGTTGCTGCGGCCGTACGCGAATCCGTAGTTCCACACCCGATCGATCCAGCCCTTGAGCAGCGCGGGGACGCTCGCCCAGTAGACGGGGAAGACGGCGATCACGACGTCGGCCAGGATGCGGTCCATGTGCTCGTGGACCTCGGGGGAGTAGGTCTTCTCGCGGTTGCCCCAGTCGGGCTGGTCGGCCTCGGTCATCCGCGGGTCCTGCGCGGCGGCGGCACCCTGCGCACGCCCGACGGCGGCAGCAGGCCGCTCGCGGTCGGCGATACCGCGCTGGTGCGTGGACCGCAGACCTTCCACCTGGTGTCGGAGGGGTTCCAGGCCCCGAAGGACGCCGCGGGACCGGAGACTCCGGAGGATTGCCGGGACGGGAAGCCCGCCGAATACGAGATCTCCTGCTTCACCGGCGATTCCGCGTGCACCGCCGAGGAGCTGTCCGGAATCCATTGGGGCAGTGCGGCGAATGCCACCGCCCTGATGGTCGGTGCCTACCGCACCTCGGCTCGCCGGCACGAACGCCTGCTGCATTCGCTCCCGCCCGTCCTGGTCGTCACCGACGACTTCGACACATGCGGCTGGATCGAATCCGCCGCGGCCTCCGCCGTCGATCAGAGCGCCGGTTCGCAGGCCATGGTGGACCGCCTCCTCGACTGGAGCCTGGTCTGCACCCTCCGCAGCTGGTTCGACCAGGCCGGGCCCGCCGCCCCGGGCTGGTTCCGCGGCCTGTCCGACCCGATCGTGGGACCGGCCCTGACCGCCATCCACACCACCCCCGGCGCACCCTGGACCGTGGCCGGCCTCGCCGCCGAATCCCGGGTCTCCCGTTCACTTTTCGCCAAGCGCTTCACGGCCGTCGTGGGCCGGCCGCCGCTGGCCTACCTGACCGAATCCCGCATGCACGAGGCCGAGGAACTCCTCACCGCCACCGATCTCACCATCGCGCAGATCGCCAAATCCCTCGGCTACGCCGACCCTTTCGGCTTCTCCGCCGCCTTCAAACGCCACCGCGGCCAGAGCCCCACCGCCTTCCGCGCCACCGCCGCCTGACCTGCCGCCGGTCGGTTACTGGCGGCGGAGGTGGGCGGCGCGGATGGTGAGGTAGTCGCGTTCGGGGAGGCTGGTGGTGTGGCGGGCGGCGGCGGTGTAGGCGGCGATGGCTTCGTCGGGGTCGCCGGCCATTTCGTGGAGGTGGCCGCGGACGGCGTCGAGGCGGTGGTTGCCCGCGAGCGAGTCGGTGAGGGTGTCGGTGAGGTCCAGGCCCGCCTGGGGGCCGTGGACCATGGCGGTGGCGACCGCGCGGTTGAGGGTCACCATCGGGTTGGCGGACTGGCGTTCGAGGGCGTTGTACAGCAGCAGGATCCGGGGCCAGTCGGTGTCCTCGGGGCGCAGCGCCTGGGCGTGCAGGGCGGCGATGGCGGCCTGGATCTGGTACGGGCCGATGAGGCCGCTGCGCACCGACGCGGTCGCCAGCCGCACGCCCTCGATGAGCATTTCGCGATCCCAGAGGCCGCGATCCTGTTCGGCGAGCGGGATCAGCTCGCCGCGGCTTCCGGTGCGCGCCGCCCGCCGGGCATCGGTCAGCAGCAGCAATGCGAGCAACCCGGTGACCTCCGGATCATCCGGCAGGACGCGGGACAGGGCCCGCGCCAACCGAATCGCCTCGCTCGACAGATCGCCTCGACGCAGTCGCTCGCCACCGCTGGTGTGCCCCTCGGTGTAGATCAGATAGAGCACCCGCAGCACAGTGCCGAGCCGCTCATTCCATTCTTCCCGTTGCCCGTTCGACCCCGCGGGCATGGCGAAGGGCCGCTCCTCGGCTGCCAGACGCTTCTTGGCCCGCGTAATCCGCTGCGCCATGGTCCTTTCCGGTAGCAGGAAGGCGCGCGCGATCTCCTCGGTGGTGAGCCCGCCCACCGCCCGCAGCGTCAGTGCGATCGCACTCGCCGGCGACAGGACCGGATGGCAGCACAGGAAGAACAGCGTCAGCGTGTCGTCGCGATCCTCGGCAATAACGGCGTCGGCCGGATCGGGGGCGGCGGCACCGAGTCGTTCGGGATCGCGGATGGCGTTGGCGGCCTCGCGGTTTCGGCGGGCCGACTCGGCGCGGATGGTGTCGATGAGACGCCGCGCGCCGACCTGGATGAGCCAGCCGCGCGGGTTGTCGGGCAGGCCGTCGGCGGGCCACTGGGTGGCGGCGGCGAGCAGGGCCTCCTGGAGGGCGTCCTCGGCGGCGTCGAAGTCGCCGTAGCGGCGGACCAGGGTGCCGAGGACCTGCGGCGCGAGGTCGCGCAGCAGGTCCTCGATCGCGGTGTCCGGCATCAGAGATCGGCGGCGGGGGCGCTCATGATCGGGCGGATCTCGATGTACTCGCCGATCGGCTTGCCGCCGGGGCCGGGCGCGGCCGATGCCTTGGCCGCGATCTCGAGCGCGCGGTCCGGGCTGTCGACATCGACGATCCAGAACCCGGCCAGGAACTCCTTGGTCTCGGGGAAGGGGCCGTCGGTGACCACCGGCGCGGAACGGCCGTCGGACGTGACGGTGCGCGCCTGGCCCGGGTCGGCGAGGCCCTGGGCATCGACGAGTTCGCCGGACTTGGCCAGCTCCTCGCCGAGCGCGCGCTGGAAGTCGATGTGGGCCTGGATCTCCTCGGGCGCCCACTCGTTGATCGGGGTGTCGCAGTAGGCGGCGGCGGAGTAGGTCTTGATCAGGATGTACTTCACGATCGGCTCCTTTCGTCTGTGCACCCTTGCGGGTGCTCTCGTCCAGAGGTCGGAGCCCAGTACGCCGGGACGACGTACTCCGTACTCCGGATTATGTGAGGGTCGTCACAGCTCCTCGGGGTTCACGGCCTCGCCGCTCAGGATCAGCTTCTTGATCTTGTCCTGCACATCCCAGATGTTCACGTTCATCCCGGCCAGCACCCGGTTTCCCGAGTCCAGCCAGTACGCCACGAACTCGCGCTTGCCGAGGTCGCCGCGCACCACCACGCGCGCCTGCTGCCCTCGCGCCACGTACCCGGTGTACTCCATGCCGAGGTCGTATTGGTCAGTGAAGAAGTAGGGCAGCCGGTCGTACACGGCGGGCTTGCCCAGCATGGTCAGGGCTGCCACCGCGGGCTGGTTGAGCGCATTCGCCCAGTGCTCCACCCGGATTCGCTGCCCCAGCACCGGATGCTGCTGATCGGCGATGTCACCGACCGCGACGATATCCGGGTCGCTGGTCGCCAGGCTCTCGTCGACCAGGACACCGCCGCCGACCGCCAGTCCGGCATCGGCGGCCAGCTCGATATTGGGCCGCGCACCCACCGCGACCAGCACCGCGTCCGCCTCGATGGGGGTGCCGTCGTCGAGCCGCACCCCGGTGGCCCGGCCGTCGGCGGTGGTGATCTCGCCGACCTTCACCCCGAGCCGCAGATCCACCCCGTGCGCGCGGTGCAGATCGGCGAACACCGCGCCCATCTCGGCCCCGAGCGCGGCCTGTAACGGTACCGATTCCGCCTCCAGCACAGTCACTTCCACGCCAGCGGCGCGTGCGGCGGCGGTCACCTCGAGCCCGATCCACCCCCCGCCGATGACGGCGAGCCGCCGCGCGGAGCCGAACATCGCGAGCAGGGCGTCGGACTCCTCGATGGTGCGCAGCACGTGCACCCCCTCGGCGTCCGCGCCGGGCATCCGCAGCAGCCGCGGCCGCGAACCGGTGGCCAGCGCCAGCTTGTCGTAGGGCAGTGTCGTACCGTCCGGCAGCGCAATGGTTTTGGTGCCGCGATCCAGCGCGGTGACGGTGGTGCCGGGCATCATCTCGATATGGTGGTCGCGATACCACTGCGCCGTATCCACGGTGAAGTCGCTGAGTGCCTGCTTGCCCAGCAGATGGTCCTTGGACAGCGGCGGCCGCTCGTACGGCAGATGATCCTCCGCGCTGACGAGCGTGACCGAACCATCGAAATCATTGACCCGCAAGGCTTCCGCGAGCTTTGCGGCGGCCAGGCCACCGCCCGCGATGACGAACCTGGATGTGGTCATGCCGAAACCTCCCTGCTAGTACGGTCGGGACCGCCGTCGATGAGGCCGATAGTCCGACCCTAGCCCGGGTGGAGTCGGGCGGAGCGGAAATATCGGCAACAATCGGGGTTGTTGCGCATTGAGTGCGGCCCTGCCCTCGGCCGTCGATCGACTGCGAAAGGATTTCCCTGTGAGCGACACCAAGAAGGACCGGGTCGACTTCTGGTTCGACCCGCTGTGCCCGTGGTGCTGGATCACCTCCCGCTGGATCCTCGAGGTCGAGCAGGTACGCGATATCGAGACGCACTTCCACGTGATGAGCCTGTCCGTGCTGAACGAAGGCCGCGAGGGCCTGCCCCCGCAGTACGAGGAGCTGCTCGCGACCGGTTGGGGCCCGGTGCGGGTCGCCATCGCGGCGGCCCAGGCGCACGGCGACAAGGTGCTGGCCCCGCTCTACACCGCTATGGGCACCCGCCTGCACAACCGCCGCGCCGAGTACGAGCGCGAGGACGGCTCCCGTGCGGACCTGCTCGCTCAGATCATCGCGGAGTCGCTGGCCGAGGTGGGCCTGCCCGCCGACCTGGCCGAGGCCGCCAAGGGCACCGACTTCGACGAGGCCCTGCGCGCCTCGCACCACGCCGGCATGGACAAGGTCGGCCCGGATGTCGGCACGCCGACCATCCACATCAATGACGTCGCCTTCTTCGGGCCGGTGCTGTCGCGCATCCCGCGTGGGGAGGAGGCGGGCAAGCTGTGGGACGGCGCGGTCGCGCTGGCTGCTTACCCGCACTTCTTCGAGCTCAAGCGGACCCGCACCGAGGATCCCGTCTTCGACTGAGCTCACCCGCCTCCCCGGGTCTTCAGCGCACGGCTGGGAGCCGTTCACCCGCGGGCACGCGTGCCTGTGGCAGAGCAGCAAGCCGATTCCGGCGGTACCCGGGGAGGTGCCCTCGCCTCACGAAATCAGTTGTGCCGTCACCTATTTGGAGACGTCGCCCGATCTTCGCTGTCGCGAGACATCATTGCGGCCGGTACTCGTGATATGTGGTGGTATCGCCGTATCCGGTCGGCGGACCGCCGTATCCGCCCGGGTACGGCGGCTGGTACCCGCCATAGGGCGAGGCCGCGACCGGACGCTGCGGCACGTCGGGCCGCCAGAACAGCTTGCCGTGGCGGCTGCGGTCGCGCAGCGCCCACATGCGCCAGGTCAGTACCGGATGACTGGACATGGCGTTCACGATCCAGACGAAGAAGCCCTTCTCCTGGGCCGCCCGGTCGGCCATCTCGTCGAAACCGACCAGATTGTTCAGGTACTTGCCGCCCGCCAGCGTCTGCATGGCCGGGGGCGCACCCTGCGGCCGGTTGCAGAAGCCGTGATTGTCGGCGGTGTACTCCTGGGAGCGGATCAGCGAGCTGCCCAGGATCGGCAGGAACGGCGCCATGAACATGCCCAGCTGCCGCCAGTACGAGACGTGCCCGGCCGCGATGTGCCCGACCTCGTGGCCGATGATGAAGGCCAGCGCCTCGGGATTGCGTGCCGCGCCGCCGATTTCGAACAGATCGCTGTACACCACCACGTAGCGGCGGAAGCCGTGCCCGGAGGCGAACGCATTGATCTGGCCGTTGCCCAGCACCACGTAGGCGTCGGGCACCTTCGGCATCCCGAACCGGGCCGCGGCCTCCTGCACCATGCGATAGCCCTCGGGGAACTGGGTCGGCGACATCTTCACGCCGTTCACCCGCTGGGTCGCGTAGTTCAGGCCACGGCCCAGGTAGACCAGCAGCGGCGCGAACACCAGGGCCAGCACCAGCTGACCGGCATAGCCGGACACCAGCAGCAGCAGCGCGAACAGATACGCCAGCACGGTGGCCAGGATCACGATCACCAGCAGCGGGATCTCCCAGCTGTGCCGTGCCGGCATCCCGAACGGGGACAGGCCCCGGGTCTGCTGCACCACCGGCGGCGGGGGCGGCGAATACGGTTGCTGCGGAGCCCATCCCGGCGGGCCGAGCCGCGGATCCCATCCGGTCGTGCCGGTTACGGGGTTCCAGGCCGGAGCGCTTCCGGGTCCCGGTAGGCCGCCAGCGGATTGCCCCCCGTAGGCGTTCGGCGTTTGTGAACTGTCGTCGGACGTCATGCCTGGATAGTACGTTTCACCGGCGTCGACGCGCGGTCGTCGCTGCGGGGCCGCTCACGCGACGGGCTGCCGGGGTGAGAGCCCCGTGCGGACCGGGGGCGGGCGTGCTGACAGAATCGCAGCCATGCGCGTATACCTGGGTGCCGACCATGCCGGCTTCGAACTGAAGAACCACGTCAAGGCTCACCTCGAGGGCCAGGGCCACGATGTCGTCGATTGCGGCGCGCTGGAATACGACGCCCTCGACGACTACCCGGCCTTCTGCATCGAGGCCGCCCGCCGCGTGGTCGCCGAGCCAGGTTCGCTGGGCTTCGTCTTCGGCGGCTCCGGCAATGGCGAGCAGATCGCCGCCAACAAGGTGCCCGGCGCCCGCTGCGCCCTGGGCTGGAGTGTGGAGACCGCGCAGCTCGCCCGCCAGCACAACAACGCCCAGCTGCTGGGCATCGGCGGCCGCATGCACAGCACCGAGGAAGCCCTCGCCATCGTGGACGCCTTCATGACCACCCCGTGGTCCAACGAGGAGCGCCACCAGCGTCGCATCGACATCCTCGCCGAGTACGAGAAGACCGGCGTGCCCCCGGCCCTCCCGAACTGACCTGTGCCCGAAGGTCATACGCTGCACCGCCTGGCGAAGCTGCACCACAAGCGCTTCGCCGGCGGTCAGGTCCGAGTCTCCAGCCCGCAGGGGCGATTCGCCGAAGGCGCGGCGCTGATCGACGGCCGGGTGCTGACCCGCGCCGAGGCGTGGGGCAAACACCTGCTCCACCACTATGATTCGGGCGTCACCCTGCACATCCACCTGGGGCTGTACGGCAAGTTCACCGAATCCGCTGTGCCCATGGACGATCCGGTCGGCGAGGTCCGTATGCGCCTGATCGGTGGCGGCCGCACCGGCGACCTGCACGGCACCGACCTGCGCGGCCCCACCGCGTGCGAGATCCTGCTCGACCCCGAGGTCGAAGCGCTCACCTCCCGCCTGGGTCCCGACCCGCTGCGCCGAGACGCCGAACCCGACCGCGCCTGGGACCGCATCCGCCGCTCCCAGCGGCCGATCGGCGCGCTGCTCATGGATCAGAAGATCCTGGCCGGGGTCGGCAATGTCTACCGCGCGGAAGTCCTCTTCCGCCACGGCATCTCGCCCGATCGTCCGGGAACCCAGCTCTCTTACGAAGAGTGGCAGGCGATCTGGTCCGACCTGGTCGACCTGATGAAGGTGGGCGTGCGCCGCGGCAAGATCGTGGTGGTCCGCCCCGAAGACGACCACGGCGCACCGGCTTACGCCAAGGACAAGCCGCGAACCTACGTTTACCGGAGGGCGGGAGACCCGTGCCGTCTGTGTGGCACCACCGTCCTGCACTCGGTGCTGGATGCTCGAAACCTGTTCTGGTGCCCCATCTGTCAGCCCCGCTGAACCCGTCGCGGACCGGAGCGGCACGACCGTCTCGGGTTGGATCCGAATTGGCGTGCCCGCATACGCACGCTCATGCCGAGATCCCTGCGGTTCGGGGTGGTTATGCGCCGATCGCCGGCGCGAGGATCTGTTCGCACCATTCGCGGAAGGTTGTCGGGCTCGTGGTTGCGGCGGTGCGGGGCACGGCGTCGTCGAGGCCGTTGTTCTTGGCGTGCATCATGTCGACGTAGGCGGTCGCGATCGGGTCGCCGATGCCGCGCGCGGTCAGGGTGGCGCGGAAGTCCTCGAGAGATTGCTGCTGGTAACGGATTCGGCGGCCGAGTACCTCGGACATGGTGTGCGCCATCTCGTTCGGTGTCAGGTCCTGCGGACCCAGTACCGGGACCTCGCCGGTTCCCCTCCAGGAGCGGTCGAGCAGCAGGCGGGCGGCCGCCGCGGCGATATCGCGGGTGGCGACCATCCGCGTCGGGCGGTCGGCGGCCTCGGCGCCGGTGAACACGCCGTCGTCCCGGATCGAAACCGCCTGCCACAGTAGGTTGTCCATGAACGACGGGTTCGCCAGTGCGCGGTAGGCCACGCCCGTGCTCGCGATGAGATCGTCCAGCGCCAGCGATGCCGTCACGTGCCCGGCTCGACCTGCGAGGGGAGTACCTCGCCCGAGCGACGAGACGCCGACGACGTGCCCGACCCCGTGGGTAGTGAACGCCTTCGCGGCGGCGTGCGTGAATCCGGTGAACACGTCGTCCAGGTTCGGCGCGTGCAGGTCGGGCGGGACCAGCCAGAAGACCGCGTCCGCGCCGGCGAAGGCCCGGTCCACGACATCGGCATCGCCGTGCGATCCGGTGACGATGTCGACGCGGGCGCGGATCGCCTCCGGGAGTTTCCCGGGATCGCGCACGATGACGCGCAATTCTTCACTGCGAGTGGATGTTTCGAGGAGGAGGTCCAGCAGCTGGCGGCCGATCTGGCCGGTGGGGGAGGTGATGACGATCATGCTTCGAGTCTGGTGACGGTTCGTCGCGGCGTCCAAGACCCTTTCCGCGCATTGATACCGTGAGGGTATGGATCTGGATCTGCGCAAGCTCCGCTACTTCGCCGCGGTGGCCGAGCATCGGCACTTCGGCCGGGCGGCGGAAAAGCTCTACATCGCCCAGCCCGTGCTGAGCCGTCAGATCAAGGCATTCGAGCAGGAATTGGATTGCGCGCTGCTCGTGCGGACCACCCGCACCGTGGAGCTGACCGCCGCCGGACAGCAGCTCTACGAGGAGGCGCAGGGGATTCTCGCCGCCGTGGACGCGGCGGTGCGGCGAGTACACGACGCCGACCACGGCGTGCGACGCCTGGTGGTCGCCTTCTCGGCCGGACTGTACGTCTCGGAGGCGATCCGGGAATTCGCGACACGGCACCCGGAGGTCGAAACCGATGTCGTGCCTGCGCGCTGGTGGGAGCCGGACGCGCCGCTACGGGACGGCCGAGCCCAGATCGGTTACCTCCGAAGGCCTTTCAACGAATCCGGACTGCGCACCATCCCCGTCGGCCACGACCCCAGGGTCGCCTGCATGCCCGCCACCCATCCGCTGGCTGCGCGCCGGGAACTCACCCTGGCCGATCTCGACGGCGAGCGGATGCTCGACACCCCGAAACGCCGCACCGCCTCACTGGAAGAAAAGTTCGAGCTGATCGCCTCCGGCCACGGCATGGCCCTCGTCCCCCGCAGCGTCGCCCGTGCCTACGTTCGCCCCGACCTCGTCCACCGCCCCGTCACCGACGCCCCCAGCGCCGAAACCTGCCTTGCAGTCGCCTCGGACCATCACGACAAGCTCCTCCGCGAATTCCTCGACATCGCCACCGCAACCCTGCGGTCCTGAACCGCAGACGAATGACCTTGGGATCGGGAGTGTGAAGAATGAATATTTCAATCCGCGTGGCTATCTGCGTACAGTACTGTTCGTAGAGTTTGCCGGCGGGTTGATTGGAGTTCCAGCATGAGCGCGTATATCACGGCCACCGGCCGGTTCCTTCCGGGAGATCCGGTGCCCAACAACGAGATCGAGGATTATCTCGGGTCCGTGGGCCGGGCGTCCTCCGCGCTGCGGGAACGGACCCTGGAGAACTGCGGTATCAAGACGCGCTACTACGCGATCGACAAGAAGCAGCAGACGGTCGTCTCGAACGCGGAGATGGCGGCCGCGGCCGTGCGCGCCGCGGTCGAGCGCGCCGGACTGGGCGGCGACGATATCGAACTGCTCACGGCCGCGACCACGGTCGGGGATGTGATCGCTCCCGGGTTCGCCAGCATGGTGCACGGCGAGCTGGGCTATGGGCCGCTGGAAATCGCGACCGCCCAGGGCATCTGCAGCTCCGGGATGATGGCGCTGAAGAACGCGTACCTCCAGGTGGCGATCGGCGAGAAGCGCACGGCGGTCACCGTCGCCAGCGAACTCGCCTCGCGCGGCCTGAAGAGTTCCCGGTACGAGGAGCTCGATTCCGACCGCGGGGCCATCCCGATGGAGGCCGCCTTCCTGCGGTACATGCTCTCCGATGGCGCCGGCGCGGCAGTCATCCAGGACCGGCCCGCGGCTTCCGGGGTCAGCCTGCGCATCGACTGGATCACGCTGACCTCGTACGCCAATACCGAGAAGACGTGCATGTTCATCGGCACCGGCGACAGCACGGTCGTCAAGAGCTGGATGGACTATCCGGCCACCGCGGACGCCGCCGCCGACGGCGCGCTGCATCTGCGGCAGCGGCTCACCATGCTGCCGCACCTGGTGCGGGTCGGCGTGGACGAGTACGAACGCCTCTGTGACATGGGCAAATTCGATCCCGAGCAGGTGACGTGGTTCCCCGCGCACTACTCGAGCGAACGGATGAAGACCATCCTGCTGGACGAGCTCGAGCGCCGCGGCATCTGGGCCGGCCGCCCCGAAATGTGGTTCAGCAACCTGACCCGGGTCGGAAACATCGGCAGCGCTTCCATTTTCGTCATACTCGACGAGATGATGACCGCGGGCATGATCGAGCCGGGCGACACCCTGCTGTGCATGGTGCCCGAATCCGGCCGGTTCGCGGTCTCTTTCATGCATTTGACCGCGGTGTCGCCGGACGCCGGATAGCGGCGGCTATGCGGTCCGATCGAGGGCGGCGCTGGCCCGCACGGCCCGCAGCCTGAGCAGCCGGCCGACACCGACGGCGAGCAGGGCTGCGGTGGCGATGATGTAGATGTCGCCCGGAATGTGCTGCCACCACGACCACGCGAGTTCCTGATGCTTGCCATTGGGGACGATGCCCGGGCCGATCAGGAAGAACAGTGCGAAGGCGCTGGTCACCGCGAACGGGGTGACACGTGGATTCGTGGTGGTCCAGACGGCGGCCGTGATCAGGGCGGGCGCCACCCAGACCCAGTGATGGGTCCAGGACACCGGCGAGATCAGCAGCAGGACCGCGGCATTCACGAGCAACGCGGTCACCGAGAGAATGGTTACCGGGCCCGCCGGACCAGCCGAGTCCGCGGTGCGGCGTTCGAGGCCGACCAGGTGGTGCATCAGGGCGGCGCCCGCGCCGACCGCCACCACGGCCAGGCCCAGCCAGACCGCGGTGGCCGCGGGATTCGTCAGTCCGAGACGGAAGACCATGCCCTTGAGGGATTGGTTGCCGACATAGTCGGGGGAGCCGATGCGGTTGGTGTCGGCGATGGCGTGCAGCCAGTAGTCGCGCGATTCCCTTGGGAACAGTACGAATCCGGCGCCGATCACGCCCGCCGCGGTGGCGGCCGCCGTGCCTGCGGCCTTCCAGTCGCGGCGGATGAGGAAGTACAGGACGAAGGCGGCAGGCGTCAGCTTGGTGACCGCGGCGACGCCGATCAGGACGCCCCGCGGCCAGCGGGGCTTCTCGGTCAGGCAGTCGAGGGCGACAGCGGCCATGAGAACGAGGTTGATCTGCCCGAACCACAGTGTGGTGCGGACGGGTTCGACCGCCAGCATGAGTACGACCGCGGTCACACTGAGCGTCAGTTTCGTGCGCGGGTCCAGGTCCGGGCGGACGCGGGAGAGCACCAGCCAGATGGTGGCGCCCAGACAGACCAGCGAACTGGCGGTCACCATGAATTCGGCCAGCCACAGCGGCATGACGGCGAGCGGGATCATCAGCACCGCCGCGGACGGCGGATAGGTGAACGGCAGGTCGGTGTGACCCGCTACCGGCAGGGTGGGGCCGTACAGGGTGCCGTGCTCCAGCCAGCCCCGGGTGTCGACCCGGTACACCTGCAGGTCGAGGAAACCGTGCATGGCGGAGAAGATCGCCGTGATCGCCACCGACACCAGGATTCCGATCACGATCGGAATGCGGGGCAGGCCCGGGCGGCCCTCCGACTTCAGATTGCGCAGCAAGTTACGTTGCCCCGCCCGCGTAGTGATCATCAGGGAGACAGTAACCCTTTCGGCTGGTGCGCAGGATGTCCGGATTGCATTGGGAGACTGGTTAATCGATGGCAAATCCATCGATCGGGGTTCGGCCGCCCCAGTGCGCCAACCGGCTGCCCGGACGCGCGAACCAGGTCGCGTAGAAGAGGAAGGATACGGCGGCCAGCGCGCCCAGCACGACGCCCCCTGCGGGTACCGGATACTGCGCCATGGTCGCCGCCAGGAACCGATAGGACAGTAATAGACCGGCGAGCACCGCCGTGCCGAGCGACACGATCCGGGCCCGGGACAGGTCCCAGCCGCGCTCCGGATCCCGCAGCGCCGACTCCACCGTCAGGCACAGCACCGCGCCGGCCACCAGATCGCTGCCGTAGTGGTAGCCGAAGCCGAGCGTCGCGAGCAGCGTGCACACCAGCCAGAAGGCGCCGGCCCAGCGCAGCCAGCGCGGCGCGGTGCGGGAGTGGATGAACAGGGCCGTGGCCCAGGCGGTGTGCATGGAGGGCATGCAGTTGCGGGCGGTCTCGGAGTCGAACAGCATCGGCTGCGGATCGTGGGTCAGCGCGGGCCAGACCTGCGGCCAGTCACCGATCTCCAGGCCGTGGCCGAGCGGGCCGTAGGCGAAGACCGGACCGACGACGGGGAAGAGCACATAGCCGAGTGGGCCGATCACGCCCAGCACGAGGAAGGTTCGCACCAGGTGGTGCCGCGGCCACGCACTCGTCGAGACATGGCGCAGCTGCCAGACCGCGACGACCACCGCCGCCACCGGCAGCTGGATGTAGACCACGTGCAGCACGTGCGAGGGCACCGGGCCCAACGCCTCGAGCGCGCGGCCGACCAGCCACGCCGGTTCGCCCAGCGCCTGGTCGGCCAGCTGGACGTACTGATCGAGCACGCGGGGTCCGGCGACGATGCTGACCATCAGCCAGGTGTCGGCGAGCTTGGAGGCCATGACCAGCAGCACGCCGAAGGCGATGGCCTGCAGGGCGGTTCGGCGACGCTCGCCCTCCCAGCGGAGCACGACCACGGTCAGGGCGGTCAGGGCCAGCGTCGGTCCGGTGCCGATCGATATGTGCCAGCCGCAGGCCGCTTGCAGGGCCAAGGTCAACAGGTCCAGCACCGCGGCGGCAACCAGGCTGACGACCCGGACCCGGGTGGGCACCCCGATGCACGCCAGCCCCAGTCCGGCCCATGACACGGCCGCCGACTGCGGGTTCGCGAAGTAGTCGTCGATCAGGCTGCGGAGCGGGCCCATCACCCCGTGCGCCGACGCCCATACCTGCGCGACGGTCAGCAACACCACCGCCACGCCCAGCCCGGCGGCCGGGAGGAGCCGAGAACGAGTCCCGGTGCCGGACAGCACCGAGCTGGAAACGTTCATCTTGTGGTCGACCAGCACTGTAAATCGATAACACAGCGCAAACGGAGGCACAACATCCGGTTACCGGAATCCCATTTTCGGGCGGGTCCGGCGTGTGCGATGCCATAGTGTCGCCCGCCGATCGCGCGGCGCGTGATCGGGGAGTTCGCCGCCGATTCAGGCGACGCCACGGGTTGATGGGCAGGGCTGCCCGTTCACCCGGGTCGGGTCCGGATGCAGCAGCATCGTGGATCGATCGCCGGTGAACGGATTCCGGCGAACATCGAGGTGGCGCTGACCACGCAGGGCGCGAGGACCGTAACGCGCTGCGCCGCGCGGCCATTGCCCGCGGTGAGCGGTGACATCCGTGGTGGTGCGAATCGAAAGATGGTCGGGGTGACAGGATTTGAACCTGCGACCCTCCGCTCCCAAAGCGGATGCGCTACCAAGCTGCGCTACACCCCGTTGCGCGTCGGACTCGACGCTCCCGCTGAACGGGAAAGAGCGGGTGACGGGAATCGAACCCGCACCATCAGCTTGGAAGGCTGAGGCTCCGCTCTTTCTGTCCTGACGAGTTGTGAATTTTGCCTGCT
>NZ_JBHZCS010000106.1:0-24274 GCF_042755705.1 Nocardia sp. NPDC059154
GCACATCCAGCGCGCCGATCTCGCGTCCGTAGGCGAGATTCCATGCGGTGTCCTGGGTTCCGACGGTGTCGTCGGAGTGCACGTGCAGGTCGGCGAAGAACGCGCGCGGTGCCGGCAGGCCGGCGATGGTATCGAGGTGGCAGCGCGCGGAGGCGACTGCGCCGCCGTCGAATTCGGCCGCCACCAGGATCTCGTCGGTGTCGCCGACCGGCGGCACGGTGAGGGTGGCGCACGCCCAGCCCGTCGCAGGCGTGGTCGCGATGGCGACGGTGCGGTCCGCGCGGGTGGCGCGCAGGCGGACGGGCAGGTCGCGGCAGGCGTTGCCCCAGCGGTCCTGCAGATGCGCGTGCAGGTCGACCGCCCCGGCATCGGCGCGCACCAACCGGGGGCCGTGCACGACCAGGCGTTCGGGCGGGCCGGGCACGATAGCGAGATGGCAGGCGCCGGCGTGTGCCATGCGGGAGGTGCCGAGCGGATCCACGAACAGATGGAAGGCGAAGGCATCCTCCACGAAGGTCTGCACCCGCGTACCGGGACCACCGGAACGCCGGTCTCCGAGCCGGATTTCGATCACGTCACCGGGTCGCAGGTACCCGTCCACCACATGGACGAGGACGGATTTCTGGAAGGGGCGCTCGCCGCCCTTCACGTCGTAGCGCACGTCCAGGCGCCGTGCGGTGGCAGCGCTGTCCGGTGACGCGCCGCCGACCAGCGAGCGGTGTATCAGCCGCGCGCTCGCGTAGTCGCGTCCGGCGGGGTCGCCGACCTGTAGGTCCCAGTCCGAGTAGTACCGGAAGCAGAGCTTGAGCCATCCGCTGTCGGCGATCCCGGAGCTGCCGACGGTGTAGGTCAGCACCAGTTCCTCCGTCGCGCCCGCGGTGAGGGTGTGGGTCGAGCAGGTCAGCGTGCCCAGGAACGGCAGGGCCGTGAACTCGCCGGTAATGCGCTCGCGCACAGCGGGATCCGAGCAATCGTTGGCACGCGGACCGCTGTGCGGGCGCAGCGGCACCGGGGCTGTGGGGGAGGGTCGGAGATCGGGGTGCGCGGGCATGCCGATGATTCTGGGCCGCCCGAACTATCCAGTCCAAGGTATAAATCTGATCGTATTCATCATCGAGAGTGATTGATCGGATGAACCTTCAGCAATTGCGCTATGTGGTCGCCGTGGCCGAGCTCGGCAGTTTCACCAAGGCGGCCGCCGATCTGTTCGTCGTGCAGTCGGCGCTGAGCCAGCAGGTGCGCAAACTCGAGGACGAGCTCGGGGTGCGGCTGTTCGCGCGCACCACCCGGTCGGTCGTCCCGACCCCGGAGGGGGAGGCGCTGCTGCCGCAGATCCGGCAGGTGCTCGCCGGAGTGGACCGGCTCGTCATCGACGCGCAAGCGCTGCACGGCGCCGTGCGTGGCCGGTTGACCGTGGGGCTGATGGAGGTGCCGCCGGAGCTGCTGGATGTCGCCGCGCTCATGGCGGCCTTCCACGCCCGCTATCCGGAGGTGAGCGTGACACTGCGCAGCGGCGGCAGTGACCTGCTGGTCGGTGCGGTGCGCGACCGGAAGCTCGATGTCGCGATCGTGGGACTGGCCGTCGAATCGGCCATGGCGCACGTGGAATTCACCCCGCTGCTGAGCGAGCCGTTGGTCGCGGTGCTGCCGGTCGATCATCCGGCGTCGCCGGGCGCGTCGGTCTCCGTGCACGACCTGGCGGCCTGCCCGTTCATCGACTTCCCGCCCGGCTACGGCCTGCGCCACGAGACCGACCGCGGATTCACCAGTGTGACAAGGCATGTCGCGTTCGAGGTGACCCGAGTCGAGCAGGTGGCCCAGTTCGTCCGTCAGGGTCTGGGTGTGGCGTTGCTGCCGGAGTCCGTCGCCCGGTCGCATGCCGACCGGGACGCGAGCCTGGTGCTGCGGCAAGTATCCGACGCGGAACTGCGGCGGCAGGTCAACCTGGTGGCGCCCCGAGCCCCGGTCTCGGCCGCCTGCCAGGCGTTCGTCAGGTGCGTGAACGAATTCGTGCTCAGCGCCGTGCACTCGCGGTGATGCCCGGACGCCAACCGAACCAACTCCGCCTATCCGTGCCCTGAAACGGGTTCCTGGGCGGCCGCTTTCGAGTACTTTCGCAACATGTTCCAGTTTCGTCGGTGACTCGCGGCGAGACCTGTGCGGACAGAAAGGCTGGTCATGGCGGCGACGGACTACATCATCATCGGTTCCGGGAGCGCCGGGGCCATTATTGCTCGCAGGCTGGCCGAGACCGGCGCCGCTGTCACGCTGCTCGAGGCGGGCGGTCGTGACAACAGCCGGCTGGTGCGCAAGCCCGGCATGATCGGCCCGATGCACAGCGTGCCGCAGCTGAAGAAGCGGATCGACTGGGGCCACTACACCGTCGAGCAGAAGCATGCCCTGGGCCGTACCATCCCGCAGACGCACGGCAAGGTGGTCGGTGGTTCGAGCTCGGTCAACGGCATGGTGTTCGTGCGCGGCAACCGGCGGAATTTCGACGACTGGGCCGGCGAGGGCAACAGCGGCTGGTCGTATGAGGACGTGCTGCCGAGCTTCAAGAAATTCGAGTCGTTCGAGGACGGCGCGAGCGAGTTCCGCGGTGGCGCAGGTCCGATCAAGGTGATCCGGGCGCGCGATCTGACGCCCGCGTCGGAGTCGTTCATGGAGGCGCTGGCCGAAACCACCGACCTGCCGCGCAACCCCGACTACAACGGCGCCGAGCAGGAAGGCGTCTCGATCTTCCAGCAGAGCAACAGCAACGGGTTGCGCTACAGCACCGCGGTCGGTTATCTCGACGATCGCCCGAAAAACCTTACTGTGCTAACGAATACGCACGTGACGCGCATTGTGATCGAGAACGGGCGGGCCACCGGTGTGGAATACCGGACCGAGCAGGGCAGCGAAGTACTGCGTGCCGAGCGCGAGATCATCGTCAGCGCAGGCACATTCGGCTCCCCGCAGCTGCTCATGCTCTCGGGCATCGGACCGGCCGACCATCTCCGCGCCTTCGGCATCGACGTCGTCGCCGACCTCCCGGTGGGCGACAACCTGCACGACCACCTGTTCGTGCCGATGACCTTCGCCATGCCGACCGCCGTGCGCCGTTCGTCCGCGGGTTATTTCGCCCGGGCGTTTCTGCGGGAGTCGTTGCGCAACAACAGCACCTGGCTGGCGCGCAGCGTGTTCGAAGTCGTCGCGTTCCTGCGCACCCCGCATGCGGCCGGGGCGCCCGATCTGCAACTGCACGTGCTGCCGTGGAGCTATCCCGGCCCCAATCAGGATGCCCCGATCCGCCACACCCCCGATCCGCGCCGGTCACTGACCGTCCTGGTGACGATGATCTACCCGCAGAGCCGGGGCACGCTGCGCCTGGCGTCGGCCGACCCCACCGCGGCGCCCGCCATCGACCCCAACTATCTCGCCGAGCAGCGCGACGTGGACACGCTCGTGTACGGCATGGAACTGACCCGAGAGGTCATGGCCGCGAAGTCGATCAATGGCGCGGTGGACACCGAGATCTCTCCGGGTCCGCAATACCCCGCCCGCACGGAGCTGGCCGCCGAAGTCCCCAACCGCGCAACCACCGTCTATCACCCCGTCGGCACCTGCCGCATGGGTGTGGACGACCGCGCGGTCGTAGACCCGACGCTCCGGGTGCGCGGAGTGGACGGACTGCGCGTCGCCGACGCCTCGATCATGCCGAGCATCGTCGGCGGCAACACCAACGCGGCCACCATGATGATCGGCGAACACGCCGCCTCGATCATCCTGGCCTGAGCCCGTGTGGAATTCAGCGGATCAGTGTGCGCCAGTGGCGTGCCCGCGGTTACTGCTGCTGAGTTCGCTGACGGTGATGGCTGATTCTCGGGCGCTACCAGGGCAGCGTTCCGGAGGCATCGAAATAGCCTCCGGTGGGCCCGTTTTGGGGAATGCGGGCCATCCGTACGATGATCTCGGCACCCTCCTCGACGGTCTGCCTGCCCGCGTGGGCGTTGAGGTCGGTCGCGGTGTATCCGGGCTCCACCGCGTTGATCCGAATATCCGGGAACGCTTTCGCGTATTGCACGGTGATTCTGTTCAGCGCGGTTTTCGATGCGGGATAGGACAATCCGGGATAGGCGTAGGTATGGGTGCCCGGGGTGGTGCCGCGGGTCATCGAGGCCAGGGAGCTGCTGACATTGACGATGACCGGTGCGGTGGATTGCCGTAGCAGCGGCAGGAACGCGTGCACGACGCGCACGACGCCGAAAACATTGGTGTCGAATACCGTTCGCATCATTTCGGCTGTGACCTCAGCCAGGTGGACCGCGCCATTGCCCTCGATATCGATGCCCGCGTTGTTGACCAGGACGTCGAGTCCGCCGTCCGCCTCGATGATCTTCGCCGCCGCGGCGACGGACGCGTCGTCGGTGACATCCAGCTGGACGGAGCGGGCCCCGATTTCCGCCGCGGCGAGCCGGCCACGTTCGGCTTCGCGGCTGCCGACGTACACCGTGTGCCCCGCCGCGACGAGCTGACGGGCGGTTTCGAAACCCAGCCCCTTGTTGGCGCCGGTAATGAGCGTTGTTGTCATGTCCTCAGATTCGCGCCGCCCGGCGGCATCAGCCAGTCGCCTGATCTTCCTGGGACTGTCGATACCAGGCTGGGACGGTCGATTCCGGGCAGTATGCCGACGGTGAGCGGATCGGCGAACGGGCAGAATGAATCCCATGGCCACAGCGGAATTCGGAGTAGCGGTGCGGCGCTGGCGCGATCAGGTATCGCCCGACGCCGTAGGGCTGTCGGCGAATGGCGCGCGCCGAGCGCCCGGCCTGCGCCGTGAGGAACTGGCGCTGCTGGCCGGTATTTCCGTCGACTACGTCACCCGGCTCGAACAGGGCCGAGCATCCAACCCCTCGCCCCAGGTGGTCGAGGCGCTGGCGCGGGCCTTTCGCTTGTCGGCCGACGAGCGCGCGCACCTGTATCGGCTGGCCGGACTGGTACTGCCCGAGCCCGGAACCGTCCCGACCGCCATCCCGCCCGCTGTACAGCGCATGCTGGATCGGCTGGTCGGCATCCCGGTCGCCGTGTTCGACGCGTCCTGGACACTGTTGCAAGCGAATCCGGCATGCACGGCGCTGCTGGGCGATTCCACGACCTGGCAGGGCAACGAACGCAACCGGGTGTGGCGGCATTTCATCGGCCCCGGCTCCGTCGGCCGCTACGCACCGGACACCCTCGAATCCCTCGAAACCGCACTGGTATCCGACCTGCGCGCCGCCGAGGCCCGCTACCCCGCCGACCAGCGCCTGCGCCACCTCATCGCTGACCTGCGCACCCACAGCCCCCGCTTCGCCGCACTCTGGGAGTCCGGCGCCGTCGCCGGCTACGACATCACGGTCAAGACCATCGACCACCCGACAGCGGGCGCTTTGACCCTGGACTGCGCCGTCCTCACGGTGGCGGGCTGCGACCTGCGAATCATGATCGACACCGCCGAGCCCGGCAGCGCAGACGCCGAACGCCTTTCCCTGCTCACCGCCCTCGGAACCCGAACCGCCGTCGGCTGATCATTCGGGCCGGACGCCGTTGGACTACGTCACCCGAACTCGGCCTGACCGACAGTAATTACGTCATTCGACGCTCGCCGCGGCCTTCCCGCGAAACCTATCTTCCTCGTCGCGGACGCTCGCGCCCGCGATTCACGGCTCGCGAAGAGGAAGGGGTCCCACTGATGACAGCCACATCCCAGTACGCCGTCGCCGACGGCCCTGTGGCCGGGGTCGGCGCCATACCCGCACAGGTCTCGCTGGCCTGGCTGCTGCATCGATCGCCAGGTGACGACTACGTCATGGTCAGCGTCAGCCGACAGATGTGGCGGTGGGGGAGCGGAAACCAGAGTGGAAGCCGCACAACGTGCTTCACCTCGAAAGGACAATGACATGGTCGACATTCGACACCCACGGATGCGGCGCGCGGGCCGGGCGGTCGCGGCGGTCACGGCGGCGGTCGCGGCCGGAAGCCTCGCCGTCGCGTGCACCGCGAGCACCACCACGCATGCCGGGCCGACCGAGGACGCGCCCAAGCCGACCGTCGTGCTGGTGCACGGCGCGTTCGCGGACGGATCGAGCTGGAACGATGTCATCGACCAACTCCGCAAGGACCACTATCCGGTTGTCGCGGCAGCCGATCCGCTGCGCGGGCCCGCCGCCGACGCCACCACCCTGCGGGGGCTGATCAGCCACATCAACGGACCCGTCGTGCTGGTCGGGCACTCCTACGGCGGATCGGTCATCAGCGCCGCCGCGGCCGGCAGCGATCAGGTCAAAGCCCTGGTGTACGTGGCGGCGTTTCTGCCCGCACCCGGCGAGACCGCGCTGGAGCTGACCAACAAGTTCCCCGGGTCCACCCTGCCGGGCACGCTCGACCCGGTCCCGTTCACCAATCCCGACGGCAGCACCGGCACCGACCTGTACATCCAGCAGGCCAAGTTCCACGACCAGTTCGCCGCCGACGTCCCCGCCGACCGCGCCGCGCTGGCCGCCGCCGCCCAGCGCCCGATCCTGCAGGCCGCGCTCGAGGAGAAGGCCACCGTCGCCGCCTGGACCGACAAGCCCAGCTGGGACGTGATCACCACCCAGGACCTCAACATCCCCGTTGCGGCACAACGGTTCATGGCCGAGCGGGCGCACGCACAGGTCACCGAGATCGCGGCCTCGCACTCGGTGGCCGTCTCGCACCCCGATCGGGTGGCCGAGGTGATCGAGCAGGCCGCCAAGAATTCCGCTCACTGACAATCGCGAAAGACGTTCGAGGAGAACACGAATCATGGATATGAAACTGGAAGTCGTTGTCCTGCCCGTCGCCGACGTCGACCGCGCCAAGGCCTTCTACACCGAGCGCCTCGGCTTCCGTCTCGACGCCGATTTCCCCGTGGACGACGGTTATCGCGTCGTGCAGGTCACCCCGCCCGGCTCGGAGTGCTCGATCATCTTCGGCACCGGCGTCACCGCGGCCGAGCCCGGATCCCTGCGGGGCCTGCATCTGATCGTCACCGGTATCGAGAAGGCCGTCGCCGAGTTGACCGAACGCGGGATCGCCGTGGACGGACCGTTCCGCGATGCCACCGGCGTGTTCCACCATGCCGGAACCGAAAGCCGGGTCCCCGGAGCGGATCCGCAGCGACGCAGCTACGGATCGTTCGCCGCGTTCACCGATCCGGACGGCAACGACTGGTTCCTGCAGGAAATCACGCAGCGCGCACCCGGCCGCTGACTCGGCCATCGAAGGGAACACCATGTCCGACAAGGAAGTTCGTACCTACGACGTCGTGGTCGTCGGGGCCGGGCCGGTCGGTGAGAATGTCGCCGACCGCGCCCGCGCCGCCGGGTTGAGCACCGTGATCGTCGAATCCGAACTGGTGGGCGGCGAATGCTCGTACTGGGCATGCGAACCCAGCAAGGCGCTGCTGCGTCCCGCGCTGCTCTACCGCGAGGCCGCCCGCTTCCCCGGTGTCGGGGAGGCGGTCACCGGACCCCTCGACGCGGCCGCTGTGCTGAAGCATCGCGACCGGATGGTGGCCGACTGGGACGACCGGGACCAGCTCGACTGGCTCGCCTCGGTCGATGTAGAACTCATTCGCGGCCACGGCCGGCTCGCGGGACCCCGGCGGGTGACGGTCGAGACGCCAGAAGGCGAGGCCGTGCGGCTCACCGCCCGGTATGCGGTGGCCGTGTGCACCGGTACGTCGGCCGCTCTGCCGCCACTGCCGGGCCTGGATGCCGTGCGGCCGTGGACGAGTCGCGAAGCCACCAGCGCCCGCGAGGTACCGGACCGGCTCGCGATTCTGGGAGCCGGAGTCGTCGCCACCGAGATGGCCGCCGCCTGGCAGGCATTGGGCTCGCGGGTCACCCTCATCGCCCGCGAACCCCGGCTGCTGGGCCGTGTCGAAGCCTTCGCCGCGGACCTGGTCGCCGAGCAGCTCCGGGACGCCGGAGTGGACCTGCGGTTCGGTACCACCATCACCTCCGCCGAACGCGCGGGCGGACCCGACGACAGCATCCACCTCACCCTCGCCGACGGCACCCGGCTGGCCGCCGATGAACTCTTGCTCGCGACCGGACGCGCACCCCGGACCGACGACCTCGGCCTCGACACGGTCGGCCTGACACCCGGCCAGTGGCTCACCACCGACGACACCTTCACCGTGACCGCGGTCGACGGGGAGTGGTTGTACGCGGTCGGGGACGTGAATCACCGTGCGCTGCTGACCCATCAGGGCAAGTACCAGGCCCGCATCGCCGGGACGGTCATCGCCGCCCGCGCACGCGGGCTGGCGCTGGACACCGGACGCTGGGGCCGCCACGCGGGGACCGCCGACCTCGAAGCGGCGCCGCAGGTCGTGTTCACCGACCCGGAGATCGCGGCGGTGGGTCTCACCACCGACGACGCCGCGCGCGCCGGGCGCGATGTGGACGTCGTCGACTACGACATCGGCCGGGTCGCGGGTGCGATCCAGCACGATCCCGGATATCGGGGACGGGCCAGGGTCCTGATCGACCCGGACCGCCGGGTCATCGTCGGCGCGACCTTCGCCGGACCGGGCGTCGCCGAACTGCTGCACTCGGCCACCATCGCCATCGCCGGCGAGGTCCCCCTCGACCGCCTCTGGCATGCGGTGCCGTCCTTCCCCACCATCAGCGAAGTCTGGCTCCGGCTGCTGGAAACCTATCGCGACCAACAGAATTCGCCGACCGCAGGAGAAACCAGATGATCACCTACGATCGGCTCTACGTCGGCGGTTCGTGGACCGAACCCAGCGAACCGGCACTGCTGGAGATCCTCTCGCCGCACGACCGATCGGTCATCGGCTGGGCGGCGCAGGCGCAACCCGCCGATGTGGACCGCGCGGTGGCGGCGGCGCACGCGGCCTTCGAGGGCCGCGTCTGGCGTGACACCCCGCCCGCCGAGCGAATCGCGGCGCTGCGACGGTTCAACGAGCTGCGCGAGGAGCAGGCCGACCGGATCGCCGAGCTCATCACCGACGAGAACGGTTCCGCCGCATGGTTCACCAAGGCAGGCCAGGCCGGTCTGACCCGGCAGGCGAATGCCTACTTCGCGGCCGCCGAGAATTGCGACTGGGAGTACACGCTCACCCCGTCGGACCCGGATACCGGTGGGCGCAGCGTGGTCCGGCGCGAACCGGTCGGCGTGGTGGCGGCGGTGATCCCGTGGAATTCGCCCTTCTCCTCGGCGACGTCGAAGATCCTGCCCGCCCTGCTCGCCGGAAATTCGGTGGTGCTGAAGGTGTCTCCGGAGAATTCGCTGAGCATGGGTTTGCTGGCCGAGCTGGTGGATCGAATCGGCCTGCCGGAAGGCGTGATCAGCGTGCTGCCCGCGGATCGGGAAACGAGCGAGTACCTGATCTCCCATCCGCGTGTGGACAAGATCGCGTTCACCGGCTCGACCGAGGCCGGTCGCCGGATCGCGTCCATCGCCGGCACCCAGCTCAAACGGGTGAGTCTCGAACTGGGCGGCAAATCGCCGGCGGTGATCCTGCCCGATGCGGATCTGACGGCGGTGATGAACGGCCTGAAGTTCGGTGCGCTGCTGAACAATGGAGAGTCGTGTATCGCCCAGACGCGGATCCTGGCCCCGCGCTCCCGCTACGAGGAGGTGGTCGCGGCGCTGACGGCGTTGGTCGAGTCCTTGCCGGTCGGTGATCCGCGCGACCCGGAAACCTTCATCGGGCCGATGGTGCGCGGCGATCAGCAACAGCGGGTCCGCGACTACATCGAGGCCGGTATTGCCGAAGGCGCGCGCCTGGTCTGCGGCGGTCCGCAGGTCCCGCCCGGACTGCGGGACGGCTTCTATGTCACCCCAACTGTTTTCGCCGACGTCACACCGGCCATGCGCATCGCCCGCGAGGAAATCTTCGGCCCGGTCCTGGTCGTGCTCGCCTATGACGACATCGACGACGCGGTGCGCATCGCCAACGACTCCGACTACGGACTCTCCGGTGGCGTCTGGTCGGCTGACGAGACCGCGGCGCTGGCCGTTGCCCGCCGAATCCGGACCGGCACGGTCACCATCAACGGTGCGCCGATCGGATTCGACGGCCCCTTCGGCGGATTCAAGACCAGCGGCATCGGCCGCGAGTACGGCGCCGTCGGTTTGGGCCAGTACACCGAGTATCAGACGATCACCGTCTGACGCCCTTGTAAGGCGGTGCGTGCGATCGGGTCCGGCGAGACCGGACAGCGAACCGCCGGGCCCAGCGGCAGCTGCCGGGCCCGGCGGTTCGCGGTATGTCAGAGGTGGTCGGCGTCGATGATCGCCTGCGCGAACGGACGTGGCGCCTCCTGCGGGACGTTGTGCCCGATGCCGTCGAGGACGCGGTGCTCATGTTTACCGGTGTACTTGGCGGCGTAAGGCTTTCCGTCCTTGGCCGCTCCGTCGAAGTCGCTGCCGATGGTGATCGCGGGCACGGTGATGGCCGGTCCGGTGGCGAGTTGTTGTTCGTAGACGTCGTATTGCGGCTCGCCCGGGGCCAGGCTCAAGCGCCACCGATAATTGGTGATGACGATGTCGACGTGGTCGGGATTGTCGAAGGCGGCCGCGGTGCGGTCGTAAGTCGCGTCGTCGAAACTCCACGTCGGGGACGCGCGCTTCCAGATCAGCTTGTTGAAGTCGTGCCGATTGCGGGTGTAGCCGAGGCGACCGCGTTCGGTGGCGAAGTAGTACTGGTACCACCAGCCGAGTTCGGCCTCCGGCGGCAGCGGCTGCTGCTGTGCTGCCTGCTGCGTGACGATGTACCCGCTCACCGCGACCATCGCCTTGACGCGCTGCGGCCACAGCGCGGCGATGATGTCGACCGTGCGTGCGCCCCAATCGAATCCACCGAGCACGGCCTTGTCGATGTGCAGCGCGTCCATGAAGTCGACGATGTCGCGCGCGATCGCCGACTGCTGGCCGTTGCGGACGGTCTGCGCGGACAGGAAGGTGGTCGGGCCGTAGCCGCGCAGGAACGGGACGAGGACCCGGTACCCGGCCGCCGCCAGCAGCGGACCGACATCGGCGTAGCTGTAGGCGTCGTAGGGCCAGCCGTGCAACAGGATCACGGGCTGCCCGGTGCTGGGCCCGAATTCCGCGTAGCCGACGCTGAGGACGCCGGCGTCGATCTGTTTGATCGGTCCCAGTGTCGTATTCGCGCCCGAGCCCTTCCGCAGGTCCGCGCCGACCGGAGTGGTCGCCGGCGCGGTCGCGGAATCCGTGCCGCAGGCGCTCAGCGAGGCCGCGGCCAGGCTCGCCGCGCCCGCTGCGAGCGCACCACCGAAAAATCGTCTGCTGATGTTCATGTCATCAGACGCTAGGAACCGGGCGACCGGTGTCGCGAGCGTCGGATGACGTACTCGGTGTCGGTTGGGCTACCGCGCCGGCTCGTCCTCGGTCGGCAGCAGCGCCGCGAGGTCACCGCGCGAACTGATACCGAGCTTCGGGAAGATGCGATGCAGGTGGGTGCTGACGGTCCGGTGCGACAGGTACAGCCGCTGCCCGATCTCCCGATTGGTCAGCCCCTGCGCCGCCAGCTGCGCGATGCTCAGCTCGTGCGGGGTGAGCCGCTCGCGGGCATCCGGATCGCGGTTCGGGCTCGATTCGCCCGCACTGCGCAGTTCCAGGCGGGCACGTTCGCTCCACGCCGTGAAGCCCAGGGCATCGAAAGTCTCTCGGGCCGTGCGCAAATGGGTGCGGGACTCCACCACCCGGCGCTGCCGCCGCAGCCACTCGCCATAGGCGAGATGCAGGCGGCCGCGTTCGGCGGGCCACCCGGTGAGATCCGCCTCCAGCGCGGCGGTGAACAGCTTGCCGGCCGAGTCACCGGCGAGCACCGCTCGGGCATACCGCATTCCGATGTGCAGGGCGGGCGACGACGTGGACTCCGCCACCGGTTCCAGGCCGCGCAGCAGCTCCGCCGCGGCGTCGGTCTGCCCGGCGCGGACCGCTGCCTCGGCGAGTTCGGTGAGGAAACACGGGCGCAGCGCCGGCGAATACGACGGGTCGCGCGGATCGTGGATGCGGGCCAGATCGGTGAAGGCGTCGTCGAATCGGCCCTCACCGAGCGCGATCAGCCCCCGGGTGAGCTGCACGGTGGCCAGCACGGGCCGCGCACCGGCGGCCAGTCCGGTCCGTTCGGCATCCGCCGTGAGCTCGGCGGCCTGCGGATAATCCCCACGCAGAGCAGCGATTTCGGCCTGTACCGCGATGACCACCGCATGCATGAACGGCGCCGCGGTCTCGCGGGCGAAGGCCGCGGCCTCGGCCGCGATGGGCGCGGCGGCGGCGAGGTCACCGAGCCTGGCCAGGCTCCAGGCCTGGATCGCGAGGGCCCGGGTCAGCAGCCCGAGCCGTCCGGCGGAACGGAATCCGGGTGCGGCGGCGCCGGCGAACTGCGCCGCGAGGTCGAAGGCGCCGACCTGGTATGCCGCGCTGCTGAGAAAGTGATCGACCTCCGGATCGCGGCCTGTGGTCGCGGCCAGCGCCCGCAGGTGGCGCAGCACCTGTTCGCCGCGTTCGAACGGGGCCACGATCGAGTCGATCGCCAGCTTGCGCGGGTCACCGTCGGGAATGCCGAAGGTGTCGGCGACCGCGAGGACCGCGCGCCGGGTCTCGGGCCCGGGTTCGGACCAGAAGCACCGCATGGCCGCGCCCCACATGATCCGCAGCGCGGGATCCGGATACCCGTCGGCGGCGACCGAGGCCGCGAGCGCGGCCAGTTCGCCGATGCGCGACGGACTTTCGCGCATGCCGTCCTCGAATCCGCTGAGCAGCCACTTCGCGGTGGCCTCCTGCGCGGGGGTGAGGGGGAGGGTTCGCGCGGTGTCGACCAGTCGGTCGGCCGTGTCGCGGTGACCGGAGTCGACGGCCAGTTCGGCCGCGCGCAGCAGGCGATCCGCGCGCCGGCCGGGAGTGGCGCTGAGCGCGGCGGCCCGCTCCAGCGCCGCGACCGCACCGCCGCGGTGCCGGGACCGCTCGGCGACGTCCTCGAGTGCCGCCGCCACCTCCTCATCGGCTCCGGCGGTACCCGCCGCCCGATGCCACACCTGGCGATCCGGAGACCCGGTGAGCAGGTCGGCGAGCGCCAGATGCGCGCGGCGGCGCTCCTCGTCCGTCGCCGCCGCCACGAGGGCCGAGCGGACCAGCGGATGGCGGAAAGTCACTGTGCCGGAACCGATATCGATCAATCGGGCCGCCACCGCGGGGGTGAGAATATCGGACCCGACCTCGGATCCCAGGAGAATCGCTGCGGCGGTGAGTGTTTCGGCGACCGAATCGTCGTCGTCGAGCGCCGCGACCAGCAATGCCGATCGGGTGCGCTCGGGCAACGCAGCACTGCGCGCCGAGAACGCTCGTTCGAGGCGTTCGGTCAACGGGAGCGTCGGCGCCGGTTCGGCGAGATCCCCCACGGCCGTGGGCAGTTCGGTCAGGGCGAGCGGGTTGCCGTGCGCCTCGGCGAGCACCAGGCGGCGGACCTGGGCGGGCAGCTCCGGTGCGGTGCTGTCGAGCACGGCGTTCGCGTCCTCATCGGACAGTGGGCCGAGCCGCATGGCGGTCAGCTCGGCCTCGCACAGCGGCGAGTTCGTGCCGTCGCGCACGGTGGCGACCATGGCGACGGGTTCGGAGTGGATGCGGCGCGCGACGAAGGCGAGGACCTCGGCGCTGGCGGGATCGAGCCAGTGCACGTCCTCGGCGACGACCAGCAGCGGCCGTTCGGCCGCCAGATCGGCCAGCAGTGTCAGGGCGGCGAGCCCCACCAGGTGCGGGCTGGGCTCGCCGACGGCATCCGACATGCCCAGGGCGGTTGTCAGCGACTCGAACTGGCGCGCCGGCAGGGCATCGAACGTGCGGCGCAGCGGGTACAGCAGCCGCTGCAGCCCGGCGTAGTCGAGGCCGTGTTCGGCTTCCACACCCGCGGTCCGCAGCACCCGCAGCCCCGTGGCGGCCGCGATGGCGACCGTCTCCTCGACGAGTGACGACTTGCCGATTCCGGGTTCCCCCTCGATCAGGATGCCGCTCCGGTCGCCCGGGCCGTCCACGAGTGCGGCCAGGACTTTCAGCTCGGTGTCTCGTCCGACCATCGGCATGGGTGGTGCTCTCCTCCTGGACCCGTGACGACGTACGGGACCGGTCGCGACCTTACCGAAACAGGATTACGTCACCTCAACGTCAACTGACAGATTCGGCCGCCTGCCCGCGGCGGCGAAGGTATTTCCATGGCTACGGTACGTTTTCACCTCCTGTCCACACTGACTCCCGCCGAGGTCGTGCGGGTGCTCACCGACTTCGGCCCCACCCGCACCGAGGCGTGGCCGAGCATCGACGCCGAGCATTTCGTCGTCCACGACCGCGGCGAGACCTGGGCCGAGGTCACCGAAGGCACGGCCGCCGCCTGGGAACGCGCCCGCTACCAGTGGGATCCGGACGGCGACACGGTCACCATCACCACCCTGGATTCCAAGCTCTTCGGCGCGGGCGGCGGCTGGGTCTTCCGGGCCACGCCGGAATCGGGCGGTACCCGGGTCGATGTCGAACTGACCCGGACTCCGCAGGCCTTCAAGGGCAAGCTGCTGGCGGCGCTGCTGCCGCTGGTCGGACCGTCCTCGCTGCGCAAGTCGTTCGCCGGCCCGCTGCGGGCGAAGTGATGTCCGCGCCGCACTCGATCCGAGACACCGGACGGCTCGCGCCGGGCGTCCACACCGTCGATTCCGACGGCATTCTCCAGCGGTCGCGCGGCATCCTGCCGTCCTATTTCGCCGACTACTGGGGCGACGAACAACGGTGGGCCGTCTTCCGGAAAGGGCTACGGGCCGGCCACATCTCGGGATTGGACGCGGACCTGACTCCCGATCTCGTCGACGACCGCGCCGATCTGCCGAACCTGACCGTCCCGGCCCTGGTCATCGTGGGCCGCCACGATGTCATCTGCGGACCGCGCTGGGGTCTGGAACTGCACGAACTGATCCCCAATTCGCGACTGGCCGTCCTGGAACACAGCGGGCATCTGGAAGAACCCCGGCGCTTCGACCGCGCGGTCCGGGAATTCGTCTTCTCACCCAAGGAGTGATCGATATGTCCCCGTTTCGTGCGTTCCGCTGGGGCGAGCAGGTCGGTGCGGCAATGGTTTTCGCTGGTCCGGCAGCGCTCTGGAGCTGGGCCGAGCTCGCGGTACTGCACGGGCGGGGACCCACCGCACGGGATCTCATCGGCTGGTGATCCCACTGCCTTTCCTGCTCCACCCCGATCGAATGGAAGAGTTCCATGAACACCACTGCGGTACAGCCTGTTTCGATATCCGGGCGCTCGTCGCTGATCCGCCTGTCCCTGGTCCGCGGCCTCCTGGCCATCGCATGGGCCCTCGCCTTCGCCGCGGCCCACGACCCCCTGAATGCCGTCGCGCTCACCCTGCTGATCGCCTACCCCCTCATCGACGCGGTGTCCTCCGCCATCGACTGGCTCGCGGTACCGGAGGGCTCCGAACGCCGTGTGACCGCCCTCAACGGCGCCCTGAGCACCCTGGCCGCCATCGCCCTGGGCATCGCCGGAACCGCCGGCGGCGTGGCCGCCGTCCTGGCCGTATTCGGTATCTGGGCAACGGTATCCGGCGCGGCTCAACTCGCAGTCGGCCTCTACCGCCGTGGCCCCACCCTGGGCAAGCAGTGGCCCACCCTCATCTCCGGCGGCCTGTCCTTCCTGGTCGGCGCCGTCTATGTCGCTCAGGCCACCGCCCCCTCTCCATCCCTGGATGTCCTGTCCGTCTACGCCACCGGCGGCGGCATCTTCTTCATAGCCCAAGCCGCACTACTGGTCTGGAAGTCGCGCTCCCAGCGAACGACCGGACAGGTGTAGGCGATGTCATCGGTGTACCGCTGCGATCTGCGGCTGCTACGACACTGACGGCTCATTGCCAGCGGGGGAGCGCATCCTGTACGCCGTCGGCGGGCGAACGGGAACAGAAGGTGGCACAGGTTGATTCGGATCAGGCTGCTGGGGGCGGTGGAGATGATCTCCGGCGATGGGGTGATTGCCGGGGTGCGCGGGACGCGGCTGTCGGCGCTGCTGGCCATGCTGGCGCTCGAGGCCGGGAATGTGGTCCCGGTATCGAGGCTGATCGATGCGGTGTGGGGTGAGCAGCTGCCTGTCTCACCCGAGAATTCGCTGCAAACCTTGGTGAAACGGCTGCGGGCGATCACCGGGCAGGACGCCGTGGTGTGGGTGGAACCGGGATACCTGCTGGCGGTCGAACCCGAAGCGGTGGATGCGATTCGGTTCGCGCGATTGCTCGACGCCGGGCGCGATGCGCTGTCGAAGGGCAGGCCGGACGATGCCGTGGTGGCATTGGATCGGGCGCTGGGACTGTGCCGCGGCCCGGCGCTCGGCGAGGTCGTCGAGACCGCGGCGCTGCGCGTTGCGGCCGAGGTGCTCGCCGAGCGGCGGCTGACGGCGATCGAGTTGCACGCCGATGCCTTCCTCGCGCTCGGACGGGCCGCGGAGGTCGTGCGGGGGCTGGCCGCCGAGTCGGCCGCACACCCGTTCCGGGAGTCGCTCGCGGCTCGCCTGGTGACGGCGCTGGCCGCCGCCGGGCGCACATCCGATGCGCTGCAGGAGTTTCGTCGCATCGAGCGGTTGCTGCGCACCGAACGCGGCGTCGAACCGTCGGCGGTGCTGCGCCGCGCGGTCGCGGAACTCGATCTGCCATCCGAACCGCCCCGCGTCGCCCGCGGCGTGCCGGCGTCGCCTCGCCGGCTCACCAGCTTCGTCGGACGCGTCACGGAGGTCCCCGAGATCGCTGGGTTGCTCCAGCGGCACCGGCTGGTGACGCTGGTCGGCCCCGGCGGTATCGGCAAGACCAGGCTGGCCACCGAACTGGTACTCGCACGTCCCGAACAGTGGCCGGACGGAGTCGCTTTCGCCGAACTGTCGGCGGTCACGCCGGAACGCCCGGGCGCCAAAGGCCGGAATGCGGTTGCGGCAGCGGTTTTCGCCGCCGTCGCACCGGGCGTGATCACCGATGAGCCCGGCCAGGACTGGATCGATCTGCTGGTCCGTACGCTGGGGCAACGGCGGATGCTGCTCATTCTGGACAATTGCGAGCACCTGATCGCCGCGGCGGCCGACCTGGTGGCCGATCTGCTGGATCGGCTTCCGCTGCTGACGGTTGTCGCGACCAGTCGTCGGCTGCTGTCGGTGGATTGTGAACAGCTGTACCCGGTGCGGGCCCTGCCTGTACCCGTGGTGGCAGCGACCGTCGAGGAGGTCGCCACCTGTACCGCCGTCCGGCTGTTCCTGGATCGCGCAATCGCGGTGCGGCCGGATTTCGAACTGTCCGAGGACAATTGCCGTGCGGTCGCGGCCGTCGTGCGCAGGCTCGACGGGGTGCCGCTGGCGCTCGAGCTCGCCGCCGCCAGGCTGCACGGCCTGTCACCACAGGCGCTCGCCGACCGGCTCGACGATCGTTTCGGCCTGCTGGCCAACGGATCCCGCGGGGCGGCGCCTCGGCATCGCTCGCTGCGGGCAATGGTCGCCTGGAGCTGGGAGCTGCTGCCCGCCGCCGATGCCGAGTTGGCCCGCCGCGTTTCGGTTTTCGCCGGCGGCGCAACCTTGGAGGCTGTCGTGGGGGTGTGCGGAACAGACTTCGACGATGCCGAGGCCGTCGCCGATCGGCTGGCCGGACTGGTCGCGATGTCACTGGTGGAATTCGACGGCCGGCGTTATCGGATGCTCGACACCATTCGCGCCTACGCGGCGGAGGAACTGACCCGGGTGGGCGAGACCGAGCGGTGGGAACGCGCGCATGCCGCGTGGTTCGTCGACTTCAGCGAGGTCGGCGCGCGGGAATTGCGTGGGGCCGCCCAGCACGAATGGCTGCACCGATTCGCCGCCGAACACGGCAACTGTGAAGCGGCTCTGGGCTGGGCGGTGCGGCATCAGGCACCGGAATTCGCGGTGCGGCTGTTCGGTGATCTGGCCTTGTACTGGTTGCTGCGCGGACAGCGAACCCAGATGTCGGCCTGGCGATCCGAGGTGCTCGGCGTCGCAGGCGCGCGGATACCGCCCGGCTGCACGGGATCGTTTCTGATGTGCCGGTACGCCGAAGAATTCCCGGACCCGACGATGGCAGTCGTAGCGGAGTCGATCTCCGACACTTCCGCGGAATTCGAACAACTGATTCGGGTGGCGATGGCCGAACCACGCGGCGTGCATCCGTTCTTCGTGCTGATCCTGGCTTTGCGGGAGCATCACCGTGGCGATCCGAGTCTGCTCGACCGCTGCGCGATCGACGAGGACGGCGGACTACGCGGCTATGCGCTGATGCTGCGGGCGTTCGAGGATGTCGACGCCAAGCCGATCGCGCACATCTTCACCGACCTCGAAACGGCCGTGGACTGCCTGAGCGAATCCGGTGACCCGCGCACGCTGAGCACGGCGTTGCTCACGTTGGCGCAACTGCGCACCATCTGGCACGGAGTCCGCTGCGCCGCGCCGTTGATCAGCCGCGCGACGGAGCTGCTGACCGCCGAACTGAGTGCCGATGTGCAGTTCCGAACGTTGGCCGGCGCCGCGAACCTGTATCTCGCCGACGGCGATATCGCGGGTGCCGCCGGTTACCTCGCCCGGGCCGACCGGATCGATCCCGCAGAGCTGACCAACGGCCTGGTCAACGACCGGCGTCTGATCCTGGGCCACCTGGCGTGGCGGGAAGGGCGGACCAACCGCGCACTCGATCTCTTCGGACAGGTTTTCGCGGATACAGTGCCGATCACCGCCCACCGCAGTCTCCTTCGCATGTATTCGCCGGTCTATTGGCGTGTCACCTACGCGACCGTATTGCTGGAGGCGGGCCGGACAGGTCCGGCCGTCGACCATTTGCGGATCGGTCGAGAGGATGCGATCTCCGTGAGCCCGCTGTTGCTGTTGGACATGGCTTTCGGGCATGCGCTGGCGGCTCTCGCCTTGGGCCTGCCCGAGCTGGCCGCGCGGATCATCGGCATCCTGCGACGGGAGTACCGGCGCGAGGGCCGCACGGTGCTCGGACCAGACGGCGAGCGAGCGCTGGCGCTGGCCCGGAACGTACTCGGCGACAAGGCATTCGAGACGATCTCGGGCGAAGGCGACGACACCGCGCTGGAGGCGCTGCTCATCGAGGTCGAACACGCCGCGCTCGCCGTTGCGGACGCTACGAGATGAGCCCCCGGTTGCCTCGGCCCCAGGTCGCGCTCATCACGACCGCGCGGATCCGCCAGTCGCCCGCCGCGCGGGTCAGATCGAACCGATAGGTTCCGCCCAATGTCCATGTCGGCGCGCCGAATCGATCGGCGAGGATGTGCGTGGCCTGGAAGTAGGCGGTGCAGACGGCGGTGTCGCCGTCCACGGTCACCAGGTGGTTGGAGATCATGTGGTGGGTCGCGTCGAACTTGCCCAGGACCTGCGACCACGCGGCGCCGATCTGCGCGGGTGTCAGCGTCACCGGCTCGCCGCCGTTGAGGCTGGTGTAGTCCAGGACGGCCTCCTGGGTGAAGACCTCGCCCAGCCGGTCCCAGTCCCGGTGATCGGCGAGCCAGGCCATGAGGGAGCAAGTCCCGATGATGTCGAGCCGATCCTGCACAGCACTCATGATGTCGAGTTCTCCTGTCGTGGTGGATGATTCGTCTCAGGCCAGATGGCGGTCGAGCCAGCGCAGGGCGTGGCCGACGGCCTCGGAGACGTAAGGGTCCTGGTCGTAGAGTTCGATGTGGTTGCTGGTCTCGATCCAGACCAGCTCCTTCTCCCCGCGGGCGGCATCGTGGACCTGGCGGGCATATTCCGGCAGCAGTGCGGTATCCCCGGTGCCGTGGATGATCTGCAGCGGGGTGGGCGCGACCAGCGGGGCGTGCACGATCGAGTTGTAGATGAAATACGGTTCGAGTGAATCCGCGGTCAGCGTCCGCGGCCAATTGGGTGCTTCGGTCCTGCTGGTGCGGTCGTAGTAGCCGTACGCCTCCGGGTTCGGCATGACCGCCACCGGAATCTGCTCGGTCAGCTCCTCGGCAATGGTTGGTATGTAAGCGATCTCGCCGGTCTCGTACTGGCGCTGGACCAGATCGTTGACCCGCCGGAAGTAGGCCGCGAAGCCTTCGATGCCGAGGCCCTGCTGAAAGGTCCCGCCGATGTTGTACCCGCCGGCGATGCTCACCACGGCCCTCAGCCGCTTGTCCCGGGCTCCGACGGAGACGGCATAGCCTCCACCCATGCAGACACCCACGGCCGCAATCCGTTCCGGATCCACATCCGGCCGTGTGAGCAGATAGCTGATGGCGTTCGCATAGTCGGCGATGACCAGATTGGGGTCGTAGCGATGGCGTGGTTCCCCTTCGCTCTCACCGAAATTGCGGGGATCGAAGGTCAGCACCGTGTATCCGGCGTCGCTGAACCGCTCGGCGTAGTGCGGCAGCGTCTGTTCCTTGACGCTGCTGATCGGCCCGCACATCACCACACCCGGCGTACGTTCGCCGGGCGCTGCCGTCGGCGGCCGGTACAGGTGGCCGGCCAGGGTCGCAGTCCCGCTGGCGAATCGGACCGGCTCACGCCGGGTGGGATCGGCGTGCAGGAATCGCTGTGCCATGGTCATCGAGGTTCCTTTCGTGATGCGTCGTGGTCAGGCGTGCGCGGCGACGACGCGCGGGTTCGCCGCGACGGTGCCGGGGCATGGCGCCGGACAGGGCGGGGCACCGGTGAGGGTGCTCAGTGCGCCCCGATGCCGGGCGCTGCTGAGCACCGCGACGAGTTCGAGGGCGAGCACGATCACGCCGTAGCCGAAGGCCGTGGCGGACAGGTTGAATCGGCTCAGGCAGAGTCCGGCGAGGACGGCGGGCAGGCTGAACGCGAGGTACGCCGCCACATAGGTCGCCGTGATCACCTCGGCTCGCCGATCGGCCTCGGTCAACCCGGTGAGCATCCGCAGGATGCCGGTGAAGGTCGGTCCGGTGCCGAGTCCGGCGATACTGCTGCCGACGAGGAACAGCCACACCTCATGCGTCGCGACGCCGGTCAAGGCGATCACGACACCCGTGACCAGGAAGGCCGGGCCTCGGCCCAGTGCCCGCTCGATGGTCCAGTTGCGGGTGAAGACGGCGGCGGTGAGCGACGCGCCTTGCAGCGCGACGATCACCAGCCCGCCGGCCAGCGGGCTGTTCAGATGGAACTGCGCACGCATGAGCGCCCCACCGAGCGACAGATACAGCCCGCCCAGCGCCCAGGTGGCGACGATGGACGGCAGCAGCGTCCGGAAGACCGACCGGACCGATTGCGGCACCGAGACTTTCGGAATCAGCGAGTCCAGCGCACGACCGTCCGGCGCGGCCGTCTCGGGCATCATCGTGACGCCCACGATCAGCACCAGATAGGCAGCCGCCAGTAGCCAGAACACCAGGTGGGTGGGTGCCGGCGCGTAGGTCACCAGCAGTCCGCAGGCCATCGCGCCCGCGGCCGACCCGGCTCCGGCGGCCACACTGGACATCAGGACGCCCAGCCGTGAACCCGGCGGTTGCAGATCGATCAATGCCGCGCTGATCGCTCCGGTGGACAGCCCGGCCGCAATGCCCTGAATGCCGCGCGCCACGAAAAGCCATGCCACCGACTGCGCCTCGGCGAAGATCAGCGTCCCGGCCAGCGCCGTCACCGCGGCGGCGAACAGCACCGGCCGGCGTCCGATATGGTCGGACAGCGATCCGGCCACCAGCAGAGTGGCGAGCAGGGCAAGGACATTGATCGCGTACACGCCCGTCGATACCAGCGAGGAGTAATGCCACTGCTGCTGATAGACGGGATACAGCGGCGACGGCGCCGAGGAAGCGAACAGCATCAGGGCCAGTGCGGCCACCAGTAGCCAGAACGCCGCCATGCGCGGAAGTCGATAGCTCGCGGCACGGGCAGCCCTCCCGGGGCCGGGCCGGATCATATTCTCCACCATGCCCGCAAGACTGATCGCGGCCACTGATACCGGACTGTCGCCGGGTGCCAGTCCCGTGTCCGCAGAGCCGGTGAGTGTGGTCGACATGACGAATACCGACAATGTCAGCCGGCTCGAGTTTTCCGTTCTTCCGCACCGGGATGCTCTCGAGATCGCCCCGGGGCGGCTCTACATCGACGGCCGGTGGGTCGATTCCGATTCCGATGCGTGCTGGCAGCACCTCAGCCCCGCGACCAACGAGGAGGTCACCACCATTGCCGACGCCTCGGCCGCCGATGTCGATCGGGCCGTCAGCGCGGCGCGGCGAGCCTTCGACGAGGGCCCGTGGCCGCGGCTGCGGGCCAAGGAGCGCAAGGCGATCCTCGAACCACTGGTGCGATTGCTGCGCGAGGCCGCACCACGGCTGAGCAGGATCCAGACGCTCGAGAACGGCATGCCGATCTCTTTCACCACCCAGTACCGGCTCTCGGCCGAGGTCGCCGCGGACGTGTTCGATCACCACCTCGGCTGGATCGACAAACTCGGCGGGGAGACCTATCCGCAGTACACCGAGCGAAGTGACCTGCAGTACCTGAGTTTCCGCGAACCGGTCGGCGTGGTCGGGGCCATCGTGCCCTGGAACGCGCCGGTGCTGCAGCTGGCCAACAAGGTCGCACCCGCGCTGGCCGCCGGCTGCACGGTCGTGCTCAAACCCTCCGAATATGCGAGCCTCAGCAGCCTCGCGATCACCGAACTGATCGATCAATTGGATTTGCCTCCCGGCGTTTTCAATCTCGTCACCGGCGTCGGTGCCAAGTCCGGCGAGGCGCTGATCACCCATCCCGGCGTCGACAAGATCAGCTTCACGGGCAGTCGCGGGGTTGGCGGCCGGATTCTCGAGGCCAGCGGGCGGGACATCAAACGCGTCACCCTGGAGCTCGGCGGCAAGAGCCCCAGCCTGATCTTCCCCGACGCGGACGTTCGCGAGGCTGGGAAGGCTGTGATGCGCATGATCGCGCTGGGCATGTCCGGACAGCAGTGCACCGCCCAGACCCGGGCGCTCGTGCACGTCGACTGCTACGACGAATTCCTCGACGGCGCACGGGAGATCGCGGCATCGGTGCGGTACGGCGACCCGTTCGACCCGGCCACGAACGCGTCACCGCTGATCAACAAGCAGCAACTGGTGAAGGTGCTGGACTACATCGAGTCCGGCACCGCCGAGGGGGCGCACCTGCTGCTCGGCGGCGATCGGCCGAGCGATGCGCTGAGCGCCGGCAACTATCTGAACCCGACCATCTTCACCCAGGTCGACAACGGCATCCGGTTGGCACAGGAGGAGATCTTCGGGCCGGTGCTGGCCGTCATCCCGTTCAGCGACGAGGACGAGGCGGTCCGGATCGCCAACGACACCGAATACGGGCTCGCCGCAGGCATTTACACCGCCGACATCGGGCGCGCCTTTCGGCTGGCCCGCCGCATCCGCACCGGAGCGGTCGGCATCAACGGCTACACCTTCATGCCCAATGCCCCGATCGGCGGGTACAAGACCTCGGGGTTGGGCCGGGAGGGCGGGCGCACCGCGCTGGAGGCCTACACCGAGCAGAAGACCGTCATGATCGAGACGAGCGCTTGATCGCTCGACCACCGCATGGCCGCACCGAGATGACCGCACTCGTCGTCGACTACCTCGAACTGCTGTGGAATCGGGGCCGCGCCGATCTGGCCGATCGCTTCGTCGCCGACGAGCTGGTCGAGCACGGTCCGAGCCTGCCCGACGGCCGCCGGGCATTGATCGAGCTGATCAGCGGTGTGCGGCAGCGGTTCCCGCACGCCCGGTTCGACCTGCGCCGTATCGCCGCCACCGGAGATCTGGTGTTCGCGCACAGCCTCTTCACAACCGGACCGGGGGATCGCGGCACGGTGGTCGTGGATGTCTTCCGCATCCAGGATGCCCTGATCGTCGAACACTGGCAGGTGCGCGAACGGGTGCCCGCCAGTGTCGTCGGCGGCCACCCCGTCGTGTGAATCCCGTTCGACAGCGGCCACGGATTCCAGTGATCATGGACGGGAGGTCATGTGGAGGTGTCACGTGGTGCAGGTGAGGGTGCTCGGCCCGGTCTCGGTGATCGCGGCCGACGGGCGCGAGTTCGCGATCATCGGCCCACGGTTGCGAAGCTTGCTGGCGCTGCTGGCACTTCGCGCCGGGACGACGGTTCCGACCGGGCTGCTGATCGACGGGATCTGGGACGGGGATCCGCCGGCGCGAGTCGAGAATGCGCTCCAGGCCCTGGTGAGCCGACTGCGTACGGC
>NZ_JBHZCS010000107.1:0-23681 GCF_042755705.1 Nocardia sp. NPDC059154
CCAAGAATCCCTTGCACCTGGTGACCTGCCCTCGACGCGCGTAGCGGGCCTGCGTGTCGTAGGGAGAAACGATCGCCACCGACGAGGGCGGCAGACCGCCGTCCTCGTCGGTGCGCCAGCGCAGGCGGCCCTTCTCGTCGCGGTAGTAGTTCTGTAGAACGATCTGTCGCAGGACCTGGGCCTGGGGACCGGACAGGTAGTGCGGGCCGTGCTCTCGCAGGTGCTCGAGCAGCCGGCCGGCGTCCTCGCCGGCGGTGAGGATCCTGGTCTTGGGCCGAGTTGGGTTCTTGCCCAAGCGAACTGGACGGCCGTAGCGGCGGCCCCACTCCTCCTCGACCAGGCCGGTCAGCAGGTGCGGAGCGATGCGGGCGAGCTCTTCGAGTGCGGCGCGGACGGCCTCGGTGACCAGTTCGAGCCGGGTCAGGTCGCGCACCGCGGCCAGGACGTGGGTGGAGTCGGTGCGCGCAGTGGTGCGTTCGCGCACCAGCCCGGCCTCGGTAAGCCGGGCCAGCGCGAGATCGAGCAGCCGGTCGGCGCGGTCACCGTCGGCGAGCCGATCACGGAAATCGCTGAGCACACTGTGATGGAAGCCCGGGGTCATCCAACTCCAGACCGAGCGCGTACTTGAAGTCGATGCGACAACGCACAGCCTCGCCCCGCCTGCCGGTCGGACAGGTCCAGCACATACTGCAGCACGCACACGGTGACCAGCTGAGCCGGGGACAGACCGGGCCGCCCATCGCGCGGATACCAGTCGGCGAAATCCTCATTGCTCCACAGGCTTTCGAGCCGGTCGCGTATCCACATCGCCGTGGTGCCGTGGGGATTACTGGCGCGGGCCACCCGCACCGTCAGCGGCGGAACCGTCTTGGCCGGTCCGGGTCCGAGTGACATTCACTTGATCCTTCGAGGACGCAGTGCTTTTCGCGCCTCGCAGTGTGGCAGCACGCCAGCCGCGACATGCCGAATTCCAAGATCACCGACAGAGTCAAATCTCCGACGCGGGATACTAGTGGGTGCGCCCGTTAGTTCGTCGGGGGTTACGCGGCGAGCGGGAGGGGTGTGGCCAGGTCGTGGCGGCCGAGCCGGTGTAGCAGGTCGTTGAGGTCGTCGCGGGTGAAGGTCCAGTCGAATGGTCGGGCGGTGGCGTTGTAGTGGTCCTGGAAGGCGAGTAGTCGGTTGGTGACGGCGTCGAGGTCGGCGAAATCGTCGGGGGACAGCGCTTTTCGTTGCACGACGGAGAAGTAGACCTCGACCTGGTTCAGCCAGGAGGCGTGCGCCGGTAGGTGCGCCATGTGCGCGTTGGGGTAGGCGTCGTTGAGTCGTTTCGCCGCGGCCCAGTTGCGGTGGGAGGCGGCCGTTGTCGACGATCCAGAACACGCGCCGTGCGCTGGCGTAGGGTTCGGTGGTCATGACCTGCGCGGTGAGCCGACCGAAGGGTTCGATACCGGTGGTCGGCTCGCAGCGGCCGATGACGTGGGCGCGGTGCACGTCATAGGCGGCGAAATAGGCCAGCGTGCCGCCACGCTGGTATTCGGACTCGACCCGCATCGGCCGCCGGGCGGCGGGATGGAGGCTGCGGCGGACGCGGCGACGTGCCTGGACACCGGGTTTCTCATCAGCGCTGAGCACGTAGTCGTCGTCGCCGAGTGGTTCGTCGTCCCAGACGCGGGAATACAAGTCCAGTGCCCGGACGGCCTTGAGCGCGAAGTACGGGTCGCGGGGGAAGATCCATGAGCGGTGTTGCCAGGGTTTGATCGCATCGGTGGACAGGATCCGCCGCACGGTCGATGCCGAGATCTGATCGGTGACCCCGCGTGCGGTTACCTCCCGGGCCAGCTCAGGGCAGCTGCTCCACCGGGTCAGTGGCAGCCCGGTCCGGGCCGGTATTTCGCAAGCCAGGGCTTTGACCTCGGCGACCTGCTCGGCGGTGAATGTTCGTGGCCGGCCGCTGCGAGGTCGATCGGTCAATCCATCGATTCCTTTGCTGCAGAATCGTTTCCGCCATTTTCTGGCGGTGTCGGCGTTGATGCCGAGGGCACAGGCGATACCGGTGTTCGATTCCCCGTCCGCGGCTGCGAGCACGATCCGTGCCCGCAGCACCCTTCGATACTGCACCGAGGACCGGCGGGTGATCGCTTCCAATACCGACCGCTGCGCAGCGGTCAGAACGACAACATACGGGCTGCGCGGCGGCACAACGATATTCCCTTGTCTCTCAACACGATTACATACCCCGGACACTCTGCCGGGCTGGTCACGCCGAGCCGAGTAGCCACGCCGCAGGCCCCACCGTGGCAGGGTGAGGTCCATGGCCACACCGCCGGAATCAACCAAGACCTCACTGCGGCAACGACTGGCCGCCCATGCCGCGCAACGCTGGCCGCAACTGGCCGCAGTCCACGTCCGCTACCACGGCGCCTTCGCCTACGTCGCCGGGGAATTCGCCGACGGCACCCGTCTGCCGCTGATGCGGCTGCGCTACACCGGATACGCCACAACCTGGGGATTCGCCATCTACCTCGCCAGCCGAGAAGGCTACGAGGACTCCATCCTGCCCAACGGCCGCCCCTCCGGCACCCCCGCCGAAACCCTCGACTGCGCCTGCGGCCTCTACCTCAACGACCCCACCGCCTGGCAACCCCCGACGAACTAACGGGCGCACCCACTAGTCTGTCTCGAAGTGAGTTTGATGAAACCTGTTGTTGGACGCACTAGCCGACTACGAGGTGTAGATGTCGAATTCGTCCAGCAGTGTTTCGTCCTGCAGCAGTTCGGCGCGTGTCCGGGTGCCCCTCTTCAGTGCCACTGCGGTGGACAGGGTTTGCACCAAGGAGATGAAGGCTGACAGCGATCGCAGGATCGTGACGCCGTTGGTGTCGACGAAGAAGGTCACTTCCGCTGCTCCCGCCAGCGGAGAAGCAGCATCGTCGGTCAGCGCAATGGTTCTCAGGCCGTGCTGGCGTGCATACCGCAGTGCGCGAACGGTGTCAGCGGTATAGCGCCGGATGGAGATGGCAACAAAGACGTCGTCGCTCCTGATATCGCGGAGATCGTCGACCAACCCGCCCAAGGCCGGTGCGACAAGCCGCACTTCGGGACGCACCATGTGCAGAAGGTAGGCCATCATCTGGGCCACGCTGAGGCACTTCCTCAGGCCGATGATGTGTACGCGAGGCGCTTCGGCCAGCAGGGTGACCGCTCGGTCCCAGTCTGCGGGATCGATGCGGGCGTATGTGCGGGCGAGATTCTGCTGGTCGTGTTCCACTGCGGCGGTGAACAGTTCGGACTCGCCATGTTGCTCTGCGGCTTCGAAGCGCCGTACGAGATGCGCCTGTTCTGCGAGGTGCTCTCGACACAGCTTGACCAGCGCGGGATAGCCCGGCAGCCCGAGGCTGGTCGCGAAGCGCACGAGTGAGGACTGATGGACATCGGCCACGCGCGCGGTTTCACCGATCGAGCGGAGAGCAGTACCCTCCGCATCGGTGAGCAGCACCTTCGCGACTCGCTGCTGGCCCGGCGCGTAGGAGTCCATTTGATCTTGAAGGATGCCGCGCAACTCCGCGTAGGTTGCCGGGGGCTGGGTGGTGGCCGTGTTCCTCGAAGCCATGCACTCCATCATGCCACAAACGCAACTAAAGTTGCATATACGGGTCGTTGGAGAATTTCACGTCCCCGATTGTGCCTTCGGTGGCCGGGAAGAGCCGCCACAGTGCTGGTGCAGGCAAGTGCGCGATGGCTGCTGAGCGGACTGACGAGCATCAGCGCGTTTCGACAGCGGAGCCCACCTCCCCTCGGTTGTCGGCCGAGAGCGTAGTGCTGGACGTTGTTGTTGCGGAACATTGCCATGAGTTCGGGGGATGCAGCCGTGCGCGGAGGCGAGGGTGTCGAGGTCTGAGCCGAGCGGTGGCTGCGGCGAACCGGACGTGTGGTGTGGGTCCGTGCCGCACGGCGGTCGTGGGCCGGCGGCGTCATCGTCGAGCCGTTGGCGCGAATGAGGGTCTGTGGGCGGAACCGCTGCGGTGCGGTGGGCGAAACCGCTGACGGTCAGCAGCAACAGCGCTGCACCGGGGATCACCCCGGCCAGTGCCCAACCAGCTCGCGGTCCGAGTGTTTCGACGATGATGCCGACCACGGGTCCGCCGAGTGCGGCGCTGCCTGTCTCTGCCATGTTGTAGATGCCCGTGACCTGACCTCGGTGTCGACGTCCGGCGTTGAGTTGGGCATAGGAGTTCGTTCCGGTGAACAGTGTCGTGCTTACTGCTCCGATCAGTACCAGCGCGCCGGCCAGGTCCCACAACGGCGGTATCACCGCTGCGAGGAGCAAGACGGCAGACAGTGCGTATCCGGTCAGCACGAGCATCGGGAATTCGGGCTTCTTGCGGCCCGCGGCGGCGAGCGCCCCGCATGCCGAACCGAGCGCGATGCTCGATGCCAGTACTGAATAGCCGGTAGGGCCAGCGTGCAAGACGCGCGCTTGCGAGGTCAGAATGACAGGCAAGTTCAGCGCGAACATGCCGTAGATGGCGCACAGGGTCAAAGGACGCCATATCCCGGGTCGCGTCACCAGTGCACGCAAGCCGCCTTCGGCGGGCTCGTCGCGCTGGCAGGCGGACGGCTTCACGGCCGGGAACCGGCGCGGGTCGATGCGTGCGAGGGCCACGAGTGGGGCGATGTAGAGCACGGAGTTGAGGGTGAACGCCCAACCAGGACCTGCGGCGGCGAGCAGAATGCCGGACACGGCCGGCCCGGCGAAGTTGCCCAGGTAGTAGACCGAATAGTTCAGGCTGATCGCGCTGTGGATGTGGTCCGGCTCGACCATGTCGGTGATCATCGTCTGACGTACCGGGCGTTCGATGGCAACGATGGTGCCCGTCACAGCAGCCAGCAGCTGGACATGCCAGGCTGCGACGTGGTCGGTCAAGGTCAGTCCGGCCAGGATCGCGGCGGACATACTGGCCGTGGTTTGGGTGGTCTGCAGGATGCGGCGATTCGGGCAGTGGTCAGCGATCCATCCGCCGAGTAGGCCGAATACGAGTGTGGGGGCCCACTGGAGCGCCGTGGTGATACCGACCGCTGTGGCGCTTCCCGTAAGGGTCAGCACCAGCCAGTCCTGGGCGATGCGCTGGACCCAGGCTCCGGTCGTCACCACGGCTTGGCCGATCAGATACAGCCGGAAGTTCCTTGATTTCAGCGCTGCGTAGCCGCTGCGGCGGGGATGGGGGGAAGTGCTGTGGGCGTGACGATCTCGGCGTTGTTCTTCCGCCCTGGTCACGGTGATTTCCTCTTTCTGTCTGCTGCACGGAGCCGACCATGAAAAGGGGTCGGCTATCGGGAGGACAGCGCTGTCCGGAGGAGTCTCAGCCGCGACCTGGCCCGGATTGAGGTTTGGAGCGGCGGGTGTCTTGGATGCCACCGCCGTGTGGGACCTCGGGGCAAGGACACGGCGGCGGCGCGGCGCTACCGCGGCAACGCGGGTAGCGCGGGTCAAGGGCCGGAGTTCTTGCTACCTCCGGCGTTTCGTGGTCGGCACGCGAGCCGACCACAATGTTCGGGCTGTCGGGTTTCAAGGGCTGCTACCGGTCTGGCGGTCAGGGGATCATCCAGCTCCGTTCGCAGGGCAGCCGCGGTGGCCTCGCGGGACCGGCTTTGGTGAGGATGAAAGCTTGTGCGTTGGAGTGGGTTTGGTTGAAGGCGGCCACGAAGCGGTGTGCGGCGGAGCGGCAGGCTCGGTAGAACAGGTCGAGGCGTTCGCGGTTGATTTCGTGCCAGCGCACCAGCAGCGTCACGTCGCGGTCGACGTGACGGGCAGGCGGTGGGGACAACGTGATCATCGGCGTGCGGTGGGTGTCAGGGGTGGGGGGCGTGGAGGAGCAGGGCGGTGCCTTGTCCGCCGCCGCCGCAGACCGCGGCCGCGCCGGTGCCGCCGCCGCGGCGGCGGAGTTCGTGGGCCAGATGCAAGACGATGCGGGCCCCGGACATGCCGAGGGGGTGGCCGATGGCTATCGCGCCGCCGTTGACGTTCACCTTCGCCTCGTCGACGCCGAGTTCGCGCATCGAGGTGACCGCGACGGCGGCGAAGGCTTCGTTGATCTCGATCAGGTCCAGGTCTGTCGGTGCCAGTGATGCGCGAGCGCAAGCACGGGCGATCGCGTTGGCGGGTTGTCGTTGCAGGGTGGAGTCCGGTCCGGCGACCATACCGGCGGCACCGATCTCGGCGATCCAGCTCAGGCCCAGCTGTTCGGCCTTCGCCCTGGACATGACGACGAGCGCGGCCGCTCCGTCGGAGATCTGGGAAGCCGATGCGGCGGTGATGGTGCCGCCGGGCCGGAAAGCCGGTTGCAGGCGTGCCAGCGATTCGGCGGTGGTGTCGGCGCGGATGCCCTCGTCTTCGGTGACCACGATCAGGTCGCCCTGACGCTGCGGGACGGTGACCGGGACGACTTCGTCGTCGAAGTGGCCGTTCTTCGAGGCCGCGGCGGCGCGGTGGTGGGAGGCTGCGGCGTAGGCGTCCTGTTCGGCGCGGGTGACCGGCCAGGGTTCGCTCTCGTTCTGCCAGTCGGTCAGCGCACCCATGGCCTGGTCGGTGAACACGTCGTGCAGGCCGTCGTAGGCCAGGTGGTCGCGGACGGTGACGTCACCGTATTTGTATCCGGTGCGCGAGTGTTGCAGCAGGTGCGGGGCCTGTGACATCGATTCCTGGCCGCCGGCGATGACCACGTCGGCGTCGCCGGTGCGCACGAGCTGGTCGGCGAGGATGATCGCGTCGATTCCCGACAGGCAGACCTTGTTGACCGTCAGCGCGGGCACGGTCATGGGGATGTCGGCGGCGAACGCGGCTTGGCGGGCGGGGATCTGCCCGGCACCGGCGGTCAGCACCTGGCCTATGATCACGTGATCGACAAGGCGCGCGTCGATGCCCGCCTTGTCCAAGGCCGCGGCGATCGCGATACCGCCCAGAGCCGATCCGGAGAAGTCCTTCAATGCTCCCTGTAGACGTCCCACAGGCGTGCGGGCGCCGGCAACGATTACCGACGAAACGGTCATGATCTTCGATCCTTATCTTGGTGATGCTGGCGAAATCGGTGGTGGCTGTCCTGCTTGGGCCACCACGGATCGCGCAGGCGACAGCACTGCGGTGCTGTCGGGACGGCAGTGGGGTTCATCTGCCGCTGAACTGCGGCGTTCGTCGGTCGAGTAGTGCGTGTACGGCCTCGGTGTGATCGTCGGTCTGGTGAATCACTGCCTGAAGGGCCGCTGATAACTCGAGGAGGCTGTCGAGACTCTGATGCTGGCCTTCGCGCAGGAGCCGCTTGGTCATCCGCAGGGCATGGGGTGGATTGACTGCGATCCGGGCGGCGAGTTCGTGGGCTGCGGACAGAAGGTTCTCGGGGTCGACCACCGCGCAGACCAGCCCCCAGTCGAGCGCGGTCTGGGCATCGATCGCCTCCCCGGTGAATGCCATCTCGCTGGCTCGCGCCATGCCGATGACTCGTGGCAGCAGCCATGCGCCGCCGTCACCGGGGATGATGCCGACTTTGATGAAGCTTTCGGCGAAGCTCGCGGTGGTCGCGGCGATCCGCAGATCACACATTGCGGCCAGATCACATCCGGCTCCGATGGCAGGCCCGTTCACCGCGGCGATGGTCGGGATCTCGCAGTGATACAAGGCTTTCGGGATCCGCTGGATCCCGTGCCGATACCCTTGGCGCAGTTCTGCGGGAGAGCCTCCGAACATGCCTCGCTTGTCACGCATGTCCTTGACGTTGCCGCCGGAGGAAAACGCTGTGCCCGCGCCGGTGAGAATGGCCACCCGCACGCTCGGATCGCGGTTCGCTTGCAGGACAGCGGTTTCGAGGGCGTCGATGGTGTCCTCGTCGGAAATGGGATTGCGCACGGCAGGGTTGTTGAGGGTCCAGACGACGATGTCGCCGGCCCGATCGATGAGCAGTGGGTCGGTCATGAGAGTGCTCCGGCGGTGGGCTCGGCGAGGACGATCCGCACATCCACCGGGACCAGGCCGGCGGAGGATGCGATGACGGGGTTGAAGTCGAGTTCGCCGATCTCCGGGTGCGCTGCGATGAGATCACCCACCCGGACCAGGAACTGCGCCAGGGCGGCGCGGTCGACTACCGGCAGGTTGCGGTAGCCGTCGAGCATGCGCGATGCGATGGTCTCGGCGATCATTTCGTGAGCTTCGAGGTCGGTGAACGGGGCTGCGCGGAAGGTCACGTCGCGAAGTGCCTCGACCATCACCCCGCCGCTGCCGAACGCGACGATCGGTCCGAAAACCGGATCCTGGGTGGCACCGACGAGCAACTCGATGCCCTTTTCGGCCATCGGGGTCACCACGACACCGTGAATCTGTGCACCGGCAACATTCGCGGTGACCGAGTCGACGATCGCTTGCATCTGCGCTCGCACGGTGTCGGCCACGACATTGAGCTGCACACCACCGGCATCGGACTTGTGAACCACTTGCGGGGACACCACCTTGAGCGCGCATGGCCGCCCGTATCCGATGACCGCGGCTTCAGCCTCGTCGGCTGTGCGCGCGAATGTCCATTCGCCGATGTCGATCCCGGCGGTCTCGACCAGGGTGCGTGCGCGCGGCTCGTCCAAGAGCCCCGAGCCCTCGCCTACGGGCGGCTGCGAGGACGGAACGGCCAGCGAAGACCGCTGTGGCGCTGTCGCCAGCCGCCGGCCTCTGGCATCGAGCGCGGCGACGATCCGCACCACATGGTCGATCGAGTTGATCACCGCGACCCCGCCGGCCCGCAGCCGGTCGTGACTGGATACGGACTGCGCGGCGTAGCAGCTCTGGATCAGCAAAGGCACCTCACGGGCGGCGCTCAGCGCCAGAAGCCTGGTGGCGGTGGCGTCTTCGGCGTCTTCCAGGCTGGGGTCGAAGCGCAGGTAGTAGCCACCGAACAAGCCCACGATCAGGACCAATCCGACGGCGGGATCGCTGCTCAGCGCGTCGAAGGCGTCCGCGAAGACCAGCGGATCGGCGTCTGTGGCACCGGCGACATCGACCGGATTGACAACGGCTGCAGCTCCGCCCAGTAGCTCACGCAACTTCTGCTGTGTTGCGGTGCTGATCTGGGCGAGTTCGATTCCGCGCGCGGACAAGGCGTCCGCGGCCAATGTCGCGTGGCCACCGCCATCGGACAGGATCGCCACCTTGCGGCCGGGCGCGATCGGCGCCGTGGTCGCCAATGTCCCTGCCACGATTGCCAATTCGTCGGAGCGATCGACCAGTTCGACCCCGGCCTGCCGCAGCACCGCAGTGGCGACGGCGTCAGATCCAGCGACTGATCCGGTGTGCGACAACGCGGTCCGCTGGCCGACTTCCGAGCGACCTCCGCGCAGCATGACCACTGGTTTGTCGATGACGGCACGTGCCGCTGCGGTGAGGAACGCACGGCCGTCGCTGAGTCCTTCCGAATGCACGGCGACCGCGCCGGTACCGCTGTGGCGGGCCAGCTCGGTGACACATTCGTCGTAGCGGACATCGGCCTGGTTGCCCAGCCCCACGTACGCGTGGAACCCGGGTCCGCTCAGCGCCCGGTTGTCGTTGACCAGCGACAGCAGCATGTTGCCGCTCTGGGTGATGACGCTGATCGGCCCGTTGGGCACATCGTGCAAACCGACCAGGTTCGCGCCGGTGGAGACGTTGAGAATTCCGGAGGTGTTCGGGCCGATGACCCGTACTCCGGTATCGGCGATAGCGGCCCTCAGGGCTGCCTCGAGCTCGGCACCGCGCTCGCCGATTTCCTTGAAGCCGTTGGCCAGCACTACTGCTCCGCTGATCCCGACTGCGGCGCATCGTCGGAGAACATCGGGTACTGCCGCGCCGGGCAGTGCGATCAGTGCGACGTCGATACCGTAGGGCAGATCATCCACCGAGGTGACCACCTCGAGTCCGAGGATCTCTGTGGCCGTCGGGTTGACCGGGTACACCGGGTATCGGTAACCGGCTTGCTGGAGCGCGCGTATGGCCTGGAACCCGCGTTTGGTGGGGTTGGTGGAGGCGCCGACGATCGCGATCGACCGCGGGTCGAGCAGCCGCTCGAGCGGCGTGCGTTCGGCAACGGAGGCGGCCGTCGGGGCAGGAATCGAGGTAGTCGACATCTCTACTTCCCCTGGAAGATCGGCGCTCGGCGCTCGGCGAAGGCGGCGACACCTTCGGCCCAGTCGTGGGTAGCCATCAAGTCGAGAAGTTCTTTCGGCTCGGTCTCCAGCACGACATCGAGCGGGTCGTTGCGGCGCAGGGCGGCTTTCATCCGGGCCAGCGACAGTGGTGCCTTCGTCGCCAGCGCGTCAGCGAGGGTGTTCGCGGCCTGCAGCAGTTCCTCGGCCGGTACTGCCGAATGAGCCAGACCCCAGTCGCTGGCCTGGCTACCCGTGAAGCGGTCACCGAGGATCAACAGGTCGGCGGCTCGACGCAGGCCGACCAGGCGCGGAAGGCGATGGGTGACCCCGCCTCCGACGAAAGTGCCGATGCTGACTTCGGGAAACCCCATTTGTGCATCTCGAGCGATGACGAGGAAATCGGCGCTGACGGCTATTTCCGCGCCGGCACCGAGGGCATATCCGTTGACCGCCGCGATGACCGGCGTGCTCATGGTCTGGATCTGCTCGCACGCGAGCTGGCCGAGTTCAAGGTACTGCGCCTGGTCTTCCCGGCTGCGGGTACCGGCTTTGTGAGCCTTGAGATCGGCGCCGACACAGAAGGCGCGCCCGGTGCCGGTGAGCACAACCGCGCGGATCTCCGGATCGTTGTCTGCCTCGGCCAGGTTCTTGATCAGCTCGCGGTACAGCTCTTCGCTGACGGCGTTCAGGCGCTCGGGCCTGTTCAAGGCCAGCGTGATGGTCGGGCCTGTCCGGGTGGCAAGGATGGTGGTCATCGGCTCATGTCTCCTGGTGTCGATCTGTGTTTCTGCGCGGGTCAACGCCCGGCCTGCGTAGCTGACAGGCCCGGCGCGTCGTGCCCCGCGGCCCGCCGGTCGATTGGTCTCTTCATGCCTTCATGGAACCGCAACCCGACCCCGAACGCAAGTAAAATTGCATAAACAGCTCCCTATGCAACTCAAATGTTGCGTCGTAGATGTGGGCCACGAGGGGCCGAGGTGATCCACCATTCGTCCGAGATCCACCTGCAGTCCCGATCGGCCACCCGCAAACGCGGGTTGACCACCCGTGCGATGGCGGTTGCCGGCGCAAGATGGGTGACGATTCGGGCGCCGCGGGATGCGCCGAACGCCGCGAACCAGCAACAGCGCGCCCGCGGTGCGGTGAGTCCGCAATCGCCGACGGGCGGCCGATTGCGACTCACCACATGCCGGACATGTGAATACCGTTGCGCCCGAAGTGGTCTGAATTGCCGAGCACCCGGACGTTCACCCCGGTCGCCGCCGACACCCATCGTGCCGGATCGTGTCGGCTCGGTTGCACCCCATCCGATCAAATGGTTGCGTCAACAGTCGGACGCGCAATCATGGTTGCATTCCCGGTTGGTTTGTAGTTACATGTGTCACACACCACGTCCGCATGACCGGAACGACACGACCCTCAACGGTCGCAACGGGCTGGCCCGCAGGCACAAGCTGCGCTCCGGTCGAGTCCAGGCTCGACTGCTATTCCCAATGATGAACATCAAGGCTGGATTCACTCATGACATCCAATTCTCCCGCCAGCACGGCGACCCGAAAATTCCATATCCGGGCCGACCGACGCAGCGGCACACGAGCCTGACGGCGGTGACACGGCCGACTCTTCGGCCGTACCAAATAGGCGACGTTCCGGTGGCTCGCATGGCCTTCAGGCGCAGCCAGAAACGGACCGGACGCAACAGTAGTCGGCGGCGAAATCTCCGTGCGGTAGGTACACCGCATCTTTGAATCAACTCGCCACCTGTCATTGCCCACCGTTATTCGACCAATTGTGGGCATAGTATTCGAGGAGCACGATCAATGTCCGTGACCGACCAATCTGGTTCACAATCCGCGGCGACACCGCCGATCTCCTCCCCGCGACGCAATTTCCGCATCATCGTCGGGGCCATGTTCTTCATTCAGATCGTGGGTGGCTTCACCTCAGGGTTCTGGAGCCCGCTCGTGCCCGCGTGGAGCGACGCGATGCATATCGGAGTCGGCCAATACTCCTGGCTGAGCAGCATCAGCTTCCTTGCCCTGGTCGTGGCGGTCCCGGTGCTCTCGGCCCTGGGTGACCGGCACGGGCACCGAAAGCTGCTGAGCGTTGCGATATGGACGACCGCAGCCGCCATCGCGCTGCTCGTGGTGGCACCCTCCTTCGGAGTCGCCCTGGTCGGCATGTGCCTGTGGGGGGCGCAGGGCATCTGGATGGCCATGCTGATCGCGCTGATCCGCGATACCGAATCGGGCGAACGCGCCAATCGCGGCATCGCCATGCTGGCCACCGGCGTGACCACCGGCCAGCTCATCGGAAGCGTGATCGCCGGACCGTGTCTGTCTCTGATCGGCAGTGTCCGGGTGACGGTGGCCATCCTGGCCGTCGCGTGCGTTGCCGCTGGAGTCGTCGCGATGGCGCTGCTTCCTGAATCGGCCACCCGCAGGGCCCGCTCGATCGACTGGATCGGGGTATTGGGCTTGTCGGTCGGACTGGTGTCGCTGCTGCTGGGCGTGATGAACGCCAACAAGGCCGGGTGGACCTCGGTCAGCACCCTGACCGGCGTGACCTGCGGCCTGGTGGTCCTGGCCGCGTGGGTCGCCTGGGAGCGCCACACGCCCGCGCCACTGGTGAACCTCGCAGTCCTGAGCAGCAAGGCGATGTGGCCGGCGATGGTGGCCGCGGTCACGTTCGGGCTGATGGTGTGGATACCCAAGACCCCGCTCGTGTTCTTCCTCGCCGCGAAACCGCAGTCGGTCGGTTACGGCTTGGGGTTCACCGCTACCGCCATCTCGGTGGTTCTGATCTGCTTCTACCTGGCGCAGATCAGCGGATCGTCCCTGTGCGCCCTGCTCACCAGCAAGATCGGGCCCCGCGGAGTGATTTTCGCCGGAATCGGCTGCGGCACAACGGGGACCGCAGGTATGGCGTTGCTAGCGTACTCGAGCTCGATGGCGGGGGCGGCGTGGCTGATCACCGTCAGCTTCATGGTGCTCGGGCTCGGTTGCGGGCTGCTACTGGGCAGCATGTACGCCTACGTCTCCGAGGCCGCTCCCGCCGACCAGGTCGGTGTCATCTCCGGAACCTACAACACGGTTCGAGGCGTCGGAGGCACCGTCGGCGGTGCCGCAGCTGCGGCTCTGCTCAGCGCCTTCACCCCGGAGCACTCCACCGCCTCGACGGTCACCGGTTACGCGGTCGTCTGGTTCGCCTGCGCCGCCGCGGGCGTGGTCACCCTGCTGCTCATGTTCGCGGCGTGGTCACGGCGCGGCGTACACGTCGCGTTCCCTGCCGCGGTGGTGAGCGAGGAAGTGTGATGACCGCCGCCACCGCGAATCCCACCGTTGACCACGTCCGATCCCGCCTGACACCGGTCGCACCGGCCGGTACCCGGCGACGACACGACAACGAGATCGCGGCTGACCCGCTAGACCCGGTACCCGCTCCGCCTGTGCCCCACAGGCACCACAACGAAGAGGAAGAACCTGCTATGGCCAACAAATTCGACCTATTGGTCCGCAACGCGCACGTGATCGACGCCGACGGCGAACAGGGCATCGCCGACATCGGCATCACCGGAGGCCTGATCGCCGCCGTCGAACCCAGCCTGGCCGGCGGTGCCACGACCGAGCTCGACGTCAACGGCTCGGTGGTCCTGCCCGGGGTGGTCGACAGCCACGCGCATCTGCCCGAAAACAGCGACCCGCACGGACGCACCCCCGCGCACCATCGGCTGGCCCGGGCTGGGGTCACCACCGCGGTGGACTTCTCCGACTTCCGCAGCGTGCTCAATCAATGGCACGCCTCAGCCGCCGGTCTGACCGTGCTGGGCCTGCAATCGATTCCCGTCTTCGACGACAATGCTAGCTCGGCACTCGTTCGGGCCAACGTCGAGAAGTCGATTCACGAGGGCGCGATCGGGATCAAGCTGATGGGCGGGCATAGGCCCAACTCCTCGGACATCTCGGGCACCGCCATCGCCGAGGGTACCGACGCAGGCTGCTATGTCGCCTTCCATGCAGGTACCAAATCGCATGGCAGCAACCTCGACGGCATGCGTGAGGCGCTCGAACTCGCCGAAGGTCGCCCCCTGCACCTGGCACACACCAACGCCTACCTGCGAGGCGCAGTGACCGACATCATCGAGGAGAACAACATCGCTCTGGCCCTGTTGCGGGAGCACCCCCGAGCCATCAGCGAATCACACCTGGGCTCCTTCAACTGGTGCGGCGGCGAACTCGACGGTGACCAGTTCGTCGACCACGTCACCCGCAATTGCCTGCGGCTGGGGGGATACTCCACCGACCGCGACGGTCTCATCGAGGCCTTCGCCGATGGCTACGCCTTCGCGCTGCATGAGCAGGCCGAGCAGGCATTGCCGGTCACCGGGGACGCCGGACGCGCGCTGTGGGACGATCACGAGAATTCGCTGTGCTTCCCAGTCAACGGCCGCTTGACCGGATTCATCCAAACCTGTGCTCGCCGAACCCCTGACGGGTCCCTCCGTTACGACGGTGACGGCGAATTCGCCGTCGAGGCACTCAGTTCCGACGGCGGCACCTGGCGCAACGTCATCCTCGACCAGGGCCTCGCCCTGGTTCACCTGGGCGCTCTGAGCTTGGCGCAGCTGGCCGACAAGACCAGTCGCGCCCCGGCCAAGATGTTCGGGCTGTGGAACAAGGGCAAGATCGCACCCGGATACGACGCCGACCTCGTCGCCGTCGACACCACCCGGCGGGTAGCACGGCTGACCATCGCGGCAGGACAGGTGATCTTCGACGGCCACACGGTCACCGGCACCGGCGGCACGATCGTCACCACCGAGCACGGCGTCGACGCGGTGAAGTCCCGCAACATCCCGTGCCAGGTCGTCGACCTGAAACGCAGCACATTCCTCACGAAGGGAACTGATGCCGCCGCCCCCGTGAATGCCTGAGAGAATCCGTGGCCGAAATTCCGGCAGAGTTATCGACCACGCCGGAAACTATCCCACCACTTTCCTCTCACCCAGACCCCGCGTTGATGCGAACGTGAGGCCGCCGACCAAGTAATACCCCGACGATACGGGTGCCCTCCAAAACCCCGGCTCAGGACACCCGGATCGTCTCCACGAAGTGGACAGCCTCAGAGACGCGACCGCAGACGGGCGAACCCCGAAGACACCTCTCTGACATCGGCTCATCTTTCCACCCCCCGGCACTGAACAAACGGGCACTGAATGGTGCCCGCGGACACGTGCGCCGAAAATCCGTTCGACACAGAATTCAAGAATTGGCATGCACGCGATGTCATCGATGAATCGAATAGCCGAATCTCATCGGCGATGACCGAGCCAGTTGCGATTGATCGACGCTCGCGCCAATTCGACCGATACATTTCAGGAGTTTCCCGTGACTACTACAACCCTTCGAGGTGTTGCCGCCGTGACAGTCGGCCTCAGCTCGTTGATCATCTCCGGGGGGATGGCCGCCGTACCGGCGCACGCCGACACCGCGTTCGCCCTGCCCGACGGCCAGAAACAAGGCCCCGACGGCGTGGTGATCACCCGCACCGGTGAGCACGCCACCATCTCGCCGTCACTGGCCGACAACGGCACCGGACGCACCGTATGGGTCTCGGGCAACACCGCCGCCGATGTCCCCAACACCCCCGAAACCAAACCCGGGCCGTGGAACGGGCCCAGCAACGCCCCGGGGACGAACAACTCCTCCACGCACGGTAGTTCGATCATTGATACCGGCTACATCGTGGGCTGCCAGGTCAATATCGGCTCCGACGCCATTTCCGCCGGTGTGTCCGGCAGCGTGAGCCTCACTGGCGGCAGCCTTGGCGGGTCGGTCGGTCTCAAGCTCGGCCCTGGGCAGGTGGCGTTCGTGGAGATCGACTCCAAGGACATCACCAAACCCGGTCACTACTCGGTCGAGTATCAGGACGCGGAGATTCAGATCCAGAACTGCGCCGGCTACGCCCAGGCCCGCGCCTACACCGTCGTTGAGATCGTCGGCGACCACTACTCCAAAACCACCCTCTACGGCCAGCCCTTCTCCATCGGCTGAGCAGCCGAAAACCTTTTCGCCCAACTACTTTCACGCGCAGGACCTACCATGAACCATTCCAGGACCACCGCCCGAGTGGCCAGCGTCGGCGCTGTCGCCGCCACCGCACTCACACTGTTCGCCACCCCGTCCGCCACCGCCGACACCGTAGTGGGACTGCCCGGGGCCGACCTGACCAAGACACTCTCCGACGGCACCGTCGTCCACATCTGGCTCGACGGGGAATCGGCCAACATCAATCCCTCCATGGGTGCAACGCCGTTGCATCGCAACGCCTGGGTCTCGGGCACCGGCCACGTCGAGATCACCGCCGGCAACACCGCCTCGACGACGGGGCTCATCTACCCCGGCTACGTCGTGGGCTGCCAGGTCGCCATCAATGGTGGTGGCGTCAACGGCGGCCCCACCGCCGGAGTCACCGTCGGCTCCAACGGCAGCGTCACCCCGTCGCTGTCGGGCAACGCCGGTGCCAACCTCAGCCTCGGCCCTGGCCAGGCGCAGTCGTTCTACATCCTCGACCGCGAGAAGCCCGACGGGTTCGGCGCCGATTCCCACAAGAAATACAACTCCTTCACCAGCGGAAGCGGCTCGGTGGCCTGGGCCGATGAGACGATCGGCCTCAACGGCTGCGCCGGCTACGCCCAGGCCCGCGCGTTCGTGTCGGTGCAGATCGAGACCGACACGATCATCAGCTGGGTCACCATCTGGGGCGAACCCTTCAGCATCGGCTGACACTGCTCGCGACCTACCGGCCGCCGTCGAGCACGTTGGTGCTGACCACGATCTCTCCGGCCGGCCCCACGTACTCATGCATGACCAGGAATGCAGGCATCGCCACCCATGAACGTTCTCGTCCTCCTCACCGCGCCCCTCATGGCGTTCTACTGCGGGGCTGCATGGTTGACCAGCGGTGCCCGCAGTACCCCACTCGCCGAGCGTGCCTCACGTGCTCACAGACGGTGGCGAGCGATCCTCGCCACCAAACCATCCGTAGCAACGCCAAGTGCCCAACAGCGAGGCCGCGCTCTTCGGCAGCGGCGCCCAGGGCGAAACCGATTCAGTACCAGCAGTTTCCAGCTGAAAAAGGAGAAATATCGATGCACCGAATTGGAGTGATCGGTGGCGGCACCATGGGTGCCGGCATCGCCGAGGTCGCCGCCCGCGCAGGAGGTGACGTCCTCGTCCTCGAACGCGACACCGACACCGCCTACGCTGCGCGCGCCCGCATCGCGAAGTCCATCACCCGTGCGGTGGAGGCCGGCAAGCTCGACCCCGACGCCGCCGACGCCGCAGCGGACAGGATCGCTCTCACCACCGACATCGACGACTTCGCCGACCGCGAACTGGTCATCGAGGCCGCACCCGAAATCGAAGACCTCAAAGTCGAGTTCTTCACCAAACTCGACACCATCGTCACCCCCGAGGCGATCCTGGCCACCAACACCTCCTCCATTCCCGTGATCCGAATCGCCAACGCCACCGCCCACCCGGGACGCGTGGTCGGCGTCCACTTCTTCAACCCGGTTCCGGTGCTGCCGCTTGTCGAGATCGTCGCCACTCTCAAGACCGATCGTGCGGTCCTCGAGACAGTCACCGCCTACGCCCGCGGCACCCTGGGCAAACGCACCATCGAGTCCAAGGACCGGGCCGGGTTCGTCGTCAACGCCCTGCTGATCCCGTATCTGTGTGCGGCGATTCGCATGGCCGAGTCCGGGTTCGCCAGCGTCGCCGATATCGACGAGGGCATGACCACCGGCTGCGCACACCCCATGGGCCCGTTGCGTCTGGCCGACACCATCGGATTGGACGTCACCCTCGCCATCGCCGAATCCCTGCACGCGGAATTCCGCGAACGGCAGTACGTTCCTCCGCTTCTGTTGCGGCGCATGGTCGATGCCGGCTACCTGGGCCGCAAGACCGGACGCGGGTTCTACAGCTACTGACCGCACGCCCGAATCCGCTTTTCGCCCAACAGGGGCGCGGGCCGCGCCTCTTCGCCCCAGGCTTGCACTCGTCGGTTTCCTGCAACAGGCCGCGACAACCCACCCTAGCCACATGCATCGAGTTATGTTGACGGGCGGGCGGGGCCTGGCCGCCGCATTCACCAAGCCTTCCGCTTCATGCGCTTCGATCCCCGGCCGGGTATCGGCGGTCATTGCCTGCCCATCGACCCCATGTACCTGTCCTGGGCTGCACACAACCAAGGCCGTGGATCGCAGCTATCGACCTCGTCGCTCAGATCAACAAAGCCTGCCCTGCATATGTGGTCGCACCCCTCGAACAGCATCTCCAGCTCGGACAGGCGTTGCACCGCAGGCTCATCGGTCAGCAGTAGGGAGTACCCGGGCAGGAATTGAGTGTCACCGATGACGACTTTGCCGGCCGTTAGCTGACGCATCACCGTTGGATTCGCCCGGTGCAAGGCCCTGCTGATCCGATCGTTTCGCCAGTCGGTGAATAGGTTCCCGCCGAGGATCTGCGCCTGTGCACGCTCGGCCTTGTGAGGCTAGGTCGATCAGGCGGAGTGGCGATGTGCTCGGCGCGTGTGGATTTTGCTCGTAGACTGCGACCGGCTGGGTGATCGTTTTGCAGGTAGCCGCCTGGTGGACGGGGTAGTCTCGTGCTGGGGTGGATTGCGAGTGACCGATGGTGGACTCTGATCCCTTGAAGACGCAGCGTGATCTTGGTGTGGTCGCGGAGTTGAGTGCTGTCGGGTTGGAGGATGCCGAGGAGATCGGGCGGGGTGGTTTCGGCGTGGTGTACCGGTGTACCCAGCGGGGGTTGGATCGCACCGTGGCGGTGAAGTTGCTGACCTGCGAGCTCGAGGAGAATCGGGAGCGTTTCTTTCGAGAGCAACGCGCGATGGGCCGGCTGACGGGCCACCCGAACATTGTCGGGGTGCTCGAGGTCGGCGAAACCGACACCGCTCGGCCGTACCTGGTGATGCCTTACCATCCGCAGGGTTCATTGGACGCGCGGATCCGCCGCGACGGCCCGCTGTCGGTGGAGGACGTGCTCCGCCTTGGGGTGAAGATAGCCGGTGCGCTGGAAACGGCGCATCGGGCGGAGGTGCTGCACCGCGACGTCAAGCCCGCGAACATTCTGCTCACCGACTACGGTCCCGCATTGACCGACTTCGGCATCGCCCACCTGGCCGGGAGCTTCCGGACGGCGACCGGTGCGGTCACCGGCTCGCCGGCGTTCACCGCGCCCGAGGTCCTCGGCGGGGACTCACCCAGCCGCGCCTCGGACGTGTACGGGCTGGGCGCCACACTCTTTTGTGCGCTCACCGGTCACGCGGCATTCGAACGCCGCAGCGGTGAGCAGGTGGTGGCGCAGTTCCTGCGGATCACGACCCAGCCCGTTCCGGACCTGCGCGAGCGTGGAATCCCGGACGACGTGTGCGCCCTCATCGAGGCGGCGATGTCACGCGACGCGCGCGAACGCCCCGCGGCCGCAGTATTCGGCCAGCAGCTGCAGCGGATACAACAAGCCCACGGGTACGGAGTCGACGAAATGGCGCTACGCGCCGAACCGGGCAGCCAGCCCGCATCACCGGCGACGGCAGTGCCCGCGGCGGGGACCAGCATTCCCAGCCGCAGCAGCGTTGAGCTGCAGGGTAGTACGGGGAACTTGCCGCGGGAGTTGACCAGCTTTGTGGATCGGCGTAGCCAAGTGTCGGAAGTGAAGAACCTGCTGTCGGGATCGTGCCTGGTGACGCTGACCGGAATTGGTGGGGTCGGCAAGTCGCGACTCGCACTGCGGGTCGCCCACAAACTGGGGCGCAATTTCGCCGACGGCGTCTGGCTGATCGAGTTGGCCGAGCTGCGCGATCCGTCGTTGCTGGTCGATGTCGTGGCCGGCGCCTTAGGCGTGCGCCAGCAGGCCGGCAGACCGATGCTCGAGGTGCTGGTGGAATTCCTTTCCACCCGCGAGGCGCTCTTGTTGCTCGACAACTGCGAGCAGGTGATCGACGCGGTCGCGCAACTGGTCGAGTCGCTACTGCGGGCGTGCCCGCAGCTGCGGATTCTGGCTACGAGTCGCGAGGCCGTCGGCATCGGCGGGGAATCGGTGCTGCCGGTGCCGCCGCTACGGTTCCCGGACCCGGGAAGTGGGGCATCCCTGCACCAAGCAGCCGGCTACGACGCGGTGACGCTGTTCACGGAGCGAGCCGCTGCGGCGGTGCAAGGGTTCCAGCTGGCCGAGGACAACCGGGTCAGCGTGGCTGGGATCTGTGCACGGCTGGACGGGTTGCCGTTGGCGATCGAGCTGGCGGCGGCGCGGCTGCGCACGATGTCTACGGAGCAGATCCTGGTGAGGTTGACCGACCGGTTTGCCATGTTGACCCGCGGCAGTCGAGGTGCGCCGACACGGCAGCAAACGCTGGGCTGGTGCATCGGCTGGAGCTATGACCTGTGCACACCAACGGAACAGCGGTTGTGGGGTCGGCTGTCGGTATTCGCCGGAAGCTTCGAACTCGACGCCGCCGAGGACGTGTGCGGCAGCGACCTGACCGAGCCGGAATTCCTCGATGCCTTGTCCGCTCTGGTCGACAAGTCCATCCTGACCCGTGAGGAATCGGGCACCGCGGTGCGCTTCCGACAGCTCGAGACCGTGCAGGAATACGGCAAACAGAAAATCAAAGAAGCCGGCGAGTACGCCGTACTGTGTCGGCGTCATCGCGACTGGTACGAGCGGCTGGCGCTCGAAGCAGAGGCAGGCTGGTTCAGTCCGCGCCAGCTCGAATGGATCGCCCGGCTCAAGCACGAACTACCGAACCTGCGCAAGGCGATGGAGTTCAGCCGATCAGAGGCAGACGCAGCCGGGTTGCGGACCGCCGCGGCACTATACAGTTTCTGGGTTTCAAGTGGGCGGACCAGCGAGGGACGCCGCTGGTGCGACCGCATGCTTGCCAGTGCATCCGACGCGGCGTCGGCAGACCGAGCCAAGGCCCTCTTCGCGAGCAGCGTGTTCGCCACGGATCCGGGTGATCTTCCGGCCGTAACCGGGCGCGTGGCCGAGCTTCGCGCCCTTGCCGAGCAGACGCACGACCCGACGATTGCTGCCCAGCTCGCCTTCGCCGACGGATACGCTGCTCTGAGCAGTGGCGATCTAGCTCACGCGGGCACCCAGCTCAACGTCGCCGTCGAAGCATTCACCGCCCGCGGTGAGGTCTTATTCCAATCGGGGGCACTAAATTTACTCGGCTGGACTTATGCGCTACAGGGAGATATGGCGCCTTCCATGGCCTGCGGCGAAAGATTGCTGACTATCGCGGATTCGCACGGCGAGTTGATGTTTCGGGCGCGGGCACTGCGGACCATAGCGCTTGCCGTCTGGCAGATGGGTGACCGCGAGCGGGCGGAGCAGCTATTCGCGGAGGCTCTTCAGTCGGCTCGACGAGTGGTCGATCCGTTCGTCACCGGTCACTCTTTAGAGATGCTGGCCTGGATCGCGGCCGAGAAGCACGATGCCCGGCGCGCGGCCGTGTTGCTGGGCGCCGCGCTCGGGCTCCTTCAGGCGGCCGGCGGCTCCGCCATCGCGCGGTCGCCCCAATTGCTTGCCTACCGTGAAGAATGCGAACGCCGCAGCCGCGACGTACTCGGCAGGCGAGGATTCGAGTCCGCCTACCAGCAAGGGGCCGCCATGAATTTCGAGGCGGCAATCGACTTCGCGCTGGGTGAGCATCATCCAGCTGAGGCAGCAGTAGATCGCGGAGCAGAGAATTTGACCAAACGTGAGCGCGAAGTAGCCGACCTCGTCGCTGAGGGGTTGACCAACAAGGCAATCGCCAACCGGCTGGTGGTCTCCCAGCGCACAGCGCAAGGACACGTCGAGCGCATCCTCTCCAAACTGGGATTCACCTCACGGACACAGATCGCGGCCTGGGCTGCAGAACACTCCCGCGACACGCTCGCATGAGCGAATCGAGAGCCGCCTCTCACGACTCGTCGAACATGCATCGCGAACCCTCGGTATGCGCAGCCGAAGAATCGGGATACGCTCGCCAGGCCCATGTCACCGCATCCAACAAATTACGCTTCAACGCGCGCGCATCCCTTCGGTCACCGGCTCGTGGAAGCAGGGCCTGGCGAATCATCTGGATCAAACGCCAACGATTGACACCGAAGGTGACCAGTAGCTCATCAGCGGGGGCGCCGCCGAACGGAGCCCATCGAAACGCGAAATTGATCACCGACCTGGCGTCCGCATCCACCGAATTCCCTGACTCCAGGAAGTCGCATTGATTCAGCGACGACCTGACCCAATCTGGGCTCCAGGAAGCGTCCACAGTCACATGAGTCCTCGATTCGGGCCTCTCGGATCGGGCACAGCCCGGCGTTCCAGCCGGGCGGGGTGTCGTCTACCGCTTGCAGAGGTTGTGAAGACCGGGAACCGGTCATCGGCGGGTCCGGGTTCGAACCTCACTCGCACCGGCTGGTCGGATGGTGGTGGAGTCTCACCCCGATCGTGCTGTAGACCCAAGGCCCCTCATCGAGCTCGACAATCGCGATGATCGACGGCTCCCACTCCTCGAAACGTCTGTTGAGCGGCACACGATGCACCACCCTCCAGGACACGATCGACCCGTCGCCGGAGGACGGCACACGTTCCAGTGCCATCGAATGGCACGACGTACATGTGGTTGTCAGCGGCGCCAGGAGCGTGGCGCAGCTACTGCAACGCCGGATCATCAAGGACGTCTCACCGCCAGGCTCGACGGTGCTGGTGATCGGGTGTGGATTCTGTGGACTCATGCGAATCCTCGCGCGGATAATGCCTGCTCTGTCGTCCACAGCCTGCTTTGTGCTGGGCGCTACTTGTGACGGCCAACTGATCGAGGACATACCTGTTTTTGCCACGCGGCACAGGACTGGAGTTGGGCCGCGTCACTGTTTTATGATCCGGTCACAGTCGAGCAGGCTCTGGCTGGTTGCGACGACGCCACTCCACCGACGCGTCAAGTCTGTGTCGAATTCGATTGGTCGGTCGAACAGATCGCCGACGACGCATCCATGTGCGGGCGCGAGGACCAGGGCTGCGGCTAGATCGATGAGGCGGTGGGTGTCGCATGCAGCGTCGACGAACGCGTCGACGCTGTGCTGGCATACCAGAGCAGAATAGAAGGTCGAACAGCCCGTCACGCGCACGCGTGACAACCTGCTCGGTGAGCGCCCACCATTCTCGCTCGGTGTTACCTGGGTGTGGTCGAAGCAAACTGAGGACGGCGCCCGGGTGCTCGCCGAATTCGGAGACGCCCGCGGTGACGGTGCTCGCCGAAGTGGCTCTGGCGCGAACTCCGTGATGGCGCTGTTCGGCGTGTTGCCGCTGGATCCGGGCTGGGGTGGGTGAGGGTGTGAAGCGCTGACAGGTTTGGTGATGCGGCTCGAATGTTGTTGCCGCACTTGGATGATCTGGTCATCGTCGACGTTCGGCGGGATCGGAATGCCGTGACGATCGAAGCCGCCGTTG
>NZ_JBHZCS010000108.1:0-23633 GCF_042755705.1 Nocardia sp. NPDC059154
TCCGGATGTTACCGGCCAGCAGGTAGTACTGCACGATGCCCCGGTATTCGGCCCCGTAGATGCGAACGATGTCGTAGTCGCTGTAGTTGATCACCCGCGTCGATCTGACCGAGAAATGGGGACATGTGCACACCGAATCCTGTTTCAGGCTCGCTTGTCAGACATCCGCCAACCGAGATCGACCGCGCCACCCGCCAAGCCACCGCTGCCCTCAACGCCCGCGTCCGACCATGGGTCTGGGGACGTCCCGCACCGAAACCGAGAATCCTGCGCAGCCGTTTTATCTATCACCTTTAAGGAACGCAGCACTAGCGGCATCGAACCGGGTTTCTAACGGTGCAGACCCATCGGGAAATGATCCCCGAACTCGCTGATCAGAACGTCAAATGTGAATGCCGAGGACGTGTCGGTGGCCGCACAACGAGTTTCGACACTGTCGTCTACAGGCGCCGCAACGTTCGTCGAGAGCGCCCTCGACAAGGCAAAAGACCTGCTCGGTCGCGACTCGCTACGTCAAGTTCACGATCACCTACCGCGCCGGCCTCGCATTGGCCTCGTCGTCGAATTGCTCAAATCCTTGAGAGACGCGACCAATGTTGACCGGTTCCTCGAAATCGCATCACGAAGTCACCGTCGATCCGGCCGAATTTCGGAATCGGTGCCGGCTGCAAGAAAATTTGCAACGCTCAATTCAGGATCGTCTCGGCAAGCGACTCAGCGTTCAGTGACCTTAGACAAACTTGGGCCCGACCGCGTCGGTGCTCGCTCGCGACGCGTCAGCCCACTGGACGGCAGCCTTTAGGGCTGTGGTTTTCCTGCTGCGATGTAGCTGGTCTTGATAGACGTGTAGAACTCCTGCGCCGCCTCTCCTTGCTCCCGGTACCCGTAAGAGGACGCCTTACGACCGCCGAAGGGTGCATGGAAATCGACACCTGCGGTTGGCGCGTTTACCATCACCATTCCAGCCTCCGAGGAACGACGGAAATGCTCCGCCCGTGCCAGTGATTGGGTGACGATCCCTGATGAAAGCCCGAATCGCGTGTCATTGGCGACCGCGACCGCCTCGTCATAGCTGCCGACCGGTAGAACCGCCGCGACAGGACCAAACACCTCCTCGGTGTTGATCCGATGATGATTCATCGAACCCACCACCACGGCGGGCGTCAGGTAGTGCCCCAAAGCGGCACCCTCTACGCACTCGCCACCAATCACTTCCGCCCCCTCCGACCGTGCAATGGCGAGATAGGACAAATCGTTTTCCAACTGGTTGTTGCTGACAACAGGCCCCATCTGGGTTCGACCATCGCGGGCATCGCCGACGACAATCGACTTCGAACGCTCGATGATCCGGTCGAGGAACTCCACATGGATCTTGTCCATCACGATAAGACGCGACGCGGCCGTACACCGCTGCCCGGTCTGCCCGAACGCACTCTCCAGTGCGACTGCCACCGCCACATCGATGTCCGCATCGTCGGCGATGATCAAGGGATTTTTCCCCCCCATCTCAAGTTGTACTTTCGCCATATGCGACTGTGCAGACGCCAGCACACGTTGGCCTGTCTGCATTGACCCGGTAAAGCTGACCGCATCGATCTGGACTGATCCCGTCAGCGTGTCACCAATGAGCGAACCGCGCCCCATCACCAAATTGAGTACACCAGCAGGCACACCCGCCCGGTGAAGAATATCGGTCAGATGCCAGGCTGACGCTGGAACCAGGTCAGCCGGCTTGAATACAACAGTGTTGCCGAAGGCAAGTGCCGGGGCAATCTTCCACGCCGGAATAGCGATCGGAAAATTCCATGGCGTGATCACAGCGACAGTCCCGACGGGTTCCCGAGAGGTGTAAACTTGCAACCCCTCCCTGGCGGAGATGATCGAATCTCCCGAGCTGCTGACCGCCTGCTCGCCGTAATACCGGAAGATCTTCGCGGCCCGTGAGACTTCACCCGCTGCCTCGGATAGAGTCTTGCCCTCCTCCCGGGCCAGCAGATCTGTCAATTCGGTGTGCCGTTCCTCGATCTCACGCGCAGCGCGATGCAGAATATCGGCACGTTCGATGGGAGTTGTCCGGCCCCACGCAGACGACGCCTTCGCCGCGGCCGCGATCGCCTCCTCTACGTCGGAGACCGTGGCGCACGCGTACTCGCCGATCACATCTGTGGTGTCGGATGGGTTGACGTTTGCTACTGTCGCACCAGAGTTGCGCCACTCGCCGGCGATGAGGTTGGAATAGACCATTGTGACTCGAATCCTCTCTTGGAATCTAGGTAATGTCGTCAATCTTGAGGGGAGGCAACTGCAACGGAAGGTGCGTCGCGAGGTGATTGGCACGATCCTGGCCGATTGGACGACCTTACTGCTCCCAAATACGCAACACTTCCGCGCAGGAACGTCCGTTTATGACGATTCGGCCCATCCCCGGCCGTCTGTGTTCGACTGTGACGCGACAAACTTGAACAGCTACTGAGTGAGAGTGTCGAGTGCGGCGCGGATTCCTTCTACCATGATGTCGAGTTCGATTTCGGTGATGGTCAGCGGTGGTGAAACCGCGAGTGAGGTGATCAGTGGACGCAGGAGAACACCGGCTTCTCGTGCCGCTTTGAATGCTGCGCCAATGGCACCCGGAGTGGTGGCGAGGAGGTCAGGGTTCAGTTCGATGCCGCCGATCAAGCCAGTTCCCGCGCGTACTTCTGCGACTGCGGGATGGCCTGCGAGGGTGCTGAGGCGATCGGCAAGGGGCTTTTCGAGAATTCGACCTTGCGCAAGCAGATTGCTTTGGTCGAGCAGGTCGAGCGTGGCCAACGCGGCGGCGCAGCAGACGGGGTGTCCGGAGTAGGTGGCTCCGTGCCGGAAGACGTTGCCGCGGGTGTTCCAGAAGGGTGCGGCCACTGCGCCAGAGATGACGACGCCGCCGAGGGGGAGGGTGCCGTTGGACACACCCTTGGCGAAGACAATCATGTCGGGACGGATGTTCCACTTTTCGATGCCGAACCAGGTGCCGAGTCGGCCGAATCCGCAGATCACCGAATCGATCACGAGGAGGACGCCATAACGGCGGCAGATCTCGGCAACACGTTTGAGGTAGTCCTCCGACGGGGCGTAAACACCGCCGGATCCGACGAGCGGTTCGCAGAAGAACGCGGCGACACGGTCGGGTCCGATCCGCTGGATCTCGATTTCGAGGGCATCGGCGTCGTCCTGTGGGATTTGGGTGGCGTCGGGAATCAGCGGTCCGTTGCCGGCGCGGTTGGCGTCGATTCCGGCGAGCGTGATGCCCCAGCCGTGAGTGCCGTGGTAGCTGCCGCTGCGGCTGATGATGTGAGTTTTTCCGGGCAGACCGAGGGCGTGGAAGTGGTGGCGGGAAAGTCGTGCTGCTGTGTCGATGCCGTCACCGCCGCCGCTGCCGAACAGAACTTTGGCGTCGTCGATCGGCGCCAGGGTGGCGATTCGGTCGGCGAGATCCATGGCCGGTTGGTTGGAATAGTCCCCGAAGATCGAGAAGCTGTCCAGTTGTGCGAGTTGACGGTGGATTGCGCTGCGGATCTCCGTGCGTCCGTGTCCGACGTTGACGCACCAGAGGCTTGAGGTGGAGTCGAGGTAGCGCCGGCCGGTCTGGTCGTAGATCCAGACGCCGTCGGCGCGGTCAACGACAAATTCGTTGCCGCAGACAGCGGCCATGTCGCTGAATGGGTGCCATAGTGCGCTATGAGTGCGGGCCGGTTCCGCCTCGGTCGTGGTCGTTGCGAGTGAGATCGGGGTGTTGGTGTTCACAAATGGCTCCTTAACTAACTAGTATTCCGGTGCGTACCGCACACTGGGAAGTTTCTGCATGCGTCGGCGATACCTACCGCTCCCGCTTGGATCTAAATGAGAGGTCGATTGGTACATCAGACGGGCCGGGGGACCGTACCGCGGCGGTATGTGCCTTGAAGAAAACGGAAATCGCACCCTTCTTCGGCCTGGGTAACTTGGTCGACGTAAAGCTTCCTGTAGCCACGGGTGGGTGCGGGGGCGGTCGGGACCGTGGACAGCTCAGCTCTTCGAGCGAGTTCGGCTTCGGAGACTTCTAGTTCGATCACTCGGTCGCGAATACTCAGGCGGATCATGTCGCCGTCCTGGACGTAACGCAAAGGTCCGCCGATCGCCGCTTCAGGTGAGACATGAAGGACGATCGTTCCCGCTGCGGTTCCGGACATTCGCCCATCGGAGATTCGAACCATATCCTTTACACCATGCTGGGCGATCTTCTTCGGGATCGGGATATACCCGGCTTCTGGCATTCCAGGTGCCCCGACCGGACCGATGTTTTTCAGAACCAGAATGTCGTCGGCGGTGACATCGAGATTCGCGTCATCGATCCGTTTGGCAAGGTCGGCCGCGTTCTCGAAGACTACGGCGCGGCCGCGGTGTTCGAGAAGGTCCGGAGAGGCGGCGGCTTGCTTAATTATGGCGCCGTTAGGGGCTAGATTGCCCCGGAGCACGGCGATTCCCCCTGCGGCGTACACCGGTTGCGTGCGCGCACGAATCACGTCCTGGGGGAAGGGAGCTGGCGCATCGCTAAGCTCTTCCCCTAACGTTCGACCTGTTACCGTCAACGCGTCAAGATTGAGCATGTCCTGCAGCTCGCGTAGAAGGCGCGGAACACCACCAGCGCGGTGAAAGTCCTCCATGTAATGAGTGCCCGCAGGCTTAAGGTTCACCAGAACTGGGGTTTCCCGGCTCATCTGGTCGAAGAGATCGAGGTCGAGGGTGTATCCAACGCGGCCGGCGATCGCCGCCAAGTGCACCAGTGCGTTTGTAGAGCCTCCGACGGCGAGCAGCACTCGGAGCGCATTCTCGAATGCCTCCGGCGTTAGGATTTGGTTGATGGTCAAGCGATCCTCGGCCATCTGGACCGCTTGGCGCCCGGTCAGTTCAGCGATGCGCATCCGGTCCGCGGTTACCGCAGGCGGTGTCGCAGAGCCTGGCAACGCCATGCCTAGAGCCTCCGCAATACATGCCATGGTGCTGGCTGTACCGGCCACCGAACAAGTGCCAAGACTGCCGACCAGTTGGCCGTTCACTTCCGCGATTTCCGCGTCGTCGATCTCTTGTGCTCTGTACTGGCCCCAGAATGCCCTACAATCCGTGCAGGCGCCCACCCGCCGCCCGCGGTGAGAACCGGTCAGCATGGAGCCCGTTACCAGTTGAATCGTCGGTTTGCCGGCCGAAGCTGCCCCCATCAATTGCGCCGGAACGGTCTTGTCGCAGCCCCCTATCAGAACGATCGCGTCGACTGGTAGGGCGCAGATCATTTCTTCTGTGTCCATCGACATGAGGTTGCGCAATAGCATGCTAGTTGGATGAGAGAAGCTCTCATGGATCGAAATTGTCGGAAAGGTGACAGGGAACCCGCCAGCCAGCATGACACCACGTGTGACTGCCTCAATCAACTGGGGCATGTTGCCGTGGCACGGATTGAATCCACTTTCGGTGTCGACAATCCCGATTACCGCGCGGTCGAGTACGTCATCGGTATAGCCCGCACCCTTGATGAATGCCTTTCGCAGGAACAAGGCGAAATCAGTATCGCCATAGTCGACGAGGTTTCCCCTCATGCCGCGGGGGCTATCTTCGGTCGCCACTGTGGCAATCCTCCTTCTTCCCAGGGCGCAGCGCGAACGCGGCAAGTGCGCTTCTCGAGGCTGCAAAGGTGTCGAGTGTGTCGATCATCCAGTCAGAGCGGGATGACAGACAGAGCCGTCTCATCGATGAAATTATTGATAATGCACTTCCTATCAGAGTGGGCTGCGCAAAGCAACCGTGGCCGTTCATCATTCAACCAGCTCTGCTGGACTCTGGAGCGGGCTGGATAGCGCAGAAGAATGGCAATAGCTAAACGCTCGCCTGAGATACCGCCTAGAAGATGACACCTGTTTACGTGGTGCCTGGCTAAGCAACAACCGTGAAAGCCAATTATCTGCTAAATGTGCCTCCTAGGATCGGGCCGCAGTGTTGCGGTTCGGCACTGCTAATCATGTCGAAACCGGCAGGTCTGGTCCATCGCGTCTTAGTTCCAGATTCTGTGTAGCACTGCTTTATGATCACCCCTAGCTCTCGCACGTTGCCGCGGTCGCGCCGGGGAGTGTGCCACACGCGGCCGGCGAAGTGGCGCCCACGAACTCCAGGTGGGCAGCAGATCAAAAGGATCGAACGCCAAACTCACCATGTCCGTTATCTCACAGCCATCTACGCAGTTCCATTGGCCGCATCAGGGCCTGCGGTCACAACTCGAGCCGTGCATCCGTGGCTTGCACTCCGCACCACTCTCGATCGAAACGATGGGCCAAGGAAAAAGGTCGTGGCGATTGCCTATCGAATCGAACAAGCCCTTCCGAGCACACAAAAATACCTGCGCGGCGGCCCCAATCGAGTATGAGGCCCTCAACCACGCTCCACTCGCGAATATGCAACATCCTCGCCTCGAGTCAACAATTTGGATGCGGTTCAGATCGCCCAGTGCGACAACCCGTCCTGTGACAGGACCTCATTTGGACTCTGGAAGTTCTATTTGGCCATGCCGAGCGGCTGACGCCCAATATTGGGCGCTCTCGATGGTCATGTTACTACCATCGAGAGCGTGGGTTGTGCCGCGGACGGGGAGCTCCTGGACTGAGCAGCAACGGCGCTGGTGCTCCGTGCCATGGTCGCTAATCGCTGAAGAGGGGCGTCCCGGGAAGGCAGAAGGTGGGGTACATGCGTTTTCGGATAGTAGTTCACTGCTCACTCTTCTCGCCTGAATCGTCAGCCAAGATTCTCGTTGATCCTGTTGAGCCTACTGCTGAACGCGACCGCACCCAGACCCCACGAGCTCCCTCACCGCATCTGTCGCGCGGCGCGCTTGAGCCACCAACTCGTGCTGCCGGTTGGAGCTCTCCAAGCATCATGCTGTCACCGAACGTAAGACAGCACCTGAAATGAGCCAGAGCCGATTATTCCGAATTCTTCCGCCAGATAGAGTCCATTCTTCGGCAATTTTTCCGGGGCGAAGTGGTTCAGGATGGAGGAAAGCGCTGCCGTCTGCTCCGATATTGGTGCGGTCGGTCATCAGCCGATCTGCTTGGATCTGCGTGCCTATTCGCCGGAGGCGGCGTCACGGTTGGGGCTCAGGCGCTCGGATTAGGCTCCGGATTCGACGGACAGCGACCACCAAGGTCGACATATCGGCCGGCTCGCTGGTGAAGGGCGGGATTTCTGAGAGGAGTCGTGTTGCGCGGGTCAGTCGCGCGCGATTGCTACGGTTCCACTTCGCCACCCTTTCGGTAGTGGTGCCGTCGTTGGCATGGTGGTCGGTTAGCACATCGAGCACGATGGCCCGCACGGCGTGGTAGAGCTCTTCGCGCAGCGCCAGCCGCGCGAGCGATTCCCAGCGTCGCTGTCGGGGAAGTGACGTTACCGCTGTGAGGTAGTAGTTGATGCGTAGTTGTTCGGAGACGGTGAAGTAGAGTTCAGCGACTTCGTCGGTGTCGCGAGAGACGATGTCAGAAATGTCGCAAATGTCGAGTAAGCAGAAGGTATGCATCAACTCGGCGACGCGGGCGGCGAGGTGTTCGGGGGCGCCAAGTGACACCAGGTTTGCTATGCGGTTGTCCAGCGCCTCGGCCTCCTCGCGGTGCAACCATGTGCGCACTTTCGGTGTGGCAAGGCGAATTCGGTCTCGGTAGCGGCTTATTTGTGAATCGGTGGCGATGGGCTGCGGGCGATTTGCGAGTAGCCAGCGTGCAGCGCGATCGATCAATCGACGGGTCTGGGCACGCAGCTCGTTCGCCGCAGGCAGCGCCAAGCTGGGCTCGGCCTCGCGAATTTCATTGAGCAGTGCATGGACCCCGAAGATATCTGTGGCGCAGACGAATGCTGTTGCGGCGTCGACGCCGTCGGCGCCGATTTCCTCACGGAGCCGGAAAGCGAAAGTAATTCCGGCTGCGTCGACCATGTCGTTCACCACTTCGGTTGCGGTGATGGCGTTGCGCAGGGGGTGGCTGCGTATGAGACCTGGGTAGGACTCAGTGAGTTTGCCTGGAAAATAGTGGATGAACCGGGAGGTGAACGCAAGGCTGTGGATCGCCGGCGAATTGACGATCTCGGCTTTCAAAGCGAGTTTGACGTGCGCAATGAGCTGCGCTAGTTCCGGACCGGACAGACCGGTTTGCGCCTTCCTCAGCGCGGCAAAACCGGTCGAACCGGGGAGCCCAGCGAGATCTCGGTCCAGGCCGTGGTCGTTCTGCAGATGCGCGGCAAGCCGTGCGTGGAGCGCGACTGAAACGGCCGCCTCGCTGCGGTGAATGCCGAGAATTTCGTTTTGGCGGCGATTATCGGTAAGAACGAGCTCAGCGACGACGTCGGTCATTGATTCGAGGAAAGAGGCACGGTCGGCGAGGTCGAGGATGCCGGATCGGACAGCGGCGTCCAGCACAATCTTGATGTTGACTTCGTGGTCCGAGCAGTTGACACCTGCGGAATTGTCAAGAGCGTCGGTGTTGACGCGTCCCCCGGCGCGGGCGTACTCGATGCGGCCGAGCTGGGTCAGGCCGAGATTGCCACCTTCACCAACTACTCGCGCACGGAGCTGGTTGCCATTGATACGGACAGTGTCGTTGGCCTTATCGCCCACGTCGGCGTGGGTTTCGGTGGTGGCTTTGACATAGGTCCCAATTCCACCATTCCATATCAGGTCGACAGGGGCCGACAAAATGGCGGAGATGAGCTCGGCTGGCGTCAGGGCGGTGACCGTCTCATCGATGCCGAGGGCGCTACGCACGGCAGCGGTGAGCGAAATGCGCTTGGCAACGCGCGAAGAAATGAAGCCGCCGGCCGAAAGCAGGGCGGGGTTGTAGTCGGCCCAAGACGAGCGGCTGAGCCCGAACAGGCGAGCGCGTTCGGTGTAGGAGGTGGCCGGGTCTGGATTGGGGTCCACGAAGATGTGCCGATGGTCGAATGCGGCAACCAACTGCAGGTGACGGCTGAGTAGCATCCAGTTGCCGAAGACGTCGCCGCTCATATCGCCGATGCCTACTACGGTAGTCGGGCTGTTCGTGATTTCGTGGCCGAGTTCACGGAAATGCTGAATGACTGATTCCCAGGCGCCTCGTGCGGTTATCCCCATCCTTTTGTGGTCGTAGCCGACTGATCCGCCAGAGGCAAAAGCGTCGCCGAGCCAGAATCCGTGTTCGGCTGCAATGGAGTTGGCGATATCAGAAAAAGTGGCCGTGCCCTTGTCGGCTGCCACCACCAAATAGGTGTCATCTCCGTCGTAGGCGATGACCCGGTCTGGAGTAACGGCGCAACGTGTGGCGGGGTCGAGATTGTCGGTGATACTCAACAATGCGCTGACGAAGGTTCGGTAGCCGGCAACGCCGGATGTGCCTTCTCCGGGGGTGCCTGTGCTTGTCAGATGTCTGAGGCCAGGCGTCTTCACGACGAACCCACCTTTGGCCCCTACGGGGACGATCACTGCGTTCTTCACTGTTTGAGCCTTGGCTAAGCCGAGGATCTCTGTCCGGTAGTCGTCGCGGCGGTCCGACCAGCGCAGCCCGCCGCGGGAGACCTTGCCAAATCTCAGGTGCACCCCCTCCACATGTGGCGAATACACGAAAATTTCGGCGCTTGGGCGGGGCTGCGGGGCGAAGGGAATCCGGGCGGTGTCTAGTTTGAGCGCCAGAGCTTGAAGTTTGAGGGGCTCAGCCGTGCGGAAGTAGTTCGTCCGGACGGTTGCCTGAATCACAGTCAATAGCGCCCGAAGAATGCGGTCCGCATCGAGACTAGTAACCGCGGCGATCTCCGCGGTGATACTCTTCACCAGGTCGGCGCCGTCACCGTCCTGGTGACGGTCAGGGTCGAACCGGGTGTGGAAGAGGTCGATCAGCCGGCTTGCGGTGTCTGGATATTTGCGTAGCACCGACAAAACGGTGTCGGTGCTATATGGAGTGCCAAGTTGTCGAAGATAGGCGGCATAAGCTCGTACTAGGTTCGCTTGCTGGTAGGTCAGGCCGCTGTGTGTTACGAGAGCATTGAAACCATCGGCCTCGCAGCGGCCTCCCCAGATTGCCGTAAGAGTATCGCTGATCCGAGTGGTGAGTGAATTCGAACGGAGACCACGGTGGGCGCCGTTGATCTGGAGGCCGATGTCATGAATCCAGCTGGCGTCACGGTCCCGGCCACCAATGGCGTAGGCGTGCTCATACAGCACCTCATGGTCCATACTGTGTAGGACCGGGACGATCTGGCTTAGGGTCACGGTGGCGGCGCGCGATCGCAGTCGCAGCCGTAGCTGCACAGCTGACTGATCGGGTGCTGCATCGATGTTGAGACTGATGTTGCCGTCGGCTAGACGATCGAGCTCAATGAAATCTGCAAGCGCATCGCTCGATGATGTCGCGATCTTGTAGGCCGGGGGCAATATTTCGAGCCAGCGCTGAATCTCGCTGCCGGTGATCCCTCGCCCTGTGGAGGCGTGGACAACTCGTTGGTCCCAGTCGTCGCTGGTGAAGTCGGTGAGGTCGTATGCAAGCACCATGGTGGCCTTCGCTCGGTCGGGTGACGTGTTCGGCGTGTTGCAGCGGATACGTGCGCGGCAGTTGTCCTAGTCGGATCTGGTCGACACCGTTGACACCGGTATGGGCGAGTGCGCCGATAACGGGTGTCAATCCACGCGGGGGTAGCGAGGGAGATCACCGGCTGACCGGAGGGCGGTGCCTGGACAATCTCGTCGAGCAGCTTCGTGCCCAGTTCTCGGTGGCGCGATCGATGGCGCACGGGTTCACTGTCGTTGGGCCGGACACGCCTCGGCCCGACCCGGTCGGACTGAGGCGTGTCCGCGACCTACCGATCGCAAGAACTGCGGGGTTGTTGAGCCGACTGTCGCGGCGGTCGCGAAGCGCGCTCAGGTGTATCAAGCCTCCCTGCGGACCGCACATAAACGCCGGATCAATCCGTGGCGGTGGGAACCGCGCGAACCCAATAGGCCTCCGGTCCCCTGCTATGAGCAGTGACGGGCCTGGTCCAAAGAGCTTAACAGGGCGTTTTGAACCGAACACCGACTCGACCGCAACTCCGCCTCTCCGCGCAGCAAGGTAGATCGGCAGTCCGCGAGTAGACATCCTCAGCTGCGAAGTCTTTTGATGACACCACGTCGCGTAGTCATGTTGGTGTGAGATGCCGACGATGGCCACCAGGAAATCGTCCCCGGTCACGGCAAAGGCCTCAGTGTCCGCGGCGAATGCCGCGCGACCCACGAGGAGACAATCGATTGGCACCGTGGCGGCGCGGCAAGGCCAGCCACGGGCACACTGACTGGCCGAGAGTGCGCTGGTCATACGAACGCTTCCACGACAACACCCACGTCGGCCAGGGTTGCGCGCACCTGCCGAGCGGTCTCCAAAGCGTGAGCGCTGTCGCCGTGGACGCATAAGCTGTCGACGTCGAGGTTGATGAGGGAACCGGTAACGGTCCGAACCGTGCGATGCACAGCGATCGAAAGCGCCTGGGCAGCAGCATCTTCGGGGACGCTTGTCACTGCACCCGGTTGCGATCGCTCGGCGAGCGAACCATCGGGGTTGTAGCCCCGGTCTGCGAACCCCTCAGCACGAAAACGTAAGCCTTCGGCGGCGCTGTGGCGGGCCAATGCCGAATTTGGTGGGCCGAGAATCTCCAGGTCCGGATTGTAGTCACAGACTGCCTGAACGAGCGCGGCCGCAATCTCATCAGCATGAGCAGATCGGTGGTACAGCGCCCCATGTGGTTTGAGGTAACGGACACGGGTACCTTCCGCGCGGGCAAGCCCGTCTAGCGCAGCGATCTGGTACACGGTCTCGTTTCCGACGTCGGAAGCACTCACGTCGATATCGCGGCGACCGAAGCCAACGAGGTCGCGGTAGCCGACATGAGCCCCAATCACCACGTTGCGGACGGCAGCGTGGCCACAGACGCGGCGCATGATGCTCGGATCGCCGGCGTGGAATCCACACGCGACATTCGCGCTGGTGACGAGATCGAGTAGACCGAGGTCGTCCCCGGCGGTCCACCGTCCGAAACCCTCGCCCAGATCGGCATTGAGGTCAATAGTCATGCGCTTCCGGCCTTCTCCGCATGCGATTGAGTAGTGCCGGGCGGCTCACAATCGCCTCTGCAAGGGGTCATATGCACGGCGCGAACCTCGTCTTCCAATGAGCAACACAAGGCTCAGGTGAAGCTGCCACAGCTGCTCCTAAGCCAGCGGACGAACTAGGCCACTATACGAAATCGTTGAACGATCCTGCAATAGCACGTTTCGACTTCTTCATACGATCCTTCTCGTTTGCGTCCCCTAGAAACGATCTTGCGGTCCAGAGGCTGGAAGGCTGGACAGAACCCCAGCGATATCGCGCGAGCCCGATTGATCCGGGCAACGACCGGCACTAGACCGCACCAGCACCGCGGGCCGGTCGCCGTGCTGGTGCGCCCGACGACCTTGACGTCAGGCTCCTTCCCGGGACCGCCCTTCGGCCCCGATATCTGCACGACACTGCAAGTTGACGAACACGCTCCAGGAGGCGTCGATCGGCTATTTGGCCACGAATCGTGTGACCCCGTCACCTTCTTGGTAGTCCTGAACCAGGGCTACGGCCCCAGGCCCGGTGTGACTTCTCGCCCCTGTGTCACGCATGATCCGGTCGCGTCGGCTGGTGCCGGACGAGTTGTGGGAGCTGGCCGAGCCGTTGCTGCCGAAGTTCGGCCCGCGTAAGCAGGGTGGCGGTACCGCGCCGGCCGACCAGCGAGCGGTGTTCACCGCCGTGGTGTACGTACTGACCAGCGGTTGTGCGTGGCGAATGCTGCCCCCGTCGTTCGGGGTTACCGTGCCGACGGCGCATCGCCGCTTCACCGTGTGGACCAAGGCAGGTCTGTGGCGGCACCTACATCTTGCGGTGCTCGACGAGCTGGGCAGCCAAGGCTTGATCGACTAGCCGCGGGCGGTGATCGACGCGGCGTCGGTGCGAGCGAAAATGGGGGCGATCTGACCGGTCCGAATCCGGTCGATCGTGGCAAATCCGGCTCGAAACTGCACGTGCTGTCCGATCGCGCGGGAATCCCTCTGGCCGTGGGGGTTTCGGCGGCCAACACCAATGACGCCGAGGCGCTGCGGACGCTGGTGAAAGCGATCCCCGCGGTCCGATCCCGGCGCGGGCCCCGACGCCGCAAACCGTCGAAACTGCACGCGGACAAGGCTTATGACATCGCTGAGCTGCGCCGGTGGGTCTGCGACCGGGGCATCGCAGTCCGCATCGCCCGCCAGGGCGTCGAATCCTCGCAGCACCTCGGCGCTCATCGCTGGGTCATCGAACGAACCTGTTACAAGAAACTCGCGATGGCGAAATCAGCGACATGAGACACCGTCTTAGCCTTGTCTTAAGGAAGGGGCGGGCGCTGTGTGGCCGAATCGAGCAATGTGAGGTCGATCCGGCAGAGCGTGCGCCTGGCAGATGCTCGCGATATCTACCTGAGCACGATCTCTTTGCCGAACCCTCGCCGCGGCTACGGGGTCGCCCTTGCTGCTGTGGTCGACGGGTTCGGCGCGGACTGTGATGTCGGGCTGCTCGACGCATACCGGGTGGATGGATGGTTCCGGTTCCGGTGGGGCGCCGCGGCGGCGCAGACGTTCAACGTGCGACTGGCGTCGTTGAAGGCGGCGTGCGGGTAACTGGGCCGAGCAGGGTTGGCTGGTCGGTGATCCGCTGAAGGTGACCGCGATCCTGAGTCTGGAGGTCGACCTGCGGGAGCGGGTGTTGTGGACGATGCTGTACGAAACTGCCGCTCGCGCAGACGAATTGCTGGAGCTCGATGTTCCGGACCTGGACACCGCGAACCGGTGCGCCCGGGTGACCAGCAAGGCTGGCACGGTGGACGTTGTGGCGTGGCAGACCGGTACCGCCCGCCTGCTGCCCCGCATGCTCGCCGGTCGCCGCGCAGGTCCGGTGTTTCTGACCGAGCGGAGGGCCAAACCACATGTCGCGGTGGCCGATACGGACCCCGGTAGTCAGCGGGCCCGGCTGTCGTATCGACGGGCTGCGCAGCTGTTCGAGGAGAACACTACCGGATTCACCGGCGGCCCGTTCACGCTGCACCAGCTCCGGCACAGCCGTCTCACGCACGCCGCCGAGTACGGTGCCTCGACACCGATGCTGATGGCACTGTCCGGGCACACGTCGGTGCGGTCGCTGGCGAAGTACGCGTGCCCGGGCAAGGACGCATTGCTGTCATGGCAGGCGGCCATCCCGTCCACGCTGGCCACGACCCCTCCGCCCCACAGCTGCGCCAGCGGCACCGCAGCCTGGGCGTTGACCAGCACCGTGTTCGCCGCAGCCATCGTGTCCGCGCGGATGTAGTGCTGATCGACGTGCCGCAGCCGGTCCCGCGTCAGCGCTTCAGCGCCCGGTGAGACCACAGGCGCCAGGCCGACGTTCCCGGACGGCGCGAACGCGCCCGTTGTTGCGGGGCATGACGTTGGTGGCGCGGGGCAGGGCGTGAGCTGAGGGGCGGGTCTTTCAGCGGCAGGATGAGAAACGCCAATCCCCTATCCGCCGGCAAGAAAGACCCGCCGTGTCCCACCGTAATGCCCCGTTGTCCCTCGAAGGACGACGACGTCTCGTGCAGCGTTGCCAGTCCCGCCCGATCGCATACGTCGCTGCCGAGATGGGAATCTCGCGCCAATGCGCGTCCAAGTGGGTCAACCGTTTTCGCCGCTATGGCGAGTTGGGGCTGGCCGACCGCTCGGCCACCCCGCACCACAGCCCCACTGCGACACCGCCACAGTGGTGGCTTGGATCGAAATCCTGCGCCGTGATCGGGAAATGGTCGGCCCGGCGCATCCACAGCCAGCTCGCCGCCGAGGGGGTACAGATCTCGGCTCGCACCATCGGCCGCCACCTGCTGCGGCTCGGGCTCAACCGCCGCCGGTTCCTCGACCCGATCGGCGAGACCAACCGGGCTCCCCGGCGCATCGTTGCCCGCCGGCCCGGACACATGATCCACGTCAACGTGAAGAAGGTCGGTCGCATCCGCGACGGTGGCGGCTGGCGTGTCCACGGTCGAGACTCTGTCCAGCACAAGGCCAACCACGCCGCCAAATCACGTGGTGAACGCGTCGGCTATGTGTTCTTGCACTCCGCGGTCGACGGCTATTCCCGACTGGCCTACACCGAGGCATTGCCCGACGAAAAAGCCGTGACAGCAATCGGATTCATGTTCCGGGCACGAGCGTTCTTCGCCGCGCACGGCATCACCCACATCGAACGCATCGTCACCGACAACGGCTCCTGACCGAGCCCACGACTTCGCCAAGGTCCTGCTCGGCGCCAAACATCAACGCATCAGCCCATATACGCCCGCCACAACGGCAAAGTCGAACGCTACAACCGGATCCCGGCCGAAGAATTCCTCCTCACACTGCCGCCGGAAACCAGCCACCAGCCAGCCGCCTGCGCACCGGCGTCACCAACGTCACGGCCTCATACACCTAGGGCGCGCGTGTGCGACCAAGATCATCGGCCGCGATGTCGCGATCGAGTTGAGGCATCTTTCGCGGCCATCACTTTCACCGAGCAGTCCACAGTTGGCGGCTGGCCACGGCTAGCCCCGTCATTATCTGGTCAACATTACTGTCGTAGATTTGGGGTCGGCCCGACGCAGGCCCTCGTGTCGTGAGCAATTCGATGTCGACGATTGCGCCGCTACGGCGTTGCGTCCACCATACAATGACATTGATCGGTATCTAGACCCGAAGACCAGCCAATACTCCCGGCGGCCACACCGCGCCAAACGCGTCGTTGCCTCTGAACTGCGGTCCGCATTCGGCGTTGCGCTGCAACGAGCCGTGGGAGTTCGCGCGACTTCTACATCGGCAAACCTCATTCCGGGCCGATGTGTCCTGCACTAACATGGTTTCCATGAGGATTCAGCCAGGCTGCTACCGCTGCCCAGTCTTCCGGCGTCATACACTGGGTCGAATCGGATTTCCATTTAGCATGTATCCTGATATGCCGATCCCATTCCGCAACCGAGTGTAGTTGTTTGCCGCATAATCCACATTTTGAGTACTTCACTGATATTCTTTCTATACTGCAACGACTCAATAGCTGCTCTTGAAATGTGCGTGCCTGCTTGCGGATCGTTCTCCTAGAGGGCGGATGGGGCGCCGTTTACCGCGTGCTGCGAAGGAAAACGATCGTCAGAGCAGCCGCCTCCCGATAGGCGATATTTGCCACCCAATGGGAACATGATATTCAAACTATTCGTCCTCCGGCTTTGCTTCCGCTGACGGCACTCGGGAGACTCTTTGAATTCCGGGCGGATTGCCAATCGAATTCCACCTCGCATTTCTGGAACATGAGGTTTCAAATGAATCCCGTTCGCTCACGTGTCAAGGAAACAGGCAATTTCGTTCGCAAGGGAGCCGGGGAGGAGTCATGCGCCAGCACCGCCAATGGCCGGCACTTCGGCGTCGCGGCGGGTTTCGTCGAAGCACTTTAGAACCGGCGTGCTGCAGTGGCGCACGCCTGGTAGAACAGAACCAGGCGGTCGCCTCTAATATCCTTCCAACTTACTCGGATAGTAACGTCGGGCTCGTTGGAATTAGCGGATGTATTAGAAGTTCTTCCCTCACCACGGCTCTCCCGCGCCGAGCTGATATCCAGATGGTATGGAAATCGACTGAACCGATTTTAAATCGCTCCCTGATATCGACGCGGCGCGTCAATTTCCTCCGTCAGTAGCTATCCTTTTGACGGCTGACTGCGGAGGGTGATAAGTCGGGGAAGGCCTCCGCTACACCCTCGTGGCGCAGCGCTCCGGCGTGGGTGTTGACACCAAGTCGCAGAGCATCGTTCCTCTCTGTAGCTTTCTCGGCTCCGAGGAAGGCGAGTTGACGCAGGTAGGGGAACGTTGCGTTGGTCAGCGCGCGTGTAGAGGTTTGAGGTACTGCTCCAGGCATATTCGCTACGCAGTAGTGGCGTATACCATCAGTTTCATAGGTCGGAGCGGCATAGGTTGTCGGGGATGAGGTCTCGAATGTGCCGCCTTGGTCTATAGCGACATCGATAAGTAGGGCGGATGACGGCAATAGGGCAAGATGTTCTCGGAGGAGGACCTTTGGGGCGGCCTTGCCCGGAACAAGTACAGCACCAATAACGACATCGGCGTGGGCGAGTTCTCGCTCAAGGCTCAAGGGATCACTCGCGATAACCCGGGCACGGCCACCGAATACAGTGGTGAGTTCGCGGATTCGGGTGGCTGAGGTGTCCAGTACGGTGACTTCCGCTTGCATGCCGAGGGCCACCAAGGCTGCCTGAGTACCGACTACACCGCCGCCGATGACGACGACTCGGCACGGCTCAACGCCCGGCGAGCCTCCGAGTAGTTTACCCGGACCGCCCTCTGGGACGGTCAGATAGTTGGCTGCGGCATGGGCCGCCAGGCGGCCGGCAATCTCGCTCATCGGCGTCAGCAGCGGTAGCCCGGAGCTGTCCTGCACGGTCTCGTAGGCGATAGAAAGGGTGCGGGCGCGTAGTAGAGCTTCGGTGAGGGGGCGATCCGCGGCGAGGTGTAGGTAGGTGAACAGGACGAGGTCCTCGCGCAGATACCGGTATTCGTCGACAATCGGTTCTTTAACTTTCACGAGCAGTTCGGCGTTGCTCCAGGCCTCGGCCTGGTCGACAACTTTAGCGCCTGCCTGCTCGTATTGTTCGTCGGCGAAACCTGAAATTTTTCCCGCGTCGCGTTCGACGAAAACGGTGTGCCCGTCCTGGGTCAGCATCGCGACGCCGGAAGGGGTTAGCCCTACACGGCCTTCCTTTGTCTTTATTTCTTTGACGGTCGAAATCCGCATGGAATAATAACCTTTCAATTGTGCGGCATTTAGGGAGATCGGCCTGATGCAATCTTTAATCCAGCCGTTTTTCAAATCGACGTAGAGTTTAAGCGACGGAGGAATTACCCGTCAGACGATTAGTTAACCGATGCTGAAGGGTTGGCCCCAGATGGTGACCCAGCTGGTGATGGTGTCGGTGTCGATCTCCACCGACACGAACGCGCGGGCTTGGGCGTAGCCGGCGCAGCCGTTGAGGCCGATCGTCTCATCCGCCCAGGCCACCGAACCGCTGCCACTGGTGAAGGAGTTGTATTTCTTGTGGGAATCGGCACCGAACCCGTCGGCCTTCTCCCGATCCAGGATGTAGAACGACTGCGCCTGGCCGGGACCGAGGCTGAGGTTGGCGCCGGCATTGCCCGACAGCGACGGAGTGACGCTGCCGTTGGAACCGACGGTGACTCCGGCGGTGGGGCCGCCGTTGACGCCACCACCATTGATGGCGACCTGGCAGCCCACGACGTAGCCGGGGTAGATGAGCCCTGTCGTCGAGGCGGTGTTGCCGGCGGTGATCTCGACGTGGCCGGTGCCCGAGACCCAGGCGTTGCGATGCAACGGGGTGGCGCCCATGGAGGGATTGATGTTGGCCGATTCCCCGTCGAGCCAGATGTGGACAGTGGTGCCGTCGGAGAGGGTCTTGGTCAGGTCCGCGCCCGGCAGCGGAACAACGGTGTCCGCGGCCGCGGTGGGTGGGGTGGTCAACAGGGCGAGGGCGGCGGCGGCGACCGCGGCGGCGCCGGTGCTGGCCGCGCGGGCGGTGAGGTGCGGGATTGTCATGAGGAGTCCTGAGAATGGATCGCTGTGTGTGTGAGGAGAATTGACGAGGGCGGGTGTCAGCCGATGGAGAAGGGCTGGCCGTAGAGGGTGGTCTTGGAGTAGTGATCGCCCACGATCTCGACCACGGTGTAGGCGCGGGCCTGGGCGTAGCCGGCGCAGTTCTGGATCTGCATCTGCGCGTCCTGGTACTCGACGGAGTAGTGGCCGGGTTTGGTGATGTCCTTGGAGTCGATCTCCACGAACGCGACCTGGCCGGGCCCGAGCTTGAGACCGACCGAGCCGCCGAGGCTGCCGCCGGTCAGGCTCACGCTGCCGGAGACCCCGGCGGAGATGGCGTCGGAGCCGATGTTGACCTGGCAGCCCACGATGTAGCCGGTGTCGATGATCGAACTACCGTGGGTGGAGGAGTTGTTGGTGCCCGGCGCGTTGTTGGGCCCGTTCCATGGCCCGGGTTTGGTTTCGGGGGTGTCGGGGACATCGGCGCTCGCGTTGCCCGAGACCCACACGGTGCGCCCGGCGCCGTTGTCGGCCAGCGACGGGGAGATCGTGGCGTGCTCACCGGACCGGGTGATGACCACCCCGTTGGGGCCCTGCTTCGTGCCATCAGGCAGGGCGACGAACGTGTCAGCGTGGGCCGGACCGGCCGTCGTGACGCCCGGGACAGCGATGGCGCCGATGCAGACGGCGGCGGCCACGGCGCTGCGCAAAGTTCGAGGGTTCATAAATAACTCCTGGTCGAAAGCGGTTGGCAATTGCGATTGCAATTGCATAGGGATACGACTTTTCAGTTGTACGTGGGCTTATGCGTTCCATATGAACTGGTTGGTCGCTAAAAATTGACATCCGAAATCGTGCGCCTATCACGTGCCGTCGGTGGTTGTCACTCCGGAGCGGCGCGAGCCTGCACGCAATGAGTTCTGTTTGCCAAAACTCTTGCTGGTAGCGCATGCAAGAGTCGGTACCTGTCGGAACTGCTGGCAGAGGGGAGTACAGATTGACCGAGATGTAGGGGGTCGGCCAAGTCGTGGGCGCTGGCGATCGGAGGATCGAGGCGCGACCCGTGGGCCGATTCAATAGGCGATGCTTGGAATGCCCACGATCCCAGCCGTATCAGGTAGGGACGTCTGTTAGTGTATTTGCAGCTCGACATAAACCGGCGGGCGACACCGGCGATCGTTGACGGGGGGCTTGATGCTGAAGACTCCTTCCCGCTGAGCGTTGACGCGCGGGAAATTCGCGATTGGAGGATTCGGCGTGGAGCCACAATACATTTTGGCAGCGTCGACTTTGGAGGAGGCTAGGTTCTTTCCAGCGGCGCCTTCGAGTCCTGCACTTGTTAGCTTGACAAGGCGGTTTAGTGCCTTGGTTAGCTGATCGGCACAGAAACCGGCGCCGTGAAAAGAGCTTCGCGCCGTGAAAAGAGCTTCTTTGGAAAATATTGGGTGACAGGAACTCCATGCAGGCAAGGCCTTGTCTCTACGCAATACCGGGGAATTTCATGTGGAATTCTGATTCTAATCCTGGTATCGTGATTACTTTTTACGCCTGCGTTACCGACTTCATTCCATCCACCTAGGAATGCTATTATCTCTTGGTGTGGAAATAATTAACTGAGTTGCGGCCTAGAACCCAGGTGTTAGAAGTCCAATACCTAAGCACTGGGAGAGCAACTCCTGTCCTGGTGTCACACGGGCTTAGCAAGCATGAGTAGGTAACGGTCTGCGAACTGTATCTCCTAAAAATGTTGTGGGTTTGGCCACAGTGTGCGGCTTGGCACGATTAATAAAGCACAATCCGTCAGGTGTGGTCCATCGCTTCTTGGTTCCAGATATTGTGCAACACTGCTTTATGATCCAGTCTGGCGTGTTTCGGGGGACAAACTGTGCAGATGGGTGACGCGATCGCATGCCGGCCCCGTGTCGAAACTTGGCTGCAGTCGACTAGGGACTGTCTCCCAAGGTATTTCGGTCCCGTCTATCGGTCGTCAAGGCCGTGCCGGTGGCTGCTTTCGGGAGTGCGCTGCGAATAAACATCGGTAAGCGACGGCGAGATACCGTGGCATTCTGGTGCGTTCTGGTGCGGCCGCATGTGTCGTCCTGTTAATTTCAAGTTCCTCCCCGGGGTTGGGGCGAGGGTTCAAGCGCCCGCGCTGCACCGTCGGTTCGGCTGCGGACCAGCCGGCCAGTTCGAACTCGGCTTTGTGCAACGTGCTCCGAACAACGGGTCGGCCCTCAATCGGCTGTGCCTGAGCGCGGAAGGACCTCAGATGGGCGTCCGTCTGTGAGTCCCGGATCTTGTCAGCATGAGAACCGCAGATTTAGTTAGGTCGTTGTGTAGTCGCTAGCCGCTGTGCGTTCTCGCCTGGACATCACCGACTGGCCAATGGCTGACCGTGATCGTGGCGGTGCCGCGGGAAGTAAAGGCATGCTGTGTCTATCAGTCACTGCCCTACGGCCCGCATGAGGACGCCAAGGTGGCGCGGGGCGCGTTCGCACGCGTCCAAACTGGCGGGCAATCATGTACTGCGCGAAGCCGTCTCCGCGGGGCCCCGCCCGGTACCGGTCATCAGTGCAGATCAGATCTCACATCAACTCCGCCGGGGGTGCCCCAACGACGAGGTATGCGGGTCAGCCAGAAGATGATCTATCAGGCATTATTGTCAGGCGGACCGCACTCTGACAGGTCGGCTCCGACTATATTCGCGAACGCAGCAACAAGACGTCAGCACCGTACAATGACAGCCGCCGATTCGCCGACGACATGGTCGTGATCAGCGACCGATCACCGAGGCCAACGACCGTGCAGTGCTCGGGCACCACGAAGCAGCCCTCAACATCGCGATACAGCACCACGATCGAAACTCTCGACGAACGGTCCTATGGGGCCAAAGGCTACCACGACGTCGCGATCGTCGACCGCGACGGCAATCGAGCCACTCCGAGGGGGCGAGCCAGGCTTATCAGGAGCCGTAACGCCACTGCCTGCGTCGGCAGGGCCGCCAAACGCGGCATCGAATCCTAGAATGCCTGCGCATCCGTCGCCGACCCAAGCAGGATGCGGGCTCGATCCCGAGTCCCAGCCCGGGCATCGAGGTCAGTACCGAGGGAAGAGGATGATCATCGAGCATCCTCTCGATATCAGCGGCGATCGCTTGGGGTTGCTGTAGTCCTGATTTCACGGAATCAGCGAGTCTGGGGAGCGCAACCTCGGCAGCCTTCGGCGCCAGGAACGACAATGGTTTGCGCGGGCCAGGCGGCGAAACTTGTCGGTCAGTCGAGCACCCATGCGGAATAGGTATATGACCGCGATGGCGGTGAGTTTGCGATGGCCGATGGAGCAGAGGCATTCCGGGCGACCGCAGCGCGACGGGATTTCGAGGATGCCGGGTGCGCGAGTGAGAGCCTCAGAACGCGTTCGATGGCCAGCAGGCCGCGGATGCGGCTGACTGTGCGAGTCGCTTCGCCAGCATGGTCGTCGTCGGAGTCGGCGAGGACCCACAACTCGGTGAGGGGCGTCGCCGGTATCGACGCGGCACAGCATGCGGCATGGTGCGTGCGGCATCGGCGATGATGAACGCGTCGCGGGCATAGGTTCTGTTTGCATCGGGTACAGATCGGCGATGCGGCGCATCGCCATCCCCGGCAGGTAGGCGACATCGGGTTCCGCAGGAGGTTCGACCGGAGTACGTCAGAAAGGGGCAATGTGTCCCTGACGGTGCCGGATCGGTCGCGGTGATAGCACACCTGCTGCGCTGATCGGCGGCACCGACACCGCGGTACGTGAGATCACCGAGCACACCGGCGCGGCGCTCAGCCAAGCGCGTGAGGCAGAACTGGTCGCCTTCGCGCGGGCACCGCAACGTGACGAGCTGCTGCAAGCGTGTGGCGGATCGAGATCACCGGACCTGGGGTGGCCGACACCGTCACCGTGTTCCTCGCGCCGGGCCGCACTGATATCGACCTGGTGCTTAGTGAACGCGAACAGGACCTGTAGCCGGGCGCCGGCAGGGACCGACCTGTGGTTGCTCGACTGCCACGGCCGGGTCCTCGGGCTCCAGTGCATCAGCACCATCACCTGGCAGGAGAATCACTGATGGCCTACCATCGCCCGGCCTGCGGACTATCGAAGCCACCTCGCGCCTGGTCGCCGACCGGCAGCACCAGGATCCGAGCCGTCCGGTAGGCCAAGCACCACGCGCCGCAGCGTGGTCAACTCGTCGGTGTCGGTCACGGGGGTCGTCGCCAGCCGAGGCAGGCTGAGCCGGAACGATCGCACCAGGTAGGCGGCTTCGACGCTGTCGCCTTCGGTGTGGCGGAACGCGCGCGCGGCGGTTTCTTCGTCCCACAACCCGCCTTCGGACATGACCTGATCGACCGTCACCCGTAGCCGGCCGCTGATCTGGTCCAGTTCCAGCGGCCATCTCCCACACCGAGGGCGGGCCACGAGACCACCGCCAACATGCTCGCACTGTCGGTTCTGACACTGCTGCACGACCGCACACGATGGGAGACCCTGCGCGCCGATCCCACGATGATTGCGACCGCCGTGGAAGAGCTGCTGCGATTCGCCACCCTGATCCGGGGCACGGTCACCCGCACCGCCCTAACTTGAGTTTTAAGCTCTGCGGCGTGGTCGCGGCCCGGCGGGTTTCGATGCTCGCGTGTTGCTGGGTGTCTTGATGTGCACGTCGTACCAGCCCCGAAACCCGGTCGGTGGATCGAGGCTAAGACCAATACCGTTCAGTTAAGGTGTTCGGATGGTGCATTCCGCCTGATGGGTGGGTTGCGGGTGGTGTTTGTGGTGGGTGCGTTTGGCTGCCCATTTGAGGACTTTGCGTTTGACGACGCGGGCGTTGGATCGTTGGCGGCGTTCGGGATTCGGGCGTTGGAGTAGCTTGTCGATGGCGCAGCGCCACAGC
>NZ_JBHZCS010000109.1:0-5955 GCF_042755705.1 Nocardia sp. NPDC059154
ACTGCCTTCGGGCAGCGAACGGTTGCAGGCTTCGATGATCAGGCGTGAATCCAGCGCCGACAGTTGACGTTTGCAGGTTTCCAGGCGCTGCATCAACTCCACAACATCGCCATCGGAGAACGGGTTCAGGTTTCCGTTGAGGATGGAATTCGAGAGGGTTTCGACGGCGGCTGCCAGGTCGGCGATGCCGCACGTGTCGAGTGTTTCCCCCTTCGAATCCATGCATCAATTCTACCTCTGCCACATGCCAATAAAGCATGAATTACCATGTGATATAAGGAAATTCAGACCGAGGACATTTCCACTAACCCAAGCAATTGCCCGGGCGACATGTCCGAAAACTCTCGAATATCCCGAGTAAAATGCGCTTGATCCGCGTATCCCACTAATGCGGCAACCTCCGCAAGCCCCATCCCATCCCGCGCCAGCGCCAACGCCCGCTGCATCCTCAATACCCGGCCCAGAGTCTTCGGCCCATACCCGAAGGCCGCCAAGGAGAGTCGATGCAGCCGCCGCGGACCCGTCCCCAATTCTTCGGCCGTCGCCGACACCGACATCCCCGAGCCCAACGAGGTCACGATGAATCGCACCATCGGATCCGCGACATCGGTCTTGCTCGCACGCCAGCGTGCGATGGTCTCGAGACCGACCGCCGGATTCGGCGCCTTGGCGATCAGCTCGGAGGCGCGGCGGAGGTCTGCCGGCAACCAGAGGTCGGCGAGATCAGCTCTGGCGTCGCGTAGTTCGTGCGCGGGCACCCCGAGCAGAGCCGGAGCCGTGCCAGGGAAGAAGCGGATCCCCGTGATCCGGTCGGCGAATCCCACCGGCGGACGGTAGGCGCGAGTGTCCGGGCCCGCTACCGAGAGTCGCCCGTCGATCCACAGCAGATCCATGCTGCCGTCCGGCAGCACGGGCAGATCCGTGTCCACGACGCCCTCGCGAGTCCACACCACCGCGCCGCCGACCCCCGACGGTCGCTCCCGATAGCCCCACGGCGGGTGGATTTCCATCACCACACCCACTCCTCACCGCATCCCGACCCCGAAAAGCGCTGAAATACACCCTTGTTCAGCACTTCGTGCACACTTGCATCGTTTGCTTGTTTGCACTCGATGCAATATTGCACGTTATGTCGTCGCGGGTTCCGCTGCATCGGAGACCTCGACCACGTGCTCGGACTGCCCCGGCTTCCAGGCCGTCACCTCCATACGCCCGTCCACGATCTCGACCGACGACGCCCCCGTGATGTCGACGGCGTAGAACGGCTCGAACTTGCGGCCGCGCAGGTCGAACCCGCTCTCGGCGAACAGGTCCTCGGCCCAGCGCCGCTGCAGCTCGGGATCCTGGACATCGTGCACCGTGCCGAAGATCTTCACGTCCCCATCGCTGACCTGCGTGTCCACCGTCGCCGTGTGCAGGCAGAAGCGCTGGTCGCGGGCCAGATCCGCGAACTTCTTCGTCCCCGGCATACCGACCAGCCATAGCTCGCCCTCGAAGATGCGCGGTTCGAGCGGGCTGATGCGTGGGAAGCCGTCCTTGCGGAGGGTGGCGAGCATGCACAGGTTGCCGGTGGCGGCATGACGACGGGTGAAGATGGTCGAGATACGGGGTGCGGCCACGGCGAACTCGGTCCAGGAGGTCATGTTCGCGACCGTACTCCGGGGGACCGACACCTCCGCTCGTCGAAACTCCCTGATCTCTGTTTGAATGGCCAGATGTCGATCTCCCGCCGGATCGCCGTGCTCGCCGCGGCGCTCATCGGCTGCGTCATCCCCGCCACGCTCCCGGCGAACGCCGTGGTCGGCGGCACCGAAGCCCAGGCCGGCGACTATCCCTGGCTCGCCGCAGTCGGCACCCCGCTGTTCTTCCCCCGCGCCTCCGGCCAGTTCTGCGGCGGCGCACTCATCGCGCCCGACCAGGTGCTCACCTCCGCCCACTGTGTGGCGATCGCGCAGCTGCTGCCGCAGGCGCTGACGGTCACCTTCGATCGCAGCGACCTGACTTCGCACGACGGAATCACCCTGAGCGTCACCAATGTTCACCTGCACCCCGATTTCCGCACCGACACGGTCGACGGCGTCAACGTCTACTATCACGACCTCGCCATCCTGACCCTCGCGACCCCACAGCACCGACCCACCGTGCCGATCGCCGCGCCGCAGGGCGGCAGCGCGACCGTGCTCGGCTGGGGCGGGACCTCCGAAAACGACCTGTCCAACACCGTGCTCAGGCGCGCCACCGTCCCACTGGTCTCCGACGCCGACTGCGCCGCCGACTACCCCGGCGTCTTCGATGCCACCGAGATGGTGTGCGCCGGCTCGACCGAGGCCGACACCGCCGAATTCGACAGCGGCGGACCGCTGCTCATCGACGGCAAGCTGGTCGGCATCACCTCGTGGGCGCGCGGGACAGCCCTGGCCGGCTCTCCGACCGTCTACGCTCGACTTCCCGCACCGTTCTGAGCCGTCAGACCTTCGACGCCGACTGGTCGAAGGTGAAGACGCCATTGGGGTCGTAGTGCTCGGCGATGCCGTGCAGACGAGACGCGTTGTCGCCGTAGTAAGCGCTGCCCCAATTCGATAGGTCGGGGTCGATGTAGTTGACGAATGCCGTGTTCCCGGTCAGGTCGCCGAGCCGATCCCGTACCTCGTTCACGGCGTTCCGCGCATCCGATGTGGTGGCGCCGACATAGATCTGGGCGGTCGCGAGTGCGCCGCGATACGGAAAAGCCGTGTCCTTCGCGCCGATTCGCGAGGGAGCCCCGCAGAGGCTGTCCAGCAGAATATCCATCCCTTCCCGTCCGGTGAGCAGTGCGGTCAACCGACTCGGGTCGGAAAGCGGTGTGGTCAGTACTCGCGAGGAGGCCGTGAACGACTCACGACCCAATACTCCCCCGCCATTCCAATTCGGCCGGCACTGCTCCACCGAATAATTCGCACACCCGCCGAAATACATCATTGCCGATAGGTAGTCCTTGGTCAGCGAATACCTGTTGGACGGTTGGGTCTTGGTGGCTGCCACCAGTTTGTCGAGGAGACCGTTCATCTCGCTCTCGGATCCGACATAGCAGCCATTGATCCGGCACGTCGGCGGGCTCCCGGCGGAAATACCGAGGGTGGACCAGAATTCGTCCGGAGCCGACGCGGAGAAGGTCTGCCAGGCGCCCAGCACGTCGGTCAGCGATCCGGCCGGAAAGCGGACCTGGAAGACCGCCAGCCGCGGTGCCGCCACGGTCCGGAAGGTGAACGAGGTCACGATGCCGAAGTTGCCGCCACCGCCACCGCGCAGCGCCCAGAACAGATCCGGTTCCGAGGTCGCCGAGGCGGTCCGCAGCGTGCCGTCCGCGGTGACCACCTGCGCCGAAACCAGGTTGTCGCATGTCAATCCGTACTTCCCGGCCAGCACGCCGACCCCGCCGCCGAGCGTCAGCCCGGCGATCCCGACCGTCGGGCAGGACCCGGCCGGGAGGCAGCGGCCCGCCTGGGCCAGCGCGGAGTACACGTCCATCAGCCGCGTGCCCGCACCGATGACCGCGGTGCCGTCCGCTTTCACCTCGACCCCGCTCATCCCGCCCAGATCCACGACCAGGCCGTTGTCGGGTGTCGAGTAGCCGCCGTAGCTGTGCCCGCCGCTGCGCGCCGCCACCGGGATCTTCGCGCTCGCGGCGGCATCGACGCAGGCCTGCACATCGGAAGCCGTGGCGCACTGCGCGATTGCCACAGGCTGCCGGGTGTCGAACGCGGGGTTGTAGGCCAGTTTCGCCGTCGCATAACCGGAATCGGACGGCAGATTCAGTGTCCCGCTCAAGCGCTGCCGTAGCCCAACCCAATCCACTTGTCCGGCAGGCGGTTGCGCGGCAGGCACCTCCGGCTCGCAGCCGGTTGCCGACCCGAGTGCGGCCAGGCTCACGCCGAGTCCGGCCGCCCGCAACAGATTTCGCCGATTGATCGCCACGACGGCGTCCCTCCCCCGAGGGTGTGCCCGGCCCGCCGGGCACACACGAACCATCCAACGGTCGGTTATCGCGACCGTGAACGTTCGTGTTTCACCCGAGCATGCCCTCGGCGAGCCGCGCCCAGTCGGCGAGAACCTGCTTGCGCCGCAGGCGATCCCGTCCCACCATCTCGTCGAGGGTCGCGCCGCGCACCAGGTTGATAGTGAGCCAGAACGCGGCCTCGAGGCGTTCGCGCGGCACGTCGATGAAACGCCCGCAGGCGTCGAGCAGTTCGATCGTCAGGTCGTGCTGCACGCGCAGCATGTTCCGGCGCAGGTCCTTGTCGTTGGCGATGCCGACGTACAGCTCCACCGCCGCCTTGCCCAGCTTCCCCGCGAACGGCGCGGTCACCAGCTCGACCAGCACCTCCCCCGCCGACACCGCCCGCGACAGCGTCCGCTCCCGCCGCTGCAGCGCCTCCCCCTGCCGCTGCGTCAGATGCTCGATGGTCTGGGCGAACAATTCCTGCCGGGTGTGGAAATGATGCAGCTGCGCGCCCCGCGTCACCCCGGCCCGCGCGGTGATGTCGGCGATGGACGCGCTCGCGTACCCGACCTCGGCCAGGCTCTCGATGGCCGCGTCCAGCAGCAGCGCTCGGGTGCGGAGGCTCTTCTCCTGATGCTTGTTCGGGGGCAGACCGGATACCACCTGGTCAGTCTAGCCGCCTTACGAAATTGCGTGCTCCCTTGCACGCAATTGGGTGTCGGTCGTAATGTGACCGGTATGCCCGTCGATCGCCTGCTGCCCACGCCCGAAGCCCGCGACCTCATCGAGCTCACCCGCGATATCGCGGACAAGGTGCTCGAGCCCCAGGTCGTGGAGTACGAGAAGCAGGAGCGCTACCCCGCCGAGGCGTTCCGCGCGCTCGGTGCGGCGGGGCTACTGAGCCTGCCGTATCCGGAGGAGTTCGGCGGGGCCGGGCAGCCGTACGAGGTGTATCTGCAGGTGCTCGAGGAGCTCGGCGCACGCTGGGCCGCGGTCGCGGTGGCGGTGAGCGTGCACAGCCTGTCGTGCCATCCGCTGTTCGCCTACGGCACCGAGGAGCAGAAGCAGCGCTGGCTGCCGGAGATGCTGTCCGGCAACCTGATCGGCGCCTACAGCCTGTCCGAGTCACACGCCGGATCCGACGCTGCCGCCCTGCGCTGCCGGGCCGTCGAGGCCGAGGGCGGCTACCGGATCACCGGCACCAAGGCGTGGATCACCAACGGCGGCAAGGCCGATTACTACACCCTGTTCGCCCGCACCGGCGAGGGCTCACGCGGCATCTCGTGCTTCCTGGTCCCCGCTGGCACCGAGGGCCTGTCGTTCGGCAAGCCCGAGGAGAAGATGGGCCTGCGCGCGGTCCCGACCACCACCGCCGCCTACGACGACGTCTTCCTCCCGGCCGAGCGCCTCATCGGCGAACCGGGACAGGGCCTTCCGATCGCCTTCAGCGCCCTGGACTCCGGCCGCCTCGGCATCGCCGCCGTCGCCACCGGCATCGCCCAGCGCGCCCTCGACGACGCCGTCGCCTACGCCAAGGAGCGAGAAGCCTTCGGCCGCCCCATCATCGACCACCAGGGCCTCGGCTTCGTCCTGGCCGACATGGCCGCCGCCGTCGACTCCGCCCGCGCCACCTACCTCGACGCCGCCCGCCGCCGCGATGCCGGCCTCCCCTACTCCCGCCAGGCCAGCGTCGCCAAGCTCACCGCCACCGACGCCGCCATGAAGGTCACCACCGACGCCGTCCAGGTCTTCGGCGGCTACGGCTACACCCAGGACTTCCCCGTCGAGCGCTACATGCGCGAGGCCAAGATCACCCAGATCTTCGAGGGCACCAACCAGATCCAGCGCCTGGTCATCGCGCGGTCGCTGGCCAACGGCTGATCATCGCGAGAACGACAGTGTTCGGCCGTCCCACGGGGCGCAAGGGGGGGGGGGGAGGGAGCAGGAAAAGGGAAAAAGCTACAAAAGGGGTTCAC
>NZ_JBHZCS010000109.1:5965-23173 GCF_042755705.1 Nocardia sp. NPDC059154
CTCCTCCCTCTTCCGCTTACCACCTACTACTCCCCACAAAAACCACGTTTTTCCCCCCCCCCCCCCCCCCCCTGGCCCCCCGGGACGGCATCAGGAACGGTCACAGGCTGCCGAAGGGGTTCCAGGGGGTCGGCGCCGGGGCTTCGTCACGGTCGTGATGCCAGCGCCAGTCGTTGTCGCGCCACTCCCAGTGGCCACGACCGTGGTCGCAGTCGCTCATCCCCCACTGGCCGCGGTCCTGCTGCCAGCTGATCTGGCCGGTGTGATCGCAGTCCTGGCGCCACTGGCCATACCTCTTTCTCGGCACGGCCATAACAGCGTCAGGATGGGGCACCCTCGACCGACGTGGCAACCACGCACTGCGCTCTACTGGCGGATTCGTGACCGTGACACGAGGTCCGGGACCATCACCGGATGGCCCAGCGGAAGATCGATGCTCGGTCCGCCTACAGTCTGGTCTCGTCACACGGCCCGCTCCTTGAACTCCTATGCTGAGATCAGACCACCGAGGAGTTGTCATGGGGCGAATCGTTTCGGCCGTGATCGGCGTCGTGTTGTGCATCATCGGAGTGATCTGGATCGTGCAGGGCACCGGTTCCCTGCACGGGTCGCCCATGACCGGGCACTCCGAATGGAGTTACCTCGGTGGCGTTCTCGTCGTGGTGGGCGCGGGCCTGCTGCTCTGGACCGGGTACCGGGCGCTGCGTCGCTGACCGGCGCCCGCAACAGGCGAAATCCCCGGGTCGCCCCCGGGGATAACTGTGCCCGACTCACGCGGTAACCGTTGCGTCCCAGTCGATGACGAAACGGTGCACCGGGCCGAACATCTTCTCCGGCTTGAGGAAGGTGCGGGTCGCGATAGGCATCATCAGACCGAACAGGGCCTTGGCGACCGGGCCGGAGGTCTTGCCGTTGTTGGTCTTGGCGGCATTGTCCGAGATGTCCTCGACGCGGGGGCGGCGCAGGCGCTCGTAGGCCGCGAAAGCCGCTGCGGGGTCCGGGATGTCACGCAGGCAGCGAGCCAGCTCGACGGCCGACTCGATGGCCAGCGACGCGCCCTGGCCCGAGCTGGAGGACGGGGCGTGCACGGCGTCGCCGACCAGGACCACACGACCGCGGAACCAGTTGGGCACGTGGGGCATCCGCTCCATCGGGCCGGTGACGATCATGTCCTCGACGCCGGCCTCGGCGAACAGCTGCTCGCCGGGAGTGTCGCCGATGTGGGCGGCGCGCAGCTTCGCCAGCCAGTCTTCGGCGGGCACGGCCTTCGCCTCGGCGAGGGTTATGGGCTGTTCCTGCGGGAAGTTGCTGAAGAAGACATACTTGCCGTTCGGCTGACGCCAGTAGCCGTAGAAGGCACGCTTGCCGAATGCGAAGTGCATCGCCTCGATATCGCCCTCGCCGCCGTCGGAAAGCTTTCCGTCCGGGGTGAATTCGCCGAAGCCGAAGCTCATCAGGCCGGTGTACTCCGGACCGGGGGCCTGCGGGTCGATCAGGGTGCGCACGGTGGAGTGGATGCCGTCCGCGCCGATCAGGATGTCGCCGGTGGCCGTGGTGCCGTCCTCGAACTGCGCGATCACGCCCGTCTCGGTCTGCTCGAGGTCGACCAGCCGCTTACCGTGCTCGATGGTGATGCCGTTGGCGACCGCGTGGTCGTGCAGCACCCGGAACAGGTCCGAGCGCAGGATGGTGCAGCTCGGCGGCAGGCCGGGCAGCGCGTCGACCTGCATGAGCGTGCGGCCCGTGCCGGTCTCCATCACCATGCTGTGCAGCGGGTGCCCGGCGGCCTCGACAAGCTTGTCCGCGCCGATGATCCCCAGCGCTGCAAGGCCGTTCGGCGCGACGGTGAGCATCGCGCCGGTGTCGGCCGCGGCCGGGTACGCCTCGTACACCGTCGCCTCGATGCCGGCCTTCTGCAGCGCCAGCGCGGTCACCGGGCCCGCGATGCCGCCACCGATGATCAGTGCCTTCTTGATGCCGTTCATGTCTATTGCCTTCCCCGGTTCCTTCGATCACCCTCGCGACCGCTGCAGCAATAGTATCCATGCAACTAGTTTCTGCGCAACTAGTTTGTGGAACAAAAAGGGGCCTCATTCGGGGACACGCCCCGATGAGGCCCACTCGGATCTACGCCGTGGCCTGCCGTTTCGGCAGCTTCCAGCCCGGCCGCGGGAAGTGGCAGGTGTAGCCGTTCGGGTACCGCTCCAGGTAATCCTGGTGCTCCGGCTCGGCCTCCCAGAACGTGCTCGCCGGGGTCACCTCGGTGACTACCTTGCCCGGCCACAGGCCGGAGGCGTCGACGTCGGCGATGGTGTCCTCGGCGACCCGCTTCTGCTCGTCGTCCAGGTAGAAGATGGCAGAGCGGTAGCTCGTCCCGATGTCATTGCCCTGCCGATCCTTCGTGCTCGGATCGTGGATCTGGAAGAAGAACTCCAGCAGCGCACGGTAATCCGTCTGCGCGGGGTCGTAGACGATCTCCACCGCCTCCGCGTGCCCGGGGTGATTGCGGTAGTTCGGGTTGTCGTTGCGACCACCCGTGTAACCCACCCGGGTCGACATCACACCCGGCTGCTTCCGGATGAGATCCTGCATGCCCCAGAAGCATCCGCCGGCCAGAATGGCCTTCCGCGTGTCGGTCACGCTTCCTCCTTCGTGAACAGAGACTTGTACTGGCCGTAGCCCTCGGCCTCGAGCTGGTCGAGGTGGATGAACCGCAGCGACGCCGAGTTGATGCAGTAGCGCAGCCCGCCCGCATCGCGCGGCCCATCGGTGAACACATGACCCAGATGGCTGTCGCCGTGCGACGAGCGCACCTCGGTCCGGATCATGAAGTGACTCAGATCCCGCTTCTCGACCACATTGGCGTTGTCGATCGGCTTGGTGAAACTCGGCCACCCCGATCCGCTCTCGAACTTGTCCGTCGACGCGAACAACGGCTCACCGGACACCACATCCACATAGATACCAGGCTCGTGGTTGTCCCAGTACTCGCCCGTGAACGCCCGCTCGGTCCCGTTCTCCTGCGTGACGTGATACTGCTCAGGCGACAGCGCGGCCACAGCCGCCGGATTCCGGTTGTACTCCCGTGCCACATGACCTCCTTGATCGGCCTCAGCTACAACCCACCCTGCCCGGTGGAAAGTCCACCCTCAACCCCGCGTCATACTTCTGTCACCATTGGCCGCCGGGCATACTCACCAGCGTGAGCGCGCCCGGGAACGAGACCGACGACGATCAGGTACCCGCGTGGGCGCGGCGAACAGCAGGGGAATCGCGGTGGGCGGCGACCGCGGCGATCGTCGGGATCCTGGTCGTGCAGTTCCTTCTGCCCGCGCAATTCACGGCCGGACCGCGCTGGGTGGTCCCGGGCATCGGGCTGCTGTTGCTGATCGTCCTGATGATCGGCAACCCCGTCCGGCTGGACCGGGACGAGATCCGCCTGCGCCGCTTCAGCCTGCTGTTGATGGCGCTGCTCGGATTCGCCATGGTGTGGTCGGTGGCGCACCTGGTGCGGGCGCTGATCAATGGCTCGGTCAGCGACAACGCGGCCGGCCTGCTGACCTCCGGCGGCGCGGTCTGGCTGACCAATGTGCTCGTATTCGCGCTCTGGTACTGGGATTTCGACCGCGGCGGGCCCGCCGCCCGAGCCCACGCCCGTAAGCCCTATCCCGACTTCCTGTGGGTGCAGATGCAGAATCCGGCTCTCACGGATCCCGAGTGGGAACCGCAATTTCCGGATTACCTCTACCTGTCCTTCACCAACGCCACCGCGTTCAGCCCGACCGACGTGATGCCCATGTCCCGCTGGGCGAAAACCCTGATGATGATCCAATCGGCGATCTCACTGATCACCGTGAGCCTGGTCATCGCCCGCGCGGTCAACGTCCTGAAGTAGTGCCGAACCTGTTGTGTCAGCGGTTGAACCACATGTCGGCGACCAGCATGATCACCGCTACACCGACGAAGGCGGCGGCGAAGCCGATGGACTGGCCGATGGTGCCGACGATGCCGGCGGCGAGGAACAGCGTCAGGACCGGCGCCCAGACGAACATGTCCGGCGGGCCGAAGGTGCGCTGCTTGCGGGCGGCGGCACCGCTCGAGGCGGGCTGGCGGCGTTGCGGGGTTCCGCGTCCGGGTGTAGTCACCTGGGCGAGACTACAATTCGGCGGCCGCCGGTGCCACCGCGGGGCGGCGCGGCGGGAGGGCACAGCAGCCGACGACGCAGGGCGCGCCGTTGACGGTGCAGCCCAGGGCGGTGATCTCGCTCAGGCGGGCCGGGGCGGCGGCGGTGCGGTACTCGTCCACCAGGTCGGCGACCAGCTGCGCATAGCGCGGGTCCGGGCCGGGTGTGGCGGCGCGGGCGAAGGCCATGCCCAGTTCGGCGGCCCGCTCCTTCGCCTCGTTGTCCAGGTCCCAGATGACCTCGAGGTGATCGGAGACGAAACCGACCGGGCACACCACGACTGCGTCCACGCCACGCTCGGCGAGGGCGTCGAGATGGTCGACGATGTCGGGGTCCAGCCACGGGATCTGCGGCGGGCCGGAACGCGACTGCCACACCAGGTCGTAGTCGTCGAATCCGGTTGCGGCAGCGCACAATCGGGCCGCCTCGGCGACCTGACGGCTGTAGAGGTGCTGCTCGGCGGGCGGGCCGGAGGCGACATCGGCGGAGACCGGCACCGAGTGGGCGGTGAAGACCAGGCGGGCGGACTTACGTTTGTCGGCCGGCAGTTCTGCGACGGCCGCGCGGATCGAGTCCGCGAAGGCTCCGATGAACAGCGGATGGTCGAAATACTGGCGCAGCTTCACCAATTCGGGCGCGTCGGTGACCGCGGCCCGGGCGCGCACGATGTCCTCGTGGTACTGCAGGCAGCCGGAGTACCCGCCCCACGCCGAGGTCGGGAACACCAGCGCGGACCGGACACCGTCCGCGCGCATACGCTCAACGGTCTCCTCGACCATCGGATGCCAGTTGCGGTTGCCGAAGTACACCGGCAGATCGATACCGCGCGTGGCGAATTCGGCCTCGATGGCCTTGATGATGTCCAGGTTCAGGGCATTGATCGGCGATACCCCGCCGAAGTGCAGGTAGTGCTGCGCGACTTCGGCGAGACGCTCCGGCGGCACGCCCCGGCCCCGAGTGACGTTCTCCAGGAACGGCATCACGTCCTCGGGGCGCTCGGGACCGCCGAAGGACAGCAGTAGCAGGGCGTCCACTTCACGAGCCGTGGGCTCCGCAGCCACTGCTCTCCTCCTTACCCTCGAGTCTCTACCGGTTCAGTTGGCGCCGAAACCGTCCGCCGGGAACCAGGTGTTGTGGCTGGCGCCGCCGTCGACGTAGATGATCGAACCGGTGGTGCCCGGCAGCCAATCCGACAGCAGGGTCACCACGGACTTGGCGACGACCGTCGGGTCGTCGACATCCCAGCCGATCGGGGACGCGCCGTCCCAGTAGGTGTTGAGCATGTTCAGCTGCTTGGCGTCATCGGTGGCGGTGCCCGCGATGGCCTTGGCGGCGAGGGTCTTGATCGGACCGGCGGCGATCAGGTTGGAGCGAACCTTCTTGGCCTCGCCCACCTCTCGCGCCACGTACCGGTTCACCGACTCGAGCGCGGCCTTGGCCACACCCATCCAGTTGTAGTACGGCATCGCGGTGCGCGGATCGAAGTCCATGCCCACGATGGAGCCGCCCTCGTTCATGACCGGCAGCACGGCGCGGGCCAGCGAGGCGTAGGACCACGCCGAGATCTCGAACGCCTTGGCGGCGTCGGCGCCGGGGCCGTCCAGGAACGGCAGGGCCTCCGGGCCCATCAGGGTGCGCGGCGCGAACGCGATCGAGTGCAGCACACCGTCGATGCCCTCGGGCGCCAGCTCGCGGACCTTGTCGGCGAGCTCGGCCAGGTTCTCCTCATTGGTCACGTCCAGGCCGATGGCCGGGGGGACCTCCTGCGGCAGGCGCTTGGCGATGCGGTCGATGAGCCGCAGGCGCTCCGGGATACCGGTGATGATCACCTTCGCGCCCTGCTCCTGCGCGACCGCGGCCGCGTGGAAGGCGATGGACGAATCGGTGATGATGCCGGTGATGAGGACGGTTTTGCCGTCGAGCAATCCAGCCATGGGGTGGTCGGTTCTCCTCGTTTGAAAAGTGCTGGGGTTGAGGGTTCTGGTCGGGCCTGAGCGCACTGTGCCGTGCACAGTGAAAAGCTCAGTGGCCCATGCCCATACCGCCGTCGACGGGGATGATCGCGCCGGAGATGTAGGAGGCGTCGTCCGAGGCGAGGAAGCTGATCACACCGGCGACGTCCTCGGCCTGACCGATCCGGCCCGCGGGGATGAAATCGAGTGCGGTCTTGCGCATCTCCGGGGTCATCTCGTCACGGGTCATGTCGGTGTCGATCAGGCCGGGCGCGACCACATTCGCGGTGATGTTGCGCTTGCCGACCTCACGGGTGATGGCGCGCGCCATACCGACCAGACCTGACTTGGCCGCCGCGTAGCTGACCTGCGCCGGCGCGCCGATCTGGCCGACCACCGAGCCGAGGAAGATGACGCGGCCGAAGCGGTTCTTGAGCATATTGCGGTTGGCGCGCTGGGCGACTCGCCACGCACCGGTCAGGTTGGCATCGATGACCTTCGAGAACGACTCCTCGCTCATGCGCATGAACAGGACGTTGTCCACGATGCCCGCATTGGCGACGACGACCTCGACCGGACCCTGGTGCGCCTCCACCTCGGAGAACGCGCGATCGACCGATTCGGCATCGGTCACATCGCATTTCACGCCGAAAAGCCCCTCGGGGACGCCGGACCCACGATGAGTCACGGCGACCTTGTGTCCGTCGGCGAGCAGGCGCTGGGCGACCGCGAGACCGATGCCGCGGTTACCGCCGGTCACCAGTACCGACCGGGATGTGATGTTCGACATAAGGGCAAACCTATCTGTTCGTGTTCGGGACTCGGCGCGCGGTACCGATTTACGGCAGACGCTGACGATAGAGCAGAGCGGTGAGCACGCCACCGGCGGTCACCAGCAGGCCGAGCAACAGCCACGGGCGGCTGGCGTCGCCCATGGTGGTCTCGTAGCCGATCTGCTCTTCCAAATGGCCATAGACGTTCTTCAGTTCCTCCAGCGTGGAGGCGGTGAAGAACTCGCCGCCGGACAACTTCGCGATCTCGCGCAGCGAATCGTCGTCCACCGGCACCCGCACCCGCTGCGAACCCTTGCCGTCCTGATCCGGAATCTCGACGGTGCCCCAGGTGGTGCCGAACGAAATCGTCGACACCGGAACGCCTTTCTCCTTCGCCAGCCGTGCGGCGGTGAAGCCGTGGCGAGGGTTCTCGACGTCCTTGTCGTCCGGAACGGTCTGCTTACCGTCGGACATCATCACGATCTGGGCCGGCGGCGGCTTCTCCGCGCCGCCCAGCACCGACGCCAGTGTGTCGATCGACTGCAGGGCGGTGAGAATGCCCTCGCCGGTGGCGGTGCGCTCGGCCAGCTTCATATTGTCGATGGCCGCCTTGACCGCTTCCCGGTTGGTCGTCGGCGACACCTGCACCGACGCGGTGCCGGCGAAGGTAACCAGGCCCAGGTTGATACCGGGCGTCAGATTGTCCGCGAACTCCTTGGCGGCCTTCTTGGCCACCTGAATTCGGCTGGGCGGCACGTCGGTCGCCTCCATGGACAGCGACACGTCGATCACCAGGATGACCGTGGCCCGGTTGCGCGGCACCTTCTTGGCCGCGGTCGGACCGGCGGCGGCGAAGGTCAGGAAGATCAAGCCCACCAGGGTGAGCGCCACCGGGATGTGCCGCCACGGCTTGGGCTGCGAGGGTGCGACCTTCTCCAGCAGATCCATATTGGCGAAGCGCAGCATGTGCTTTCGCCGCCGCTGCTGGATCAGGATGTAGATCAGCGCGATCGCGGCCAGCACGGCCAGGAAGCCCAGCCAGTACTGCGCCGTGAAATGCGAAAGGCTCAAAGTGACATTGCCAATGCTCACTGTCGCGGCACCCGCCCGGCAGTCGGGGCGCCGAAGGTGTGGCGCCGGGTCGACACGAATCTGACCACGTCCGCGATCCAGTCGCGATCGGTGCGCAGGGTCATCACCGGCGCACCGCAGCTGCGCAGCGCCTGCTCGACCTGGTCGCGATGACGCTGCGCGGCGCGCGCGAAATCGGTACGGAGCGTGGGGGTCACACTGAATTCCCGGGTCCGGCCCGACTCCGGGTCGTGCAGGACCACATCGCCGACGTCCGGCAACTCCAGATCGCGCGGGTCGAGCACCTCGACGCCGAGCAGGTCGTGGCGGCCGGAGATGGCGCGCAGCGAACGCTGCCAGTCGATGTCCCCGACGAAATCGGAGACGACCACGGCCAGACCGCGTTTGCGCTGCGGGCGGCGCAGGGCCTCGATGGCCCCGCGCAGATCACCGCGCACCCCGTCGGGAGCGTGCGGGGTGGTCGCGATCTTGCGCAGCATCGCCTGCTCGTGCACGCGGCCGCTGCGGGCCGGAATGCGGATCAGCTGCTGGCCATTGGCCACCACCGCACCGATCCGGTTGCCGCCGCCACTGGTCAGATGCGTGACCGCGGCCGCCGCGGCGACCACCAGATCCCGCTTCTCGCACAGCGCGGTACCGAAATCGACACTGGCCGACAGGTCGATGACCAGCCAGGTCTCGAGTTCGCGGTCGGCGATCATCTGCCGCACGTGCGGATGGGTGGTGCGGGCGGTGACCGACCAATCCATCTGCCGCACATCGTCGCCCGGCTGATACATGCGGGCGTCACCGGGTTCGGAGCCGGGGCCGGGGATCAGGCCCAGGTGGTCACCGTGCAGCACGCCGTCCAGGCGCCGGCGCACGGTCAGTTCGAGCGTCTTCAACGCCGCCGACAACCGCGGGTCGGTCAGCTGCCCCTGCCGGAACGAGGGCGGGGCGTGCGTGGAGCCGCTGGGGGGTGAGATCGTCACGGGCGCAATCGATTCCGAGGCCGGCCTCACTTCGGCTGCGGCTGACCGGGAACTCCGGACACCTGACCGTTGGGGAGCTGCGGAATACCCTGCTGCGGCGGCTGCGGAATGCCCTGGGCGGGCACGCCGGGCTGCTGCGGGACGCCGCCGTGCGGGCCCAGCACCGGCGGCTGCGCCGGGGCGGGCATCGGCGCGGCGGGCGCGGGGGCGCCGGCCGGGGCATTGGCCTGGGCGGCGACCTGCGGCAAGCCGACGGTCTGCAGCACGCGCTTGATCACGTCGTCGGGGCTGACCTCGTCGGCGAGCGCGTCGTAGGACAGCACCAGGCGGTGGCGCAGCACATCCGGGATCACCTCGACGACATCCTGCGGGACCACGTAGTCGCGGCCGCGGATCAGCGCGACCGCGCGGGCCGCGGCGATGATGCCGAGCGAGGCGCGCGGCGAGGCGCCGTAGGAGATCCAGCCGGCCACGTCCTGCATGCCGAAGTCGGCGGGCTTGCGGGTCGCGGCGATCACGCGGACCACGTAGTCGACCAGCGCGTGGTGGACGAACGTGCTGGCGGCCACGCTCTGCAGCCGGACCAGTTCCTCCGGATCGAGCACCCGCTTGGCCTCTGGCGGGGTGACACCCATCCGGTAGATGATCTCGCGCTCCTCCTCGACGGAGGGGTAGTCCACGACGACCTTGAACAGGAAGCGGTCGCGCTGCGCCTCGGGCAGCGGGTACACGCCCTCCGACTCGATCGGGTTCTGGGTCGCCATGACCAGGAACGGATTCGGCATCGGGTAGGTCTTGCCGCCGATGGACACGTGCCGCTCGGCCATCACCTCGAGCAGTGCGGACTGCACCTTGGCGGGCGCGCGGTTGATCTCGTCGGCGAGCACGAAGTTGGCGACCACCGGGCCCAGCTCGGTGTCGAACTCCTCGCGGCCCTGCCGGTAGATGCGGGTACCCACGAGGTCGGTGGGCACCAGGTCCGGGGTGAACTGCACGCGCGAGAAGCTGCCGCCCACCACCTTCGCGAAGGTCTCCACGGCCAGGGTCTTGGCGATACCCGGCACGCCCTCCAGCAGCACGTGCCCCTTGGCGAGGACACCGACCAACAGCCGCTCGACCAGCCGATCCTGACCGACGATCACCCGCTTGACTTCGTAGATCGCCTTTTCCAGGGTCTGGACATCGCGCTCGAGGGTGTTCGGAGGCGAGGGTGGTGCATCCTTCACCGTGCTTACCCCGCTCACACCGTCAGTCGAAGTCACCAACATCCCCGCTTTCGCCTTGGTCCTGTGCGTTCCGCCCCAACTATTCCAGGTATCTCGCGCAATTGCCGCACCCGGATCCGATCGCGGCGCGAATTTCGGTCGTGAAATGTGGCTTTCGGCTATTTCCTGGCCGTGGTGGCGTGGTCGAGGACCAGTTCGACGGCGTCGGCGACGGGGGTGTGACCGTCGGTCAGTTCGATGATGACGCGGTTGAGGGCCGGGCGGTGCAGGGCGACGTCGATGAAGGCGGCGACGTCGTCGCGGTGGACGTTGCCGTATTCGATTGCCAGTCCGGCTGTGACCAGGCCTTTTCCGGGTTCGTTGCGCAGTGTGCCGGGACGCACGATGAGCCAGTCGAGGTCGGTCGCGACGAGGTAGGCGTCGGCCATCTTCTTCACGCGCATGTAGTGCTCGAAGGCGGGTGTTGTATTGAGATCGCGACCCGCGTCGGGGAACACGGACACCAGAATGAAACGGGCAACACCGGCAAATCGGGCAGCATCGGCCGACTTTTCCAGTCCCCTGCCATCGATCAGCGAGGTCTGGTCCATCCCGGTGCCGTGCGCGCCCGCGGAGAAGACGATGGCGTCGTGGCCGTGGAATTTGGCGGCGAGTTCGTCCACCGAATCAGTGACCAGGTCGCCGGCCACCGGGGTCGCGCCGGTCGCGGCGATCACCGCCGCCTGGTCCGGGTTGCGGTGCATGCCGGTGACCGTGTCACCGCGCGCGGTCAGCAGCGTCGACAGACGGCGTCCGATGCCGCCGGCCGCTCCGATCTGGAATACCTTCATCGGTGACTCCTCTCGTAGGCGGGCACACCCCCAGCTTTCCATCGGACCGGCGGAAGGATTCGATCGGTACCAGAAAGTTTCCGGAGCACCGATGCGCGGGGCGAAGATGCGTCTAATCTTGCGAATGTCTCTGCCGCCGACCGCTTCTGCGCCGGTAGCGTTGTCGGTATCGGTCGACGGTGTCCGGTGATACGGGATGTGGTGTGACGTGTGGGATTTCGAGGTTTCGCCCAGGCAATCCATCGGCGAGACGGTGCTGGAAGAACTCCGGGAGCGGGCGGCCGCCGACGGGGTCGCGCTACGGGTGGGAGTGGTTGTCGAACACAATGACGCGGTACTGATGCTCGAGCACGAGGAGCACGTCGAGGGACGCAGTCCGCTACACCTGCCCGGGACGGTGGTCCGCCCGGGCGAGTCGCTGGCCGGCGCGGTGGTGCGGGCGGTGCAGGAGGAGACCGGGCTCGCAGTGGTCGACATCGTGCGCCACCTCGGCAGCTTCGACTACCTCTCGAGTGCCGGAAAGCGGGTCCGCAGAGAGCATTTCGCGGCCTCGGTGGCGAGTGCTGGGCCGGTGCGGGTCACGAACTACGCCGAATACCGGTGGGTCCCGCTCAGTGGCGAACTGCCGGTCACCCCGTCGATCCGCCGTATTCTCGAGACGTACCAGGAGTAGCCACTCGCCGCTGCGGAGGACCACATGCTCGAGATCGACACTCGTCCGGTGGTCCTCGACCAATTCACGGTCGACGAGACCGGCCGGGCGGGGCAGCGTCCCCGCGGCGTCGTCTATCCGGTCACCGCCGAGGACGTGGTGACCGTGGTCGACTGGGCCCGCGAGCACCGCACGCCATTGATCGCGCGCGGGGCGGGGACGAGCCTGGAAGGGCATCTCCTGGCCCGGGGTGACGAGCTGATCGTGGATTTCACGCAGGCCGACAAGATCCTCGACATCTCCCCCGGCGATTTCACCGCCACCGTGCAGCCCGGCGTCAGCCGGACCCGGCTCAATGCGGCGGCCGCCGAATTCGGGTTGCAGTTCACGGTGGATCCCGGTGCCGACGCGTCACTGGGCGGGATGGCGGCCACCAATGCCAGCGGCACCACCACCGTCCGGTACGGCGGCATGCGGGCCAATGTGCTCGCGTTGCAGGCGGTGTTCGCCGACGGCACGGTCACCCGGATCGGGCGCGCGGTGCGCAAATCCTCGAGCGGATATGACCTGAAGGACCTGCTCATCGGGTCGGCGGGCACGCTCGGGATCATCACCGAACTGACCGTGAAGCTGCATCCGATTCCGGAATGGATTCACTCGCTGCGCATTTCGTTCCCGACGGTGGCCGATGCCGTGGACACCGCGGTCGAGATGCTGGGCGCGGCATTGCCGGTGAGCCGGCTGGAACTGGTGGATGCGCCGAGCATGGCGGCCATCAACGTGTTCCGCGGTACCGCGTACGCCCAGACGCCCGCCCTGTTCATCGACATCGAATCCGGGTCGTCCGCGGCGGTGGCCGCCAATGAGCAGGAGATCGGGCGGATCGCCGCCGCACACGACGCGATCGAGGTGGCGATCGCACGCACGCACGGGGATCGGCATGCGCTCTGGGAGGATCGGCACAATCTCTACTTCGCGGTCAAGGCGGGCAATCCCGGCTGCCGGTTCATGATCACCGATACCGCCGTGCCCTATTCGCGGATCGCGGGGGCCGTGGAGACCGCCACCCGGCTGGGGGCGGAACTCGGGCTGAACATCACGGTCGCGGGGCATATCGGGGACGGGAACGTCCACACCATCGTTCCCTATACCGAGGCCGAATACGAGGCGGCGCAGCAGTTCTCGGATCTGGTGGTGCGGCATGCGCTCGAGGTCGGCGGCACCGCCACCGGTGAGCACGGGATCGGGCTGGCCAAGAAGAAGTATCTGCGGGAAGAGCACGGGGCCGCGGTGGACCTGATGGCGGCGGTGAAGCGGGCGCTCGACCCGCTGGGACTGCTCAACCCCGGCAAGGTGCTCGACGTCAACCCGGGAAATCCGCTTCCCAACCTGTCCTGACCACGGTCTCGCGCGCGTGCTCGAGGTACGACATGGCATGCGCCGCAACATGATCGCGCAGGCGCGCCACCGCGGGCGTCGGGCGGTGATTGCCCGAGACCAGGCCGATGCTGCGCTCCCGCTCCCCGGTCAGGGGGACACGCGTGAGGCCGGGGTGCGGGGTCTCCGGGGCCGGGAGCACCGCGATGCCGAGGTTCTGGGCGACCAAGGCGCGCAGGGTTTCGAACTCGGTGATCTCGAAGCCGACATTCGGGGTGAATCCGGCGTCGGCGCACCAGGAGTCGACGAGCCGGCGCAGGTGGTAGGTCGGCGGGTTGGCGATGAACGGCTCGTCGGCGAGTTCGGCGAGATCGACCAGTCCGCGGGTCTCGAGCGGGTGAGCGTTCGCGACATAGAGGTGCAGGCGCTGGAACCCGAGGATGATCGCGGGCAGGTCATCGGGCGCGGGGATGGTGACGGCCAGATCGAGGCGACCCTCGCGGACCATCTCGACCAGGGCGGTGCCGTGCGCCTGCACCAGACTCAGGCGGATGCGGGGTGCGCCCGCGTGGAAGTCGGCCAGCAGTGACGGGATGCTGACCGGGCCCAGGGTGAAGGGGAAGCCGAAGCGGACCAGGCCGCTCTCCGGATCGGCGTCGCTGCGGACCACGTCGACCGCGTCGCCGAGGGCCTGGACCATTCCGCGCGTGCGGTCGAACAGCTCCTGGCCCGCGGCGGTGAGCGCGACTCGGCGACCGACCGGTTGGAACAACTTCACCCCGACGGCCTGCTCGACCGCTTTCAACCGGCGGCTCAGCGACGACTGCGGCACGCCGAGCCGCTGCGCCGCACGTGTGATGTGCCCCTCGGCCGCGGCCGCGTCGAACGCCGCGAGCAGCGGAATCAGGGCCTCGACCTGGGCAGACGGCAATCCATCCATATTCGGATCATAATCCCTCGAAATGAACATTGGACGGATGAATGGGCGCGGCGTGACGATTGTCGGTACCAGCAGCCGAGGAGGTCAGTCAGATGGACACGCACGCCGACAGCACCGAATCCCACACGGACACAGCGATTCTCGATGTCGCACTGATCGGGGGCGGCATCATGTCCGCCACGCTCGGCGCGATGATCGCGACGCTGCAACCGGATTGGTCGATGGTCCTGCTGGAACGGCTCGACCGCGTCGCGGCGGAGAGCTCGGATCCGTGGAACAACGCGGGCACGGGACACTCGGGCTTCTGCGAACTCAACTACATGCCGGATGCGGGCGATCCGAGCAAATCGGCCGAAATCGCGTCCATGTTCGCGCTGTCGCGGCAGCTCTGGGCGGGCCTCGCGAATCGGGGCATGCTGCCGGATACGGCCTTCGTCACCGCGACGCCGCATATGGATGTGGTGTTCGGCGAGCGGGACGTGACATATCTGCGCCGGCGTTTCGAGACGCTCCGGACACTGCCCGCGTTCTCGGCGATGGAGTACAGCGAGGATCCGGCCGTGATCGCGCGGTGGGCTCCCCTGCTCATGGATGGACGTGAACCTGGTGAGCCGGTGGCGGCCACCCGGTACGAGGGCGGCACCGATGTCGATTTCGGAGCGCTCACCGCATCCCTGGTAAAGGCCATGACCGGTGCGGGCGGTCAGCTGCGCACCGGACACGAGGTCACCAGGCTGCGGCGCGGCGACGACGGCATCTGGACCGTGACCGGACGCGATCGGAACAGCAAGCAGCGCTTCACCATCCGCGCGCGCTTCGTGTTCGTCGGGGCAGGCGGCTATGCCCTGAAGCTGCTCCAGAAGGCCCGGATTCCCGAGGTCTGCGGTTACGGGGTGTTCCCGGTCGGTGCGCAGTTCCTGCGCACCGACAACCCCGACGTCGTGGCCCGCCACGAGGCGAAGGTCTACAGCCAGGCGCTGGTCGGTGCTCCCCCGATGTCCGTGCCGCACTTGGACAAACGCATCGTCGACGGCGAATCGTCGCTGCTGTTCGGTCCTTACGCCACGTTCAGTACGCGGCTGCTCAAGCACGGCAGGCTCACCGATCTGTTCACCACTCTGCGGGTCTCGAATATCGTGGCGCTGGTGGCCGCGGGCCTCCAGAACTTGCCGCTGGTGCGCTATCTGATTCGCGAACTGCTCTCGACACGCCGCCGCAAATTCGCACAGCTGCAACGGTTCTACCCCGACGCCGACCCCGCCGACTGGTACCTGGTGCAGGCCGGTCAGCGCGCCCAGCTGGTCAAACCCGACCCCGACCGTCTCGGCGTGCTGACCATGGGCACCGAGCTGGTCACCGGCGCGGACGGCACCATCGCCGGGCTGCTGGGCGCGTCGCCCGGTGCCTCGACCGCGCCGGCCATCATGGCCGACCTGTTGAACCGGTGCTTCCCGCAGCAGCATTCGCAGTGGGAATCGACCCTGCGGGAGCTCATGCCGGGCTATGCCGACGGCTCGAACTCCCAGAGCGCGGGTGCCCTGCCCGACGTCCCGGTGGCGATCGGGAAGTAGCTGTGATGATCGGCGGGATCGACGACCACGATGTGCGCGCCGTCCGCGAGGTGCGCGGCCCCGGCCGGTTTCGGATGTCCGTCCCGCCGATCGAAGACGCTCACCCACCCGCTCTCACTGGCCACGTACACCCGTTGCGGACCCGGGTCGTAGGCGAGGACATCGGGCGTCTCCCCCACGCTGTTGTGGTCGATCACTGCATGTTTCGCGAGATCCACCGTGATGAGGGTCGCGTTGTTCTCGCATCCGACGTACATGATCTGCGCGCTTGCATCGAGTGCCTGACCATGCGGCCCCGAACATCCGGATGTGGGGATGCGATCGATGACGGTCAGCGAATCCGGTGCGATGACGGCGAGCTCGCCGCGGCCTTGCACCGCGACCACCATCCGATCGACCGTGGCGTCGTAGACGACATTGCCCACCTCCCCGCCCAGTGCGACGGTGCCGCGGACGGTTCCGCCGTCCGCGTCGACGACGCTCTCGGTGCCCGCCCGCTCGTTGGTGGTCCACACCGCGTTCCGCACCGGGTCGTAGGCCAGTCCGTCGGGATAGGCGCCGGTCGGGGCGGTGAACAGCACCGCCCCGCTGTCCTCGTCCAGTGCCACGACCTGATCGCGGCCCGTCACGGTGGCGTACACGCGATGCTTCCCTGGGACGACCAGCACGCCGTGCACATCGGGCGCGTCGGGGATAGTCCGAACCACGGTGTGTGCCCGGACATCGACCTCGACGATCTCACCGGCCCCCATATGCGCCAGGAACATCAGCCCGCGGCCGGAATCCAGGCTCGCATAATCGAATCGGCCGGAACCCCCGGTCAAGGCGACCTCCGCGACCTTGCGCAGCGGCAGTCGCCCGCCGGTCGTGGCCGGACCCTGGGCAGCGGAGCAGGCCGCCGCCACCATGGCCCCGGCCAGCGCCCACCCCACCCGTCTCGACCACATCCGGCTCACCTCATGGGACTCGGCAGACGTCGCGGAACAGCGCGGCGGCCGCGTCGGCGGCGGGCTCGATCAGGCGGGATCGTCGTAGAAGTCGATCTGGCCGACCGAGTTCAGCCACAGCTCCGATTTCGGGGATGCCACCGCAGCATAGAACGTGCGGGCCCAGGGCGGCACCAACGCGTTCTCGGAGTGCACGAGCAGGAAGGGAACCGTCAGTCGCGCGGCGGCCTCCTGGGCGTCGAAACCGGCCGTGTACACGAAGGATTCGACCGCGAAACCATTCGTATAGTTGGGGGGACCGCACCGCGCGGGGTGCCGTAGTACTCGAACGCCTCCCGCAGCGGCATGGCGACATCCCCGTTGCCGGCCGTAACGGCCGGGATGGTCGCGACCCGCTCACGCGGTTGTTCATGATCGGCATGTGCGCTGAACGCGCGACGGGCGGGTCTCGGTGTCAGCCGGCTCAGTGGAATCCCAGGGTTAGGTCGCGGCGCAGGACTTTGCCGGTGGCATTGCGCGGCAGGGGTTGCGCGGTGACCAGCCAGCGCGCGGGCACCTTGAAATAGGCCAGCTGCTTGGCCACGTGATCGCGAAGCTCATCCTCCGACAACGACTCCGGATCGTCGACCACCACGATCGCGGCGACCTCCTGACCCAGATCCTCGTGCGGCACACCGATCACCGCCGACTCCCG
>NZ_JBHZCS010000110.1:0-22547 GCF_042755705.1 Nocardia sp. NPDC059154
GCTGCGCGGTGCGCTGTGCGAGATCCTCGACCGCGAAAGCGATATCACCGTCGTGGGCCAGGCGGCCGACGGCCGCGCCGGCGCGGAATACGCGGAGCGGCTGCACCCGAAGGTCGTGATCCTCGATGTCGAGATGCCCGGGAGCGACGTGGTGCAGAACCTCCTCACCCTGCGGGACGTGAGCCCCGAGTCGCGAGTGCTGATCGTGAGCATGCATCAGGACACGGCCCTGATCCGCGACCTCGTCGAGTACGGCATAGCCGGATATCTGCACAAGAGCGCCAAGCGGGAGACGCTGCTGTCGGCGATTCGTGCCGCGGACGCGGGCGGCGAGGTGGTCGTCTATGTGTCGTGGCAGGAGGACAAGGGATTCGGTGGGGGGAACCGGGATCCGCTGCCGGACCAGGCGCTCACCGACCGGGAACTCGAGGTCGTGGAACAGGTTGCCGGTGCGTTGAGCAACCGGCAGATCGCGAATGCCCTCGGTATCACCGAGGGCACCGTGAAGCGGCACTTGCGGAATATCTTCCGGAAGCTCGGCGCCGTGTCGCGACTGGACATGGTCAATCGCGCGACGGCGGCCAAGCTGATCTCTCTCCATCCGTTCAAGTGCTCACACCGGTAGGCCCACCGATCAATGCACCGGCAAGCGGGCCGAGCTGGTCACCGAGTTGGCGGACGAACATGTCGCGGTACGGGCCGAGCACCTGTCCGCCGTCGCGACCGAATTCGATGGCGTGCACAGCATCCAGCGGGCCGTCGAGGTCGGCTCGGTCGACGCGGTCGTCTCCGTATCCGCACTCCGCGCACGCATCGCTGCTGCAGCAGTCGCCGGGCCGTCGAAGCCTTCGGGCTGCACACCCTTGTCCGCGGCTGCGCTCAAATCGGCCTCGTCCCGCTCTGATCGGCTACACCTTCAGGAAACGAGTCATCTCCATGGACCGCAACGAACAGGCTCTGATAGATTTCGCCCTCACCTGGCAGCCGTTCGGCGGCCCACCCGCCGAAGAAATATTCACCACCTTCGGCATCAGCAAGCCGGAGTTCTGCTACCGCGTCCACCGGATCCTGGTAACTCGCGGCACGGCAGGTGACGAAGCGTTCCGCCGCCATGCACGCGCTGTACTGCGCCTACATGACCATCCCGCACACATGCCACCACACCGCAGGAGATGACACCCGACAACGCAATCGTGGCAATGTCTGCAGGGCTGGCGGTGGGGCCGCACACTGGGAACCATCGATGCCGACCAGGCCAGTGAACGGAATCAGTGACGCCCCACCGGCCTTCACCGACCAGAGGACCGCGACATCACAGCGGTGGCGCGCACCATCACTGATGAGGTGGCTCGCAGCGGGACAAAACTCGTGATCATCGACTCGCTGGGGGTCGGCAAGTCACGGCTCGCGCTGCGGGTTGACCACAAATTGCAGCGGGACTTTGCGGGCGGCTGTTGGAGAGAGCTCTTCGGTTGGCGCGACGGGTGGTCGATCCGCTCAACGGCGCAGTCGGCTTGGAGATTCTGGCCTGGATCGCGGCCGAGAAGCACGATGCCCCGCGAGCTGCCGCGTTGTTGGGCGCCGCCCCCGCCGACGCGCAGCGTCAGCGTCAGTATTCGGGCACCGCTGGGGCTCGCACGTAAATTACTGTCGGAGTCAATCTTTGAGGCGGCGTGCCGAGTGATGTGTTCTCCGCGAAATTGTCTATGCGCTGCCGAGTTGCGGGTGAAGTTCGAAGGGCTCCTGCCGCATCTGGATGATCACGGCGTCGTCGGCTCTACCTGGCCAGCGAGGCGATTGCGCCGGCCACGGCGGGATCACCGTGGTGGCTGCCGCCCCCAGCACCAGCACCGCCACCGTCACGCGCGGTATCTCCGAGCTGATGACGACTCCCGCACCGACCCAGCGCATCCGGGCTCCAGGCGCCGGTCGCAAGCTGTTGGTGGTGACCGATACCGGCCTGCTGTCGGCGCTGGAGTCCACTCATCGAGCCGCACTCTCGCGGGGCCCTGCACGGAGACCGATCGCGACGGCTTCGCCGCGAGTTGCCGCCCCGAGTTTCTTGAGGAGGCGGGCGAGGTGGAATTTGACCGTGTTCTCGCTGCGACTCGTCATCGAAATGTCAGTAGGTTCTCGCCACGAAGAGTGGCAGTGAACTCCCGCATGTCGACCGCCAGTTTCGTGATCGAATCCTGCTCGGATGCAGAGCCGCCAGTGTCGGTGCGGGCCAACAGGTTTAGAAGGCCGTGCTGGTGGGTCGATGAGAGCGCGCGTTCGCTGCGACGCATGGCCGTGGACTGGCTGTCGGCTCTGCGCCACGCTGGTGAATGTCGTGTCGCGGTGGGCCGCGCCCTCATCGTCGTCGAGGCGGGGTGAATCCCGCAGGCCACCGCGTGGAGACGGTGTAGGAGATGTCGTCGAGTGTCGCCCAGGTGAGAGTCGATCCGGCGAGATCCGATCCGGCTAGGTTCGCGTGGGTGAGGTCCGCGCCCTTGAGGTACGTCCCGGAAAAGTCCACGTTGCTGAGGTTCGCGCCTGTGAGAATCGCGCCCTCGAGGTCGACATCGTGGAGATCGATCGCTTGCAGGTCGGCACCGGCCAGGCAGATCCGTCGCAGGTCTGTCGGGGACGAGAACTGTGGGGCATCGGCATTGCGGCGTCCGATAACAGTCAGCGCGGTGTAGATGTCGGCTTGAGCCGAGATCGACACCGGGCCCGGGGCTGATTCCAGGGCCGTCGTTTCGCAGGGTGCGACCGAAATCTGGGTACGCACAAAGGTACCGAGCACCGCGAACACGGTCTCGTGGTCCGAAGGGGAGTCTTTGGCCAGGCGTTCGAACAGGTAGATACCCGAGATACGGATGCTGATCTTGTCCGAGGCTAGCTGTTCGGCAGCGAGGCGGAATCGGTCGGTGACCGCAGTCTGCTGCGACAGGCCATATTGGTTGTCCGTGGCGTGCAGGGTCTGGTTGGTGAAGTAGAGCGCACCGACCGTCCCGCCGGCCACCGCGACCGTGGAGAGCGTGGCCAGGAGGGCGCCGAGTTTCGTCCAGCCGGACCAGTGCAGAAGCCAACCCGGCCGTGCGGCAGGCGGGGCGGGATGCGCGGGAGTCCGCAGTGAGCGACTTCGGCTGGCGAGCGCCTGCCGACGGCGCCGTGCGGCAGGTGATCCCTCGGTGTTGGTCATCCGATCTCCCCTCGTGCGATGTGGCGCCAGCAAGCTAGCCGAAGGCGAGCTTGGCCCCCGGTGTCCCGGATGTGTTGGTCGTGCTCCGGTTCTCCGGTATCAGCGGTGGTGAGGTGATGCGAACAGGCAGGTGTAGGTGGCTTCGAATTCTAGGAGCGTCTGCCAGCCGAGGGCTCAATGCCGACAGCGGCGGTTCACGAAGAATGTCATAACTGCCGGTCGTGGCCGTGGGAGCTGACGTGCTGGTTCCGCGGGGGCGAAACGATTGCCAAGGTGGCTGTGTCGGTTGAGGATTGGGAAGGCTGAATGCTCGCCGAACCGCAGGTAATGGGCATGTCGTCACCCATATCCGCACGACACGCCCGCCACGGCGTGACGAACGATCCGGTGATCAGCTGAAAGGCGACACGAAAGTGTCAGGAGCAGGCGACATCTCGATGTCAGCCAGCTTGCCCTGGGGATCGCCAGCACGATCGACGACTTCGCGAGTTCGAGCGCACGATGCCGCGCCCTCACGTGGGAGGAAGGTGCGGTGCGGCGTCGTGTGTCTCTGGACGATGCTTCCACGATGCTGGTCTCAAGCGTGAATGGTTCAAGTCGGGCGGTCCCAACGGCGCGCAACCGCATGAGTTGCTGTTCCTTCCCGGCGGCCTGGATCGAGACGCCGGTGAGGCGGTTGTCGAACAACTCGACTACCAGCTCGCGCGGTAGCGCCCTGCCAGCAGCATGAGCCGTCAGATGCCGTGGCGGGCCGACGATGGCCGCGACAGGGTCGAACAGGGGCGGGTCGCGAAATTAGGCCCGGCCTCGTTTGACGATCGTCAAGTCGCGGATATGGATCGGGCCCGAGACAGGTTCGCCCGCAGGAGTTTCCAGCCAGACGCGGCCATCCAGCTCGGCCGCTACCGCGATGTATTCCTCGCTGGAACCGGCCAGGCGCACCCGTCGCCGGGTTGTCGCGAGTTCGCTTGCCGCATACCTGTCCAAGGCTTCGTCGCTCGGTCTCCCGAGCCGGGCACGCCCTGCATTGGGTGTCCCGTCGGGACCGCACTGTTCGTTGTCCATGCAGGACAGCGTAAAAGCAGCGTCAACTGGGGGCGATGCGATGTGGGTCGTGCGAGGTAGAACCGGTATGGTTTAGCATTCGGCGATGTCGTTGTTCGCAGAAGCCTTGACAGAGTTGATCAGTCGGGAAATGCAGTGCCGGGAAATCGATGTGGCGGAGTTGGCGGATCGCTGCGGTATGGATCAGCAGCGGCTGGAGCAGATTCTCGGCGGTGCCGAGGACTATTCGCTGCGTGAGATCTCCTCTAGCGCCAATACCAGTGACTTAAGGGTTTTGCCTGGTAGTGTCTGCGGCTGGGAGGTGTGTGGATGCCGCGGCCGGGGCAGGTCAAACTGGAGTCGGAGGATCGGTTGTCCGATCGCATCGCGATCGGCCTGCTGACGCGGACGTTTCCGCCGGAGTTGGTGGATCGGGTGGTCGCCGAGTGCGGTCGTGGCGGGCAGCGGACTCGGTTGTTGCCGCCACGGGTGGTGGTGTATTTCGTGTTGGCGATGTGCCTGTTCTCCGGTCAGGGTTATGAGGAGGTCGCGCGGCTGCTGACCCAGGGTCTGGCGGGGGCGCGGCGATGGTCGGGGGCGTGGCAGGTTCCGAGCACGGCGGCGATCTCGCGGGCGCGGGTGAAGTTGGGTGCGGCACCACTGAAGTCGCTGTTCGCCGCGGTCGCGCGCCCGTTGGCGACGGAATCGACGGTGGGTGCGCGGTTTCGGCGGTGGCGGTTGATCGCCGTGGACGGCACGGTGTTCGATGTGCCCGACAGTGACGACAACTCAGCGTATTTCGGGCGCCCGGCCACTCATCGCACCGAGCGTTGCGCCTATCCGCAGGTGCGGATCGTGGGGTTGGCCGAGTGCGGCACGCACGCCATCACCGCGGCGGCGCTGGGGCCGTGCACCACCTCCGAACACGTCCTGGCGCGCGAGTTGTTCGGGCACACGGGTGCGGGTGATCTTTTGCTGGCCGACCGCGGATTCAGCGGAGTGCAGCTGTGGCGGGAAGCGTGTGCCGGCGGGGCGGATCTGTTGTGGCGCATACGATCCCACTTGATCCTGCCTGTGGTGGCGGAGCTGCCAGACGGGTCATATCTGTCCGACATCGTCAAGGGCACCGATCACCGCAAACGCGCCGACCCGACCAGGGTACGGGTGATCGAATACACCCTCACCGGTGCGGGATACCCCGACTCCGACACCCCGATCCGGTTGCTCACCACGATCCTGGACCCCGAACAGGCACCGGCGACCGAGTTGGCCGCGCTCTATCACGAGCGCTGGGAGATCGAAAACGCCTTCGACGAGCTGAAAACCCACCAGCGCGGCCCCGCGCAGGTGCTGCGCTCGCGCTCCCCGGAAGGTGTCGAGCAGGAAGTCTGGGCCCACCTGCTGGTCCATTACGCCATCCGCACCCTCATGCACGACACCGCCGAGCCCGTCGGCATCGACACCGACCGGCTATCGTTCACCCGCAGCATCCGCCTCGCGCGCCGGCAGGTGACCGCGCAGGCGGGTTTTTCCCCCTGACCGCCTCACACGAGCGTTCACCGCCGGAAAAACCGAGATTGCCGCCCACTTGCTGCCACCCCGAACCGGCCGCACCAACCCACGAGTGGTCAAACGCAAGATGTCGAACTTCGGCGTCAAACGCGCCGGGCATCGCAATCCTGTTCAGCGACAACAGAACCCACAAGAATCCATCACCCTCGCACCGCCCTCACGCACAACACCGAAGAACCCCCTACCCATACGAATCCCGGTAGACGCCAGCACTTAAGTCACTGGTATTGCCTCTAGCGCTGAGGTCTTCGATACCGGCGGCATGGATCTGCTCAAGGCCGCTGGGAGTGCCGCCTTCCCTGGGACGAACCCGGTGGTGGTTGTGCAGAGCGCCGGCCGCAGGAATCCTGGCTCGGGCCACCCGTTCGTGGTCTACCCACCGAACCGCTCAGACACCGACCAGACGTTGTGAGCCAGGGGTAGTGGCGTCAGTACCGCCACCCGGGCTGGGCCGGAGGGATCGGTCGCGGTGGTGGAGGCGCTGTTCCGACACACTTGTACGTGCCGAACAGTGAGAGGGCGGCTGTGAACGCTTCGGATTCGGTGCGGATCGGACCCGACAAGCACTGCCCGAGAGGAAACAGTTCGTGGGTGAATCCGGGCGAGTTGAACAGGGCGGCTGTTTCGTCGTCGGCGGCGTAGCGGACCCACCGGTGCGAGTGCCGGTATTTGCAGATGACCCAGTCGTTGCGTGGCGTCATAGCAACCGAGTACACCAAAGACATTGAAAGATCCTGCTGAAGCCCTCACGACGCTGGCGGGCCTGCTCGATGAGGTGAACGCCGTGCAGGACAAACTCCCTCAAAAGCTGAACCGGATCATGCAGAACGCCGAGTCGGTGGGCTCGTCTGGCGCTTAATGTTCAGGGTCGGCGTCGCTGGGGAAGTGCATGACCAGGGTGGCGGGCGTGGTGGGGTTGCTCGGGTTGGGCAGTCCGGTCGGGATGTGGAGGGCACCAGGTGCGGGGCGGCCGCCGTGGAGGGCGGTGGGGCCGTCGGTGGTGGCGAGCAGGAGCGCGGTGTCGAGGCTGATGTCGAGGTCCTCGCGGTCGAAGGCGACCGAGGAGGCGAGCGCGCCGGCGGGGCCGGGGTAGGGCAGGAGCGGGAAGCCGGGGCCGTGGAAGCTGTGGTGGTCGCCGCTGTGCTCTCGGGCGTGGCGGTGCAGGTCGGCGGCATAGAGTCCGGCGGGGCTGTCGGCGTGGGGGAGGGTGGCGTTGCGGCTGCTCCAGGCGAAGCCCAGCAGGAGCGCGGCTCGCAGTTCGGGTTCGGCTTGTGCCCAGTCGTGTTGCATGCCGGGGTGTTCGGCGGCGGCGCGCCAGTCGTGTTCGACGTCGTGTAGTAGCGATCCGATGCGGTACTGCAGGGCGAAGAGGGCCTGGACGATTTCCTCCAGGCCGGGCTCGGTGCGGCCGTAGAACCCGATCATCTGCCTCACGCTAGCGCGAATCACCGACATCGAGCGGCGAATCCACCGAAGGTGATGGTCGACAGGCATTTTCGGCGCGGTCAACGGGGCCACCCCGACGTGAGGGTGCGGTGTCGCGCTGTGGCCCGGTCTGTGCCGAGGGCAGGAGGGATCGCGTCGCGAGGGGCCCGAGGTATTCGTGAGTGGCACACGGAACTGTGCCGATCGAGCCGGTTGTGGTCATGTGGGTGCGGGTGGCTCGGCGGCGGGGTGCATGACGGCGTGCCACCACGATTCGAGCCGACTAGGCTCCGGCCAGCGCACCACCGGCTCATCGTCATCGGAACCGCCCGTGATGGTGGGTGCCGGCGTATGCCGCTTTCCCGGTCGGCGAGCGAGCCTGTCACCGCGTTCGCGTGGGGTTGCTGTCATGGCGCACCTCCGAATCCCTGGCCCGGCGCCTGGTCTCACCGGGGCGGGCTGGATTCCCAACTCGCGGCGGCGGTGTACGCCGAGGTCGACCGCGCGCGAGGAAAGCCACGAAGGCCCAAGGGCGGCAATGCCGAGGGGTCTGCGCCACCACAGAGGGAGGCCGACATGCGCCAGCGTAGGCGTTCAAGGTCAACGGCAGGCGACGTTCGAGCCGATTCCCGGGGCCCACGCCCCGAGATCGAACCTGGCGGGCGCGTTCGGAAAACGATCCAGGATCTCCAAGCCACAAGCGACGCATACGGATTGGCCCCGCCTGCGCCTGCCTCTCGGTGGCCCGACCCTCAGGTTTCAGCCATGTGGGCGAGGTGGGGCTGCGGTCGTCATCGGCACTGTGCCCGTGGGTTCTGCGAGCCGGTGCCGGCCACCGGCCGAGGGTGCCACTGCGGCAGGGCGCTCGACGGTGGGTGTGTCCAGCAGAACGTGCAGACGGGCGATGAAGACGTCGATGCTGCCGTAGCGCGCAAGGACCTGCGCGAGCAGCTCATGCACGGTCGATCCCATCAGATCGGTCACTTTCACCCCATTAAGGTTCACCGACCGGTCGGGCCGGTTCTGACCGGCATTCTGCACGACAATCTCGATCACTTGGCTAATTCCGAGATGTCGGTGACCATCTGCGCCTGGGCACTCTCGATTCGTGCCACCAGCGCGGTATTCGGGCCGCTCCGGCACAGGATCTCGGTACGGTGCGGTGCGGGTGAGCCGATCGGGGAGCGTGGCGGGGATCCGGGTGCGGTTATCGCGCCGCGTTCTCACGTCGGATCATCCGGCCGGGGTCACAAGTGGACGACTCCGGAATCGGTGCCCCGCTCCGCTGACTTCGAGCGGTGCATCGTGCTCGGCGGCCGGGTGGATCGGCCCTCAGACTCTTTCGATCCACCTGGCCTGAGCAGCAATTGGGCAGCGGGCCATCGAGCGGGTGGCCGAGCGTCCAGGCATCGGGATGGCGTGTGAGGAAATCCGGGCCGGATACTTCACGCTGCCGGCCGGGGCGCACACGCTGTTCTACCGACACTCGCTGGAAGGTGATACCGGTCCGGCGGAGAAGGCAACGACAAACGCTCGCCTTGCGTGGTGAAGACGAGCGTTTGTCGAGCGGGCCCGGCGTCTGACCAGATGGATAACCGGTCCGGCACACACGGGGCCGCGTGTCCTAAAGGTCGACGGTCTCTTCGATGATGTGGGTGCCCAGTTCCTCGGTGAACAGCGGGTCCCGGTTGGCTGCCGCACCGGTGATGAGGCCGTCGAACTCGCTGTTCTCGTAATCGAAGCCCTCCGCGCTGATACCCGGGCCTGCGACCTCGAGTCTGCGGGGTATGGCCGGCCAGAAGCCGACCCTGTTGAGCGCGTCGGCCTCTGCGGCGGTCAGGGTAGTGCTCGAGTAGGACACGAACTGCCTGACCGGGTGGTCGATGCGGTCGTACTCGCACCTGGCCAGGGTGTAGCGCAGTTGCAGGGCTCCGCGCCCGATCCCGCACACCGTGAACGGAGTCGAGCCCAGGCGCTCGCCGATCGCGCGGAGCAAGACCTCCAGCACACTGCGGTGAGCGGCACCATCGAGGGTGTCGCTGGCGCCCAGCGACACCAGGATCAAATCGGCGCCGGCGGCGCCCAGCGCTTCCCGGAACGAGTACCCCGGGCTGTCGAGTTGCCGGGCGAAGGCACCGGGATCGGCGCCCGTCATATCCGGGTCGCCCACCAAGATGAACGGCGCTCTCAGCCCGTCGTCCTGGGCGGGAAACACCGCTGCGCTGCCGAGCAGGAGAGGCCAGTTACTGGCTGGTGCCACAGTCGTCATCGTCGAACTCCTCACGTCGTCGGGAAGAGAAGAACCGAACTTGCAACAGGCAACCCCGCAGGAACAAACCCACACGGGGTAGTGGTCGGCAAGCCTAAGGGGCACCACCGGCCAGCTGGTGCCACAGCAAGGCGTGTCGACCAAGCCATCCCCGTCGACCCCGACGGACATCGACGCCGACGCCGCCTCGAGGCCGAATGTGGGGTCTCAACGACCATACGGCCGGGTAGGGCTGCAGATATTCGCCAAGGGCCAACAGATCTCGATACCGTACGGTCCTCACCACCGCAGCCAGGGAAGTCCCATGTCCTCAACACAAGCCGTCAAATTCACCCCCGTACACGCCGACCGGTCGGATGCCCCGACCGCGCGACTGGCACTGGACCCTGATACCACATATTCCGTGGAATACAACCTTGTCGCAAAGGCGGCAGGTGCCGGCAGTTTCGCGACTGCGCGACTGGACCTCAGCGGCACCACCATCGAAGGGTCCGAACGAACCAGCGCATCGGCCGTAGCAGCTGGTGAGACGCTGGTATTGGCCGGCCGCACTGTCTTCACCACCGATAGCGACGTGGCAAGACTCGAGCTCATATTCTTCTCTGGCCCACCGTCACTCGACACCACCTTCGAACACGCCCAACTGCGCTACGACAAGATCAGCTGAGCGACCGCGGCGACCACGGGCTGCTGACAAGGGGGGTGCAGCAGTTCCGCGCGGCAGCCGAGCCCTGGCCTGCACCACACGAGCCGGGCTGACACCGGCGCCAGGGAAAACGCCGGTAGGTGAAACACCGGTCGCCGGTACGCAGAACGACCCCGACAAGCACGGACAGTCATCGATCCGGTGGACCCGGTCTGTGTCCCCGCCCGGCCTCCGGGAAAAGAACCGGGCGGGTGGGTATGCATTCCACAGATGGCCACCGGAGGGGAGGTGACCGAGAAATATCGTAGGCGCGTCGGCCCGATCAGGCCTTTCACCACGCCGCTGCGGAAGTGGTGGCCTGTGGGCGCCGGAATGGACCAAGGCCTGAGCATCTTCAAGCAGACGGTGGAATCCTCCAGCGAGCACCTCGGCTAGCCAGGTCAGTCGCGTCATCGCGCGTGGGCCGGCAGGAACGTCCGCCCAGGTCACCGGAGTTTGCGCGGAGAATCGGACACATGGGCGGCACTCGACGCACACGTCGCGATCGGGCCCGCGGTGCACGAACCCCAGGCCTGGTAGCCGAGATACGCCGCTTCCCACCCCCGATTCGTGTGACTCGCAGCGGTAGATGGCAGTGTTCCCACAGCGTCAGGTGGCGCCGATGAGGCGAGCGTTCGTCGAGCGGGCCCGGCGTCTGCCTGCCCAGATGGTTACCGATCCGGCACACACCGCGCGCGTGCCCTACGGGTCGACGGTCTCTTCGATGATGTTGGTGCCCAGCTCTTCGGTGAACAGCGGGTCCCGGTTGGCCGCCGCACCGAGGATGAGGCCGTCGAAGGCGCTGTTCTCGTAGTCGAAGCTGTCCGCGGTGACGCCCGGGACCGCGACCACGAGTCTGCGAGGTCGAACCGGCCAGGAGCCGACCCTGGTGAGCGCATCGGTCTCGGCGGCGGTCGGGGTAGGGCTGGAGTAGGACACGAACTGCCCGGTCTGGTGGTCGATGCGGTCGCACTCGCACCTCGCCAGGGTGTAACGCAGCTGCAGGGCCCCACGCCCGATCCCGCACACCGTGAACAGAGTCGAGCCCACGCACTCGCCGATCGCGCGGAACAGAACCTCCAGCACACTGCGGTGAGCGGCGTCATCGAGGGTGTCGCTGGTACCCAGCGACACCAGGATCAAATCGGCGCCGGCGGCGCGCAGCGCCTCCCGGAACGAGTACCCCGGGCTGTCGAGTTGCCGAGCGAAGGCACCGGGATCGACGGCCGTCATGTTCGAGTCGCCCACCAAGATGAACGGTGCCATCAAGCCGCCGTCCCGGGCGGGATACACCGCTGCACGGCCGAGCATGAGAGGCCAGGTACTGGCTGGTGCCACAGTCGTCATCGTCGAACTCCTCACGTGGTCGGGAAGATCCGGAGAAGAACCGAACTTGAGCAGACACCCCCGCAGCGCGACAGCGCGCGAACAGCGCACCACACGCGCGGGCGCAGCCCATGCTACCTGCACCGATATGCCTGCGAACGTGGCTTCTACGTCGACCTGGCGGGCACCCTCATCCCGTGCCGAGCACGCCGCCATCGAGGCGCGGATGCCCGCAGGTGGCGCATCCCACGCTGACGACATCGGATGGACGAGGGTCTCGCCCCAGCGGCGCGGTAGTGCACGTGGGGCGAGACCCTCGTATCGGCTCAGCAGGGTCAGGGGGGTTGTGCTGCGCCGACACCTCAGCGCATACCAACAGGTCGGCCTTCTCAACCGGTCGGTGCCCGATCGTGGCTGACTGATGATGAGGTCGTTACCGGCCCCCATCCCGTCCACCCATGTCGCTGAGTGTTCGAAAACGATCGATGCGAACAATCCGCCGGCACAACGGCGTCGGACTTCGAGCGGTCCTCTAGCCGGGTGCGCCCGCGGTGACGAGGTCTGCCACGTCGAGATACGCCACCCTCGATTCGTGCACACCCTCTTCGATCCACTCGGTCTGAGCAGTACCGGACCGTAAAGAGCTGCGGTCGTTGCTGTTGCTGGGGATGGCCCGGGATCAGCTGATCGTGTTGATGAGCCACCTGCCCAGGCTCTGTGTCATCACCTCGTCGCTGTCGTCGATGCGTTCACGATCGAACTCACCGTTGCCGAACCAATCGACCTCGGCCTGGGAGCGCACTTTGATTTTCACCGGAATCCGGGGCCACCAGCCCACCCGCTCCATCAACGCGCCTTCCTCGGTCCGGTGCGGTGTCCCGTTCCAGGACACGTAGAACCCGGTCCGAGTATCGACGCCTTCGGTTTCCGACTTCGCGAGCGCGTAGCGGGCAAGCAGCGCGCCGCGCCCGAGACCACCGACGGTGAGCCGATATTCGCCGGTTGCCCGAAGGCCGACAAGTGAGGCAGAGGCGGTCTGGGCGGCAACGGTTCTCGCATGTCCGTCATCGAAGCGGCTGGATCGGAGCGCACTGAGAATAGAGAGCAGCGTCACTTCATGTACGGCAGTCAATTCGGCGATGGTTCGAGCACGTTCCACCGATGCCGCGCGGGACTCGACAAGGTAGTCAGGGCTGGCTTGGGTCACCTGCTGCCTGATCGAAGTCGCCACCAATCCGAACATCGCAGACACTTGCGCCGCGATGGCGGGCTCGACGCCCTTCTCGACAACGAGCACCAGGAGTGTGTCGCTGACATCGCGAACTGCCCATACTCGGCGTGCCCTGCGCGCAAGCGTCACCTGGCCAGCGAATTGAGCGCCAGGCTCGATTTCTCGCTTGAGGTCGTCGAGCTCGGCCACGGTGACCCGCTCGATGATGTCCCTCGCACCCGCGATCTTGCGTGGGCGGCAGGTACATTCACGGGTGTAGATAGTGAGGGCCATGTGCGGACAGCGGCCGTTGATCGCACGAGAGAATCGGTGCGCGATCTCTGAGAGCGGTCCGGTGACCACCTCACGCACGGCGACCAGCGAGTTCGCGGGTTCGACGACTTCACTCATCCCCCTACTCTAGGCATTGCGACAGCCCCACCACCTATCCGTTGGGCCAGTCAGCATTATCCCTACGGATAGGGCCACACTCGCCGTGTGGACCGTACCGTCTCGAATGACATGCCGCATGCCCACATGGCGATCTGTTTACTGAAGAAATGAGGACACATGCCGCAGCAGGTACGAGGTGTCATTGCTCGGACGAAGGGTGCACCGGTCGAGGTTACGACCATCGTGATACCTGATCCGGGCCCTGGCGAGGTGGTTGTCGATATCGCGGCGTGCGGTGTGTGCCACACCGACCTCACGTACCGGGAAGGCGGAATCAACGAGGAGTTCCCTTTTCTGCTCGGCCACGAAGCCGCGGGCATCGTCGAAAGCGTCGGCGCGGGAGTCGAATCCGTCGCACCTGGCGACTTCGTAATCCTCAACTGGCGCGCGGTCTGCGGTGACTGCCGCGCCTGCAAGCGCGGTCGGCCGCAATACTGCTTCAGTACCTTCAACGCGACCCAGAAGATGACGCTCGAGGACGGCACCGAGCTCAGTCCAGCACTGGGGATCGGTGCTTTCGCTGAAAAGACGCTGGTTCACGCGGGGCAGTGCACCAAAGTCGATTCGGCGGTCGATCCGGCCGTCGCGGGGCTGCTGGGCTGCGGCGTCATGGCGGGTCTCGGGGCGGCGGTGAATACCGGCAATGTCAGCCGTGACGACTCGGTGGCAGTCATCGGCTGTGGTGGTGTCGGTGACGCGGCGATCGTCGGAGCGCGGTTGGCAGGCGCGCGAACGATCATCGCTATCGATCGCGACGAGCAAAAATTGCGCTGGGCCAGGGAGCTCGGAGCCACCCACGCCATCAATGCGACCCGAGTCGACCCCGTCGCGGTCGTCCAGGAATTAACCGACGGCTTCGGCGCCGACGTGGTAATCGATGCGGTCGGCCGTCCGGAAACCTGGAAGCAGGCGTTCTACGCCCGCGACCTCGCCGGCACAGTGGTACTCGTCGGGGTCCCTACTCCTGACATGACTCTCGAGATTCCACTGATCGACTTCTTCTCCCACGGCGGCGCTCTCAAATCGTCCTGGTACGGCGACTGCCTTCCGGAACGAGACTTCCCAACACTCATAGACCTGCACTTGCAGGGCAGGCTGCCACTTGACAAGTTCGTCACCGAACGGATCGGCATCGACGACGTCGAAAAGGCCTTCCACACTATGCATACCGGCCAGGTGCTGCGCTCAGTGGTGGTGTTGTGAGCACATTGCGAGTCGAACGCGTCATCACCGCGGGAACTTTCGAGCTCGACGGCGGCACGTGGGAGGTCGACAACAATATCTGGCTAGTAGGTGACGACGCCGAGGTCGTTGTCATCGACGCCGCCCACGAGGCGAAACCGATCGTCGAAGCGGTGGCAGGCCGACACGTCGCCGCGATCGTGTGCACGCACGGGCACAACGACCATGTCACGGTGGGGCCGGAGTTGGCCGTCGCACTTGACGCGCCGATTCTGCTGCACCCCGGCGACGACATGCTCTGGCAGCTGACGCATCCCGGCGAGCGATATCACGAGTTGGCTGATCGACAGCGGATCGCCATCGCCGGAACCGAACTCGAGGTGATTCACAGCCCCGGACACTCCCCCGGGTCTTCGTGCTTGTATCTGCCAGAGGCGGGCGTGCTTTTCTCGGGCGACACGCTTTTCTCCGGCGGTCCAGGCGCGACCGGGCGCTCGTACTCCGATTTCCCGACAATTATCGGTTCCATCCGGGATCGGCTGTTCGCGTTACCGGAAGAGACAATTGTCCACACCGGCCACGGCGCGAAGACCTCCATCGGAGCCGAAGCGCCCCACTTGGCGCAGTGGATCGCTAGAGGACACTGACAACAACCAGCGGAGAGGACGATCAGGGCGATGCATCGCAGCGCACCCGAACAGGACATCGACGAGGCAGAGGTGACCGTAACGCCGCCGAAAACCCAAGCGGCAGGGGTTAAAGCAGTGACAGTCGCCCTGGATCGTGCGATCGGTGAAATGGGTGTGGTACGCACCGCCCGCACCTTGGTCCGGGTCAACCAGGTGCACGGTTTCGACTGCCCCGGCTGCGCCTGGCCCGAGCCGAGCGGCCATCGTCGGCCGGCCGAGTTCTGTGAGAACGGAGCCAAAGCGGTCGCCGAGGAAGCGACGCTGCGAAGGGTCTCCCCTGAGTTCTTCGCAAAGCATTCGATCGAGGATCTGGCGGCCCGGTCGGGGTATTGGCTGGCCCAGCAGGGCAGGCTCACCCATCCGATGGTGCTGCGCCCTGGCGACTCTCACTATTCCCCCATCGAGTGGAACGACGCCTACACACTGATCGCGGAGTCGTTGCGTGATCTGAATTCGCCGCACGAAGCAGTGTTCTACACCTCGGGCCGCACCGCCAACGAGACCGCATTCCTGTACCAGTTGTTGATCCGCAGCTTCGGCACCAACAATCTGCCGGACTGCTCCAATATGTGCCACGAATCCTCCGGCGCTGCGCTGACCAACTCCATCGGTATCGGCAAGGGATCGGTCACGATCGATGATTTCGCCGCTGCGGACCTGATCGTCGTCGCCGGTCAAAACCCCGGCACCAATCATCCACGCATGCTCTCCGCGCTGACCAATGCCAAGGCACACGACGCCAAGGTGATCGCGGTAAACCCACTGCCGGAGACCGGTTTGCTCGGCTTCCGTGACCCGCAGACGGTCAAGGGTTTCACCGGTGGTGTCGCCATCGCTGATGACTTCCTGCAAATCCGTATCGGCGGCGATATGGCGCTGTTCCAAGGGCTTGGCAAACTGCTGTTCGACGCCGAGGATCGCGCCCCGGGCACGGTAGTCGACCGCGAATTCATCGACGAGCACTGCGCCGGATTCGCCGACTATGAGCAGCATATTCGTGGGATCGACCTGGACGCGGTGGTGGAGGCGACCGGGCTGCGACGTGAGGATCTCGAACGAACCGCGCGACTGCTGGCCGAGTCGAAGAGCACGATCTTCTGCTGGGCGATGGGCCTGACCCAGCAGAAACACGGCGTCGCCACCATCGAGGAGGCCACCAACCTGCTGTTGCTGCGCGGCATGATCGGCAAGCCCGGCGCGGGCGTGTGCCCAGTGCGCGGCCACTCCAACGTCCAGGGCGACCGGACCATGGGCATCTGGGAGAAGATGCCCGACACCTTCCTTGATGCCCTGGACCGTGAATTCGGTATCACCAGTCCGCGCGAACATGGTTGGGACACTGTCGATTCCATCCGGGCGATGCGCGACGGGCGGGCTCAGGTGTTCTTCAGCATGGGCGGCAACTTCGCCTCCGCCACTCCCGACACCGACGTGACCGAAGCCGCGCTGCGCAATTGCGCACTGACCGTGCAAGTCTCGACCAAACTCAACCGCAGCCACGTCGTGCACGGGCGTACCGCACTCATCCTGCCCACCCTCGGCCGCACCGACAAGGATGCTCGCGACGGCGTGAAGCAGCAGGTATCGGTCGAGGATTCGATGTCGATGGTGCATCTGTCCACCGGCCGACTCACACCGGTCAGCGACCAACTGCGTAGCGAAGTCGCCATCGTCTGCGAGCTCGCGCGAGAGTTGCTCGGCCCGAAGCATCCGGTCCCCTGGGAGCAATACAGCCGCGACTACGACAAGATCCGCGACGCAATCGCCCGCGTCGTCCCCGGCTGCGCGGACTACAACACCAAGGTCCGCCAACGGGGCGGCTTCCAATTGCCACATCCGCCTCGCGATTCCCGCGAATTCCACACCAACACCGGCAAGGCCAACTTCGCCGTGAACGACCTGGTGTGGCTTCCCGTTCCCCACGGCAGGCTGATCCTGCAGACACTGCGCAGCCACGACCAGTACAACACCACCATCTACGGCCTCGACGACCGCTACCGCGGCGTACACGGCGGCCGCAAAGTGGTGCTGGCACACCCCGACGACATCTCCGCACTCGGCTTCGCGGAGAACCAACTCGTCGACCTCATCTCCGAATGGCCCGACGGGGTAATCCGCCGTGTCGAAGGATTCCGGTTGATCGGCTACCCCACCCCGCGCGGCAACGCCGCCGCCTACTATCCCGAGACCAATCCCCTAGTGCCGCTCGATCACGTTGCGGCGCAGTCTAATACGCCGGTGTCAAAGGCACTGACCATCCGGATGGAACACCACTTCCACCAACGGCCGAACTCGTGAGCAGGGTGACCACCCTCCGCCGAATGCACCGGATTTCACCCGACGGTGACATTCGTCGCGCGGATTCCCTCGCGGTCGAGGAGCCCCTCGAAATCCGGATCGGCGGGCAGTCGCTGACCATCACCATGCGCACCCCGGGCGACGACATCGACCTCATTCACGGATTCCTGTTGAGCGAGTCCATCATCACCAATGCCCAGGACCTGATCAGCGCGCGCTACTGCGCGGGCACCGACGAAAACGGGCGAAACACCTACAACGTCCTCGACCTCACTCTACGCACACCGATGCGGCTGCGAGCACGGAGCTTCATAACTACCAGCGCCTGCGGACTCTGCGGCAAGACCGCACTCGATGAGGTACGGACCCGCACCAGGTTCCCCATCCCGGCCGACGGTCCGACCGTCCACACCGACATGCTCTCCACGCTGCCCGGCAAGCTGCGAACCAAACAGAAAGCCTTCGCCGCCACAGGCGGCCTGCACGCGGCCGGCCTATTCACCACCGATGGCACAGTGCTGGCCGTCCGTGAGGACATCGGCAGACATAACGCCGTAGACAAGGTGATCGGCTGGGCACTGCGCCGAGAACTCATCCCCGCCCACGATCTCGTCCTCATCGTGAGCGGACGCTCATCCTTCGAGCTTGTCCAGAAGGCCGCCATGGCGGGCATCCCGGTCCTCGGCGCCGTCTCAGCCCCCAGCTCGCTGGCCGTCGACCTCGCCGCCGACGCCGGCATCACCCTGATTGGGTTCCTGCGCGGCGACACCATGAACGTGTACACCCGAATCCACCGAGTGTCTCGGTAGATCCAGCGACGGACATACGCCGCGATCCTGGCGGCAGGGCCGGGATCGGGCATATTCATACGTTCGAATACTTGTCGAGAAAACGCTCTGCCTGGCGCGATCCCCGGCGCCGCTCCGGCTCGCTACACGGATCGATCGGGCGCACCAGCGCGTCCCGGCCACCGTGCCCGGCCGAGGCCGAATTCCGGCGGTGATTGTCGGTTCCGGCCTCGCTGTAGCCCCCGGCTGCCGATGCCTCGCGACCGGGTTCGCCGTCTCGGGATCGCCGCTCCTTGACGTACGCCTCGTAAGAGGTGGTGGCTGGGCTGGCGACGTTGCTGGTGCCCGGCTCCTATTTGGTGATCAGCCACCTGGGTTCGGACATCTCGCCACGGATCGAGCACTTACGGAAGGTGTTCGACGGTGGAGGTATCGACCTGTACCCGCGCAGCCGCGACGAGCTGGCCGACCTGCTGTGCGGATTCGAGCTCTGCGGGCTCGGCGTGGCGCCGGTGGCCGAGTGGCTGGTCGGTGAGGCGGCGGTTGTGGGTGCCGTCCCACATGCGTCGACGCGGGTGGCCTGCTATGGCGCCCTCGCCCGCCTTTGACCCGCATTGAGTAGGAGCCCATCGATGGACGTGAAAGGCTGGGTTGGGGCATTGTGCGGTCGGATCTGGCCGGCCCGGGTGCGGCCGAGCAGGAAGAGACGGTGCGGCGGCTGGCCAGAGATGTCGGCTTGTCGCTGGCCCAGGTCTCGACACTGCCGGACGATCGGGATCTTCCACGGCTGCATGCCAGCCTCGAGCAGGCCGGGGTCACCACGGTTGTGGTGCCGGATCGGCAGACGCTGGGTAGTGATTGGCTAGCCGTGATCGGCTTGGATGTCGATGTGCTGATTGCGGATCCGCTGGGGTTGCGGCCGCGGCGGTCGTCAAGTGCCGGCCGGATCCGGTGGAGTGAGCGGTGATCGCGGTGGCCGATGCACAGTGCAGCGTGCTCGCCCTGGCGGGCGCGGGTTGGCCGCGGTGGGCGGTCGCCCTGCCGGATTGGCATGAGCTGGTCGCGGCGATCCGCCGGCACATCGGTGACGGCCCGGATGCGTATCCGGTGCCCCGGTGTGCGTGGGTGCTGGCGCAGCTGCGGGTGACGTCGTCGAATACGGCGGGGTTCGCGGAGATGCGGGCGGGCCTGGTGGAGCGAATCGACGTGTGGGGGCGAGTGTTCGCGCCGTTCGCCGCGAAATGCTCGCAGTCGCTGGGGGAGGCGGTCGATGCGCTGGCGCGCGCTCGTCTCGAGGCCGAAGCGGTGTTGGCGGCCGGATGCGATGCCGGCGCGGTGCATGAGGCGTGGCGCGTGGCCAGTGAACGCGCGGTCGCGTGGACGGATCTGGTCGCCGAAGCGATGTGGGGGCAGCGACGTGTACCGCGGCGGTGAGTTCCCGGCCCCGGTGGTGAACGCGCCGGGGTGGGCGAAGCGGTGGAGTCAGTGCGAGGTGGAGGTGGATGGCACGACCAGCACTGGTACCGGAAGAATTGTTGTGCAGGAGCAGTTTTCACGCGGAATCGGGTTGTATCTGCGCGGGCCCGGGACCGTCGTGTGGGATACCCCGTTGTGGCTGGGTAGCACCTCGCTGATCGACCAGATGAAATCGTTCGCCACGGATGTCATGCGCGGGTTGGCGTTGTATGAGGCTGCGGGGGCGGTGGATTCGGTGGTCGATGCGGTGGCCCGTTTGCAGCGGTGGAACGCCGCGCAGGCCGGGCAGATGTCGCCGGCGGGTCGGCTGCGGCTGCCGTGGTCGCAACCGCAGGTGCTGGTGGTCGAGGTGTGGGACGCGCGCCGTCCATGGCCGGGTTCCCTAGACCTGATGGGGTCCGGGCCGGGTTATCGGTACTTCTCAGTGACTCGACTGCGCGTGAGCACTGCCATCGTCATCGACACGGCTTTCCCTACTCGTGGGAGGTGTTCGCCTCGGCGCGCTGGTCCGACTGGTCCTGTGCGCGGCGAAAGCCCTACTAGCAGTGAATTCGTCGCAGGCTCGTCGATCCCTCCAGGAACTCGCATTGGTTCAGCGATGACCTGACCCACTCTGGGCTGCGGGGACCGTCCACCATCACAGGAGTCCGTGACGCGATCTACTCGGCTGGTATGCACTCATACGTCCAGGCAGCAGGTTGTCCGGGACTCGCCTGCTAGTCGCCGTGGTCGCGAATACAGGGAACCCGCCACGGGAAGGTCCGGGTTCGAACCTCACTCGTACCGGCTTGTCAGATGATGGCGGGATCTCCCCTTCGATCGTGGTGTAGACCCAAGGCCCCTCATCGAGGGCGACGATAGCGATCTGCGACGGCGCCCATTCCTCGAGACTCCTCTCGGGCAGCACCCGATACACCACCCGCCAGGACACGATCGCCCCCTGCCCGCAGGACGGCACCCATTCCAGCGTCGTCGACTTACACGACGTGCATGTGCCGGCCAGCGGCGACAGGAGCGCCGCGCAGTTACGGCACCGCTTGACCATGAAGGTCGTCTCGCCGACCTTCTCGGCAGTGGTGTCGGCGACCCGGCGCGAATTCGGTGAACTCATGAGATCTCCTGCGGAGAGTGGCTGCTGTGGTGCCAACAGCCTCTTGTGCGCTGGCGGTACCCGCGACGGCCGAGTGACCCGGGACATACCTGTTTTTGCGCCGCAGCACGTTGAAAGAGACCAGAGCGGCAAACATCCCGCCACACGTTCGGCAAGGTATGCGTCGGTGGTATGGCATCGGCGGCGCCCCGGCAGTTGGCGAGAGTTGGCTCTGCCGACACTGAGGCGCCGCTCGCCTTCGACGCCTAGCACGTGTGTCTCATGCGACATGCCGATTCTGGGGAACCACGGGCCTGTCACGATGAACGTGGGCTCCCCCGTGGGGAAGTCTCGTAGCTCCGCTCGTCGCGCAGGCGGCGCCTGCCCTGCTGAACCTCGTCGGTGTCGGCCCTGAGACCGCCGGTCAACTGCTGACCAGCGCCGGCGACAATCCCCAACGCATGCGCTCGGAAGCCGCGTTCGCGCACCTGGCCGGCGTCGCCCCGATCCCCGCCTCATCCGGTCGCACCCGCCGACACCGCCGGGGCCGCGGTGGTGACCGGGCAGCCAACAACGCCCTCTACACCCTCGCCGTGGTCCGCATGCGCCATGACCCGCGCACCCACGCGTACGTTGAACGCCGCACCGCACAAGGGCTTTCGAAGAAAGACATCATCCGCTGCCTCAAACGATTCATCGCCCGCGAGATCTACCACGCCCTCACCGAACATCCTCCGCACCACCAACCAGCCGAAACTGCTTGACATCTATAGGAGCATCACAAACGACTGACGCGCAGAGAGTGCGTTTGCGGACGTCAGCGCAAGTATCCAGGTTGGTCCGGATACGAGTCCAGGTGCTTGGCCGCTATTCCTTCGCTGTGGGTGTCTTCGACCGCGCGCAGCAACTGCTGAGGGTCCACATCAGTCCAGTACGGCGGCACCTGCACCCGGCCCACCGCCAGCTCGAGTTCGCCGACAAACTCACCGCGACCGAGGTACGGCCACCCCATCGCGGACTGACCCGACACCGTCGGTATTGATATGTAGGGCATTTTGTCAAGTGGGCAAGCGAAGGCGGGTCCGGAGCCGAGTGGTTCCGGGCCCGCCTTCTGATAGGTCGACGGAGGGTGCCCGAGGTGGCATGTCGTTGTTCGCGACGGGTGGTCAGGCTCATATGCGCGGGTTGGTTACCGCAGGACGACTGTTCGGCAGGAACGGTGCTGCTGCTCTAGGATCGGGCGTGGCAACTACGCGAATGTTGTTGCTGCTCATAATACTTTCGCAGGTCGTTCCTCACGCTGCCCGCCTCTTCGTCTTTCACGTCGACCGGCTCGTGGGTAGGTCAGTTCTCGATCGTGGCCAGCGACCAGCACCATCCGGCCAGTTCGCGGGCGACCGCGACGTTGGCGACGACGGTCCGCTTCTTGCGGGCGGTGAACTGTTCCCACCGGTGATGTAACCGCTGGTTGCCGGCGTGGCCGCGGGCGCGTGCCGCGGGTGAGGCCTGGGCCCATCGTGCCGATACCACGCGGCCGGGTGTGCCAGCGGCCATCGCCGTGATCGCAGTGTCGAGCCGGTCACGTCGGCCGCGGGCCAGCACCATCGTCTCGTAGGCGGCATCGTAGGTCGCCTGCAACGCCGGGCGATCAAATCGCTGCTGCCGCAACCAGATTTCGTGAACGCTGGTCCACGCTGTCCCGCCGTAGTACACGATTCCTTGCCGCAGAAGCAGTTTCGACACCCGATGCCGGGCACGTGTCGCGCGTCACTGAGGATGGTGATGTTCGCGTCGTCGGCGATGGTGACGAGTGGGCCGTGAAAACGGCCCCGTCCGTGTGTGGGACGGGGCCG
>NZ_JBHZCS010000111.1:0-21453 GCF_042755705.1 Nocardia sp. NPDC059154
CCGGGCGCTCGACCCGGATCTCACCTCGCCGAAGGCGCGCCCTGCCTGCATTTCATCACCCTCAACTTCGCCAAGGCGACCACCGAGGTGCTGACCAACCTGGGCTACGAGGTGACCGCCGCGCCCCTGAGCGCCTGACCCGCGGCCCTACGTCACGGTCGGCACGTAGGGAATGTGCTGGGAACTGTTGTCGTCCACGCGAATCGGGCGACCCAGCTGTGGGAAGGCGCGCTGGGCGCAGTCGGTGCGCTCGCACACCTTGCAGCCCGCGCCGATCGGGACCGCAGTGCTCGGGTCGTCGACGGCCAGTCCGCTCGAGTAGACGAGCTTGTCGGCATAGGCCAGATCGCAGCCCAGGCCGATGGCGAAATCTCTTTTGGGCGAGAGGTATCCGGGTGTCCGCTCATCCGTGGTCCGGGCCAGCCACAGATAGTTGCGCCCATCGGGCATCTGCGCGATCTGGGTGCGGATGCTCCCCGGCGTCGAGAACGCCTCGTGCACCACCCACAGCGGGCAGCTGCCACCCACCCGGGAGAAGTGGAAGGCCGTGGCGGACTGCCGCTTCGAGATATTGCCGGCGCGGTCGGTGCGCACGAAGAAGAACGGCACCCCACGCCTGCCCGGGCGCTGCAGCGTGGACAGGCGATGGCAGACGGTCTCGAAGCCGACCTCGAACATCGCGGCCAGCAATTCGATGTCGTAGCGCAGGGTTTCGGCCGCATCCCAGAACTGGGCGTAGGGCAGGACGAGCGCGCCCGCGAAGTAGTTGGCCAGCCCGATGCGGAGCAGCCCGCGCGAGTGCTCGGGCATGGCCTCGGCTTCGTCGATCAATGCGGCGATGGGCTCGGCCTGGGTCAGAAAGGCCAGCTGCGTGGCCAATTGGAAGGCACGCTGCCCGGGGGTGAGCCGTCGAGCCAGTGTCAGCACCCGGGCGGCCGGATCGTAGACCCGTTTGGGCCCGGGCGCGCCGGGGTCGTCGGTGCGGATCGTCACCGCGATGCCGTGCTGTTCGCGCAGCAACCGGCTCAGTTGCAGATCCAGCCCGCCCAGGCTCAGACCGTTGCACGCGAACTGGTCGTGCTCGAGCTGGTTGACGTAGCTCACGGATAACCCGAGCGCCTTGGCCCAGGCCGACTGGGTGAACCCCCGCTGTTCCCGGACCGTACGCAATCGCGCGCCCGCGTACATCTTCTGCATGGGCTCAATCTAGCAATTCCTATTTTCACAACTTTTACAAATTCGCGGGGCCGGTTCCACAAAAATCGGCATTTGCGGGGTATTTCGGTCGAATACAGCGCTGTGTAGCGTGCGAAATATACCGGTGAAATCGACGCCCTGGAGGACTCCGACAGTGAAGCATCATCTCGTCCGTACCCACCGCTCCGCCGAGCACTTCCCCCGTGAGGAGCACCTCGCCTGGCGGATCGCCGAGGTTGCCGCGGATGCCGTGGAGGTCGCTCCGGAGGTGGAGGCGATGATCGTCAACCGGATCATCGACAATGCGGCGGTCGCGGCGGCCTCGATCACCCGCCGCCCGGTCGCCAATGCCCGTGCGCAGGCATTGGCCCACCCCTACCGGCCGGGCGCCACCGTATTCGGGGTCGAGGGCTCGTACTCCCCGGAGTGGGCGGCGTGGGCCAATGGAGTCGCGGTGCGCGAACTCGACTTCCACGACACCTTTCTGGCCGCCGAGTACTCGCACCCGGGGGACAACATCCCGCCGATCCTGGCCGTCGCGCAGCACGCCGGACGCACCGGCCGGGACCTGATCCGCGGTCTGGCAACGGGTTACGAGATCCAGGTCGACCTGGTGCGCGCGATCTGCCTGCACGAGCACAAGATCGACCATGTCGCCCACCTCGGACCGTCGGCGGCCGCGGGTATCGGCACGCTCCTCGGCCTGGACACCGAGACCATCTATCAGGCCGACGGCCAGGCGCTGCACACCACCACCGCGACCCGTCAGTCCCGCAAGGGTGAGATCTCGAGCTGGAAGGCCTACGCGCCGGCCTTCGCCGGGAAGATGGCAGTGGAGGCCGTGGATCGCGCCATGCGCGGCGAGGGCGCGCCCGCACCGATCTGGGAGGGGGAGGACGGTGTGATCGCCTGGCTGCTGGGCGGCCCGAACGCGGAATACTCTGTGCCGCTGCCGGGTCCGGGTGAGCCCAAGCGCGCGATTCTCGATACGTACACCAAGGAGCACTCGGCCGAATACCAGAGCCAGGCCCCGATCGATCTGGCGCGGCGGATGCGGGAGCGGATCGGTGACCTGGATCAGATCGCGTCGATCGTGCTGCACACCAGCCATCACACCCACTACGTGATCGGCACCGGGTCGAACGATCCGCAGAAGTTCGACCCCAAGGCTTCTCGCGAAACCCTGGACCACTCCGTCATGTACATCTTCGCGGTGGCGCTGCAGGACGGCACCTGGCATCACGAGCGCTCCTACGCGCCGGAACGCGCGCAGCGTCCGGACACGATCGAGCTGTGGAACAAGATCTCCACCGCCGAGGATCCGGAGTGGACGCGGCGCTACCACTCGACAGACCCGAACGAGAAGGCGTTCGGCGCCCGCGCCGAGGTGACATTGAAGAGCGGTGAGGTGATCATCGACGAGTTGGCCGTCGCCGATGCGCATCCGCTCGGCGCGCGTCCCTTCGCCCGGGATCAATACCTCGCCAAGTTCCGCACTCTCGCCGAGGGTGTCATCGCGCCCGCCGAGCAGGACCGCTTCCTCGAGGTGGCCCAGCGCGCGGGCGAGCTGTCGGCGGGCGAGCTGTCGGAGCTCACGTTCACCGTCTCGTCGGACGTGCTCGCCCGCGCGCCCCGGTCGCCGAAGGGGCTGTTCTGATGACCGGCCTGCTCGCCGCCGCCACCTCGGCCGCAGACAAGCGCGCAGCGTTCACAGCGGGGCTGAGCTCCGGCACGATTCAGCGGTTCCCCGGTGCGTTCAATCCGTTGGTGGCCAAGCTGATTCAGGAGATCGGCTTCGAGGGCGTGTATGTCTCCGGCGCGGTGCTCTCCGCTGATCTGGGCTTGCCCGATATCGGGCTCACCACGCTGACCGAGGTGGCCGGGCGCGGTCAGCAGATCGCCCGGGTCACCGACCTGCCCGTGCTCATCGACGCCGACACCGGATTCGGTGAACCCATGAGCGCCGCGCGCACCGTCACGGTCATGGAGGACGCCGGCATCGCCGGGCTGCACCTCGAAGACCAGGTCAATCCCAAGCGCTGCGGCCACCTCGACGGCAAGGCCGTGGTGCCCACCGCCGACATGGTGCGCCGCCTGCGTGCGGCCGTGGCAGCCCGCCGGGACCCGAACTTCGTGATCTGTGCGCGCACCGACGCCGCGGGCATCGAGGGCGTGGACGCGGCCATCGACCGGGCCAAGGCCTACGCCGACGCAGGTGCCGACCTGATCTTCACCGAGGCGCTGCACACGGAGGCCGACTTCGAGAAGTTCCGGGCTGCGGTGTCGATTCCCTTGCTGGCCAACATGACCGAGTTCGGCAAGTCCGAACTGATTCCGGCCCAGACGCTGGAATCGATCGGCTACAACGCGGTCATCTACCCGGTGACCACGCTGCGGCTGGCCATGTTCGCCGCGGAAATCGGGCTGCGCGAGATCGCGGCGAGCGGAACCCAGTCGGGGCTGCTGGATCGCATGCAACACCGCAGCCGTCTCTACGAGCTGCTGCAGTACGAGCGCTACAACGAATTCGATTCCGACATCTTCAATTTCACTCTGGGAAGGAACCAGTGATGACGGAGACCGCGATACCGACCATTTACAAGGGTCTCGCAGGCGTCGTCGTCGACACCACCGCGATCTCCAAGGTGGTGCCGGAAACCAACTCTCTGACCTATCGCGGCTACGCGGTCCAGGATCTGGCCGCGCACTGCAGCTTCGAACAGGTCGCCTACCTGCTCTGGTACGGAGAACTGCCCAACGACACCCAGTTGGCGCAGTTCCTGCAGCAGGAGCGTGCCTCGCGGCGCGCGGATCGCTCGCTGCTGTCGTTGGTGGCCAAGCTGCCCGACAACTGCCACCCCATGGACGTGGTACGCACCGCCATCAGCTATCTCGGCGCCGAAGATCCCGCTGAGGACGACAACTCGACGAAAGCCAACCGCGCCAAGGCACTTCGCATGATGGCGGTGCTGCCGACCATCGTGGCCGCCGATCACCGCCGCCGCCACGGCCTGGATCCCATTGCGCCGCACTCACATCTGGGCTTCGCCGAGAACTTCCTGAACATGTGCTTCGGCAAGATCCCGGCACCTGAACTGGTGAAGGCGTTCGAAGTCTCGCTGATCCTGTACGCGGAGCACAGCTTCAACGCCTCCACCTTCGCCGCCCGCGTGGTCACCTCGACACTCTCGGATATCTACAGCGCCGTCACCGCCGCCATCGGCGCACTCAAAGGTCCGCTGCACGGCGGGGCGAACGAGGCGGTCATGCACGACATGCTCGAGATCGGCGATCCGGCGCTGGCCGAGGAGTGGATGCGCAACAAGCTGTCCAAGAAGGAAAAGGTCATGGGCTTCGGCCACCGGGTCTACAAGAACGGCGACTCCCGGGTGCCCACCATGAGAAAGGCTTTCCTCGACATCGCCGCCGCCACCGACGGCGGCACCTGGGTGCGGATGTACGAGATCCTCGAACGCACGATGAACGAGGCCACCGGCATCAAGCCGAACCTCGACTTCCCCACCGGCCCCGCCTACTACCTGCTCGGCTTCGACATCGAGTCCTTCACCCCGATCTTCGTCATGAGCCGCATCACCGGCTGGACCGCCCACATCATCGAACAGAGCGCCTCCAACGCCCTGATCCGCCCCCTGAGCCAATACGTCGGCGTCCCACAACGTTCCGTCGTCGCCTGACGCAGTTGCCGCAAGGCTTCCAGCGGGGCTGTAGCGAGGGCGTAGGGAGAGTGGACCCGGGGTTCGTAGGTTCGGGCTATGACTACTTCGACTCATGGCACCGCAGTGTCGTTCGATGGGGCCGAGCTGGCGTTCGAGGCGATCGGATCGGGGCCACCGTTGGTCGTGGTGCCGGGCGGACCGCGGGATTCGCGGTATCTCGAGGACCTCGGGGGCCTCGCCGCGAGCCGGACCCTGATTCGGTACGACGCACGGGGTACGGGATCCACTGCAGCCCCGGACAATCCGGCCAAGTATGCCTATCCGTCGCTCGCCCGGGACGTGGACGCGCTGCGATCCCATCTCGGGGTGGAGACGATCGATGTGCTCGGCCACTCGTCGGGGGCGGTGGTCGCGGCCGTGTACGCCGGGCATCATCCGGATCGGGTGTCCCGCTTGGTGCTGGTCGTGCCGGGACCGGACTTCTTCGGCGGGGGTGGCGATATCGCGAGCCTGCTGAATGCCCGCGCGGACGAGCCGTGGTTCGACGAGGTGCGTACCGCTGCCGGGGAATTGGCAGCGGCCGGGCCGCAGGACTCGCCCGAGGCTGTGCTCGACCTACTGGACCGCTATGTCCCGGCCGCGTACGGCGGGTGGGGTGAGCGGCAGCGCGCGCATGCCGCGACACAGCGCGAACAGTTCTCGCTCGAGGCGTGGAAGCACTTCCACGGCAATGGCGATCGCACCGAGCCCGAACGCTTCCTGCCGACGTTCGGGCAGGTCACCGCACCCGTCCTGGTCGTGACGGGCGCCGCGGACGCGCTGACCGGTGTGGAGGCCGGAAACGCCGCCGCCGCGCTGTTTCCGGTCGCGACGCATGTGTCGATCGCGGGAGCGGGCCACTATCCGTGGGTCGACAACGCGCCCGAGTTCAGCTCCGTCGTCGAGACGTTCCTGGCCCGCGGCCGATAGCCGCATGCGCAAAAGCGGGGTGGTCACCGATCGGTGACCACCCCGCTTTCGCCTGTCACCTAGTCCCGCGTGGCGAATTCGTCGACATCGAACCCACCCGGGTCCGACAGCGGGAAGACCTCGAATTCCAGGTGCGAGGACAGCGGGTTGCCGTACAGCGCGTCGGTGAGTTCCTCGTGGCTGGCCACCTCGTAGACATTCAGCCCGCCGGATTGTCCGGCAATGATCCAGCTGTGCTTGATGATGCCACGCTTCACGAGATCGACGTGGTGTGCGAATCCCTCCGGCAGCCGGTGCCGGAATTCGTCGGCGCTGATGCCGATGGGGTGCTGCTTGGTGAAGACGGCGAAGAGCGCCATGCTCGAAACTCCTTCTGATGCGGGTGTTTTCTATCGGCCCGGCGCGACAGCCGCCGCCGCGACGCCGGGAGCTGTGCCGTCGAGTGCGACGGGCGTCGAGAAGTGCGGCAGCACGTCCTCGGCGAAGAGTTGCACCGAGCGCCGCACGACGGCCTCGGGCGCGGTGCTGGGCGGCGTCTGCAGGCTGATCGTCACGTCGCCGAACGCCTCTCTGATACGAGCGATCTGATCGACGACCTGGGCCGGCGTACCGACTATGGTCTTGTCGGCGGCGAGCTGGGCGGCGAAGGTCCCGCCCGCGACCCGGCCGACGATCTTCTCGTACCCCTCGTACTGGGTGCTGCGGGCGGTCGACCAGCCGGAGACGGCCCGGGCCAGCGCACGGTGGTTGGTGTTCGCGAACTGCTCGCCGAGGCTGCGCGCCTCGTCCGCGTCGTCGGCGAGAAACGAGCTGTAGCTCAGATGCACTTCGGCTGTGGCGGGGTCGAATCCGGCGGCTTCCCGGGCCACCCGATACCTGGCGATGATGTCCTGCACCTTCTCCCGCGGATTGATCGACGGCGCCAGCAGCAGCCCGTACCCGGCTGCACCGGCCCGCTCGGCGGACTCCGGGGTGATCGCCGTGGCCACCAGGATGCGCGGGTGCGGACTCTGAAACGGATGCGGCTGCAGCGTCACCGGCCCGAACGAGTGGAAGCCGTTGTCGATGGTCACATCGGATCCCGTCCACAGCTCGACGATCGCCGCCACGGTGGCGTCGAACCGTGGCCGCGAATCATCCAGGGACAGTTGGAAAGCCGCGAACTCGTCCGGCAGGAATCCACGTGCGACACCGACATCGAGCCGCCCGTGGCTGATGTTGTCCAGCACCGCCAGCCGCGCTGCGAGTTTGATCGGATGATCGAACGCGGGCACCACAGCGCCGGTGATCAGCCGGATCCGCTCCGTCCGGGCGGCGACGGCGGTCAGGAAGGTGGTGGGATCCGGGCTGTAGCCGCCGTATTCGAAGAAGTAGTGCTCGACGGTCTTGACGTGGTGGTAGCCGAGCTCTTCGGCATAGACCGCGATCGACAGCGCGTGATCGTAGTAGTCGACCGGCGCCTGGTCGTGCGGGCCGACGGTGGGAAAGAGATTGATGCCGAACTTCATCGCGTCACGTCCTGGAGTGAAGAGGTGGCGGCCGGCAGCGCGAACTCGGCGGCCAGGAGTTCATAACTGCGCACCCGCGCCTGATGGTCGTGCACCGTGGTGACGACGATGATCTCCTCGACGTCGAGACTCGAGGCGAGCGAACGGATTCGGTCACCGACCCGGTCGGGCGTGCCCCAGAAGTACCGGGGCCATTCGAAGTTCTCGTTTTCGAGGATGTCGCCGTAGCGGGCCAGCTCCGCCAATGCGGTATCCGGCTCCGGAATCGGCCGGACATCGTTGCGGAACAACCGATTACGCACCGCACGTTTGGCCGAGTACAGTCGTGCGGCCTCGGCCTCGGTATCAGCGACCACCGCCGTGATCGCGACGATCGGCGACCGCCCGGGCGCGAGCCGGTGGTACGCCTCGATGGACTCCCGGGTCGCCCCCGGATTGATGAAATGCGCGAACGCGTAGTCGATGTCGGCCCGGCCCGCCGATACGGCGCTTCCGGGGCTGCTGCCCAGCAGCCAGATATCCGGTGCGGGCGCGTCGAGCGGGACCGCGAGCGGGGCGCGGCGCGCCCCGTCGACGGCCGGGGAGCCGGCCAGATACGCGCGCAGCTGTTCGACCTTCGAGTCGATCGACGGTCCGCGTCCGGCCTCGGGCACCGGTCGCAGCGCGAGGGTTTCGACCTCGTCGGCGCCTGTGGACCGTCCGATGCCGAGGTCGATGCGGCCCGGATGCAGGGCCGTCAGCGTCCGGAACGTCTCGGCCACCTTGAACGGGCTGTAGTGCGTGAGCAGCACCCCGCCCGATCCGACCCGAAGCGTCGAGGTCGCCGAGGCGATCGCGGTCACCAGGATCTCGGGCGCCGAGATGGCGTGCGAGTACATGGCATGGTGTTCGGCGACCCAGTAGCGGGTGTAGCCGAAGCGTTCGGCGTGGCGGGCGAGGTCGAGAGAATTGGCCAGGGCCTGCGACTGGGGCGTGCCCTCGGGGACCGGAGCCTGGTCGAGGATGGACAATCTGATGGTCATAGCGCCTCCAGGGTTTCGTCGAGCAGGGCTACCGCATTGCGGTGCAAGGGAAATGGCGTATCCGAGGGCAGTCCGGTGCGCTCCGCGCGGCGCGTCACCGCCGCGGTGATGAGCGCGAATTTGAATCCGGCCAGCACCTCGTAGAAGGTGAGATTCCGCAGGGTCCGGCCGGACAGCGCGGCGTACGCCTCGACGGTTCGGTCCCGGTCGGGCAGCCCGTACAGTCGCTGTGCGCCGATCCCCCGGCTCAGGTGCCGGTCCAGGTACAGGAACCAGGCGAGATCGCTCTCGGGTTCGCCGTATCCGGTCATCTCCCAGTCGACGAGGGCGGCGACCTCGGTATCGCGGTAGATGATGTTGCCGAGCCTGGCGTCACCCCACAGCAGCACGTACGGCGACCGGTGGACCGGAATATTGCCCGCCAGCCACCGCTCGGCCCGCCGGATGACCGGATCGTCCGCGCAGCGATAGAAGTCCAGCGCATCGCTCCAATACCGCACCTGCGCAGCGGGACCCGCAGGACCCAGATCGGGCAGATCGGCGGTGTCCGCCGTGATCGAATGCAGTCGTTCGAGCGCGGTCAGGGCCGCCCACCAGACCGCCGTGCGTTCGCTGGGCACCAGGTCGGCGACCCATCCCGACCGGTGGTAGGACGGAAAGTCCGGCGGGACCCGGCCGTCGACGAACTCCATCAGGAAGAACGGCGCGCCCAGCACGGTGGCATCGGGTTCGACGGCCAGCACCTCGGGCACGGGCACATCGCTGTGGCGGCGGACCGCCCGCAGCGCATCGGCCTGCGCCACAATCGATTCGGTGGGATAGATCCTCTCTCCGGTGGCGCCGACCCGGATGATCGAACGGTGGGTGCCGCCCGCGACATCGCGCGCGGTCACCTGAATGGTCTCCGCCGAGAAACCGTTGCGCGGCAGCGAGATATCGACGCTGTCGGGATCGATGCGGTACCCGGTCGAGGTGCGGGACAGCCAGCCCAGCACCAGATCCCGGGTGCTATTCGGCGATCGCTGCAGTGGCACCGCCATGATGTGGCCTTTCGCCGGTGATGAGCGTGGATGTCGGACCGAGCGGGGCCGCGGCGATATCGACGAATCCCGCCGCACGCAGCCAGGTTTCGGCCTCCGCGACGGTGTACTCGCTGCCGCCGGAGGACCACACCAGCATGTTCAGGCTGGCGAGCAAGGCCGGTGGGGTGGGGCCGACCGGATCGAGCACCGGGTCGTAGATGGCGATGGTGCCGCCCTCCGGCAGCGCCGCGTAGGCGGCGGCGATGAGCTGCTGCCGCCGATGGACGGGCCAGTTGTGCAGGACGTGCCCGAAAATGAGCACATCGGCACCGGGCAGCGGATCGGTGAAGAAGTCGCCGGGCCGGAACGCGATCCGGTCGGTCAGCCCCAGTTCGGTGATGTGGGCGTCGAATTCGGGTTCGACCTCGGGCAGGTCGAAGACCTGTGCCGTGAGGTGTGGGTGGGCTCGCACCAGTTCCGCGGCGATATTTCCGCGCGCGCCGCCGATATCGGCGAAGGTGGTGCGCTGCGACCAGTCCAGCCGGGACAGCGCCGCGCCGATGGGGGCGTTGAGCACATCCATCGCCTCGAAGAAGGCGCGACGATCGTCGGCGTCGGTGAACAGCGTGCCGTATGGATCACCGTCCGCCGCATCGGAATTGGCCGGCTTCCCGGATTTCAGGCTGGCGGCGAGCCCGGTCCAGGCCGGATGCAGGGTCTTGTCGAGGAAACGCAGGAATCCGCCGAGATAGTGGGGTCGGCCACGTACCAGATAACGGTGCGCATCGGGACTGTTCGCGTAACGACCATGATCGGTGATGAGCAGTCCGGTGGTGGCGACGGCATCGAGGAAATCGCGCGACCACTCGGGTCGAATTCCGGTGATCGCGGTGATCTCGGCTGCCGGAAGCTCTTTTTCGGCCAATGCGGTGAACAGGTCCAGCTCCACCGCGGCCAGCACCACCTGGGCGCGGCGGGCCCCGGAGACCAGGCCGAGAATGTGTGCGGGCGATCCACCGGAATCGGTGTTGTCGAGGGTCGCACCGGGAGCGGGGATCAGCGGTGTGGAGACGTGACTCATCGAGTTCTCCTGAGGTTTGGCGTCGGAATCGACCGTAGAAAGCGCTACTGCACGGCTCCTGGAGGATCTCTGGAGCGTGGATCCGGCATTCGACGGTGCGCCCGAATTGCCGGATACGCTCCCGCCGTCGCAGTGAATCGCGTTGCAAGGGAGATGATTCGAATGATTCTCGTGGTCGGAGCCACCGGTATCGTCGGCACCGCGACGGTGCGGGAATTGTCGCGGCGGGGCGCGAAGGTTCGCGCCCTGACCAGGGATCCCGGCCGGACCGACCCGGTGGCGGGCGTGGAATTCGTGGCCGGGGACCTCGATGTTCCCCGCACACTGGATCCGCTACTGGAGGGCGTGGATTCGATCTTCATCGCGACCTCCGGCCATCTGAAGGCGAGGCAGGACGCCACCGTGGTCGCGGCCGCCGCGGCGGCGCGCGTGCGGCGGGTGGTCACGGTCTCGTCGCTGGCAGTGGACGAGAATCCGGACGGCGTGCTCGGCGGCTGGCATGCCGCGGGCGAGCGAGTGGCCGTCGAGTCCGGTATTCCGTCGATCGTGTTGCGGCCGAACGGGTTCTATTCCAATACATTCGCGTGGATCCCTTCGATTCTCGGCACCGGCGTGGTCGAGGTGGCGCTGCCCGATCTGCCCGCGGCCCACCTCGATCCCCGCGATATCGGGCGGGTGGCAGCCCGGGCGCTGTCTGCGGAGACCGACCCCGCCGGCGCACCGGTGCTGCGGCTCAGCGGCCCGCAGGCGGTGAGCCCGCGTGCGCAGGTGGCCGTCCTCGCCGAGGTGCTCGGCCGGCCGATCGCCGTGCGGGAGATCTCGATCGACCAGGAGCGGGAGTGGCTGGCCCGCCGGGTGCCCACGGCGGTCGCGGACGCGGTCACCGCCGCCCGTGCCGCCGCGGGCCCGGTCCGGGGCCGGATCTTCGATGACGTCGAAATACTCACCGGGACACCGCCGATCAGCTATGAGAAGTTCGTGCGCGACCACCGGGCGAGGTTCCTCGGCGATTCGTGAGGACCCTCGCCCGGCACCGGTCATGGGCGGGCGGGACTGCTTTCGGTGGTCTCCAGAGCGGCATCGGACTCAGGTGCGTCGATCTCCGGCTCCGCCGGGGTCGCCGCCGCCGGTGCGGGCGGCGCGGCGGTCCGCAGCCCGAAGGTGAACACCAGCGCCACCACTGCGAAGACCGCGCCGACACCGAACGCGGCGTGATAGCCGGACAGCAGCTCAGCGTGCGACAGCGGGTGGCCGCCACTGCCGGAACCGGTCCGGGAGGCAGCGATGGTGGCCAGCACCGCCAGTCCGATGGCTCCACCGAATTGCCTGGTGGTGTTGATGATTCCGGAGGCCACGCCGGCCTCGGCGGGCGCCACGCCGCCGGTGGCTGCAATGACCAGCGGCACCATCACCAAGCCCGCACCGAGGGTGATCAGGACCTGGGGGATCAGCACATGCAGTGCGAAGGAGCCGTGATCCGGGACGAACGCGAGCCAGATCAAGCCGAGCGCGCTCAACGCGGGCGCGCCGGTCAGCAGCGGGCGGACGCCCCCGAATCGCTTGACCAGCGGCGGACCCGAGTACGCGCCGATGGTCATCGCCACCGCGCCGGGCAGGAACGCGATGCCGGTGCGGAAGGCGTTGTAGCCCAGGATGTTCTGCATGTACAGCGACAGGAAGTAGAAGTGCGCGATCACCGCCGCGCCGATCCAGAACATGACGATATTGGCGAAGGCGACCGAACGGATCTTCAAGACGTACAACGGAATCAGCGGCGCGGCCGCGACCTTCGCCTCGTGCAGGGTGAACCAGACCAGCAGCACGGCCGCGCCGGCGATCGGCCCCCAGGTCGAGGGTGCGGACCAGCCATGGTTCTGGGAGTCCACCGCACCGAACACCAGCGCCACCAGCGCCGTGGTGACGAGCACGGCACCGACCCCGTCGAGCCGCTTCCCCGCCGCGCCCCGGCTCTCACCGAGCAATGGATAGGTCAGTGCCAGGGCCAGCGCACCGAGCGGGATATTGACGTAGAAGATCCACTGCCAGCTGGCGATATCGGTCAGCACGCCGCCGAGCACCGACCCCAGTGCGGCCCCGGCCCCCGAGATCGCACCCCAGGCCGCGGTGGCACGGGCCCGCGCCTTGCCCTCGGTGAAGGTGGTCGACAGGATCGCCAGGGTTGCGGGCGAGAGCAGCGCGCCGCCGAAACCCTGGATGACGCGGGCGATCACCAGCCATTCCGACGACCTGGCCAGACCACCGGCCAGGCTGGCGAGGGTGAAGATGGTGAGGCCGATGAGGAACACCCGCCGGCGGCCGATCAGGTCGGCGACCCGGCCGCCGAGCAACAGGAAGCCGGCGAAGGTGATGGCGTAGCCGTTGACCACCCATTGCAGTCCGGCGTCGGAGAAGTCGAGCGAACCCTGGATGGCGGGCAGCGCGACATTGACGATCGAAAGGTCGAGGACGACGATCAGCTGCCCCAGGCAGAGCAGGCTCAGCACCGCCCAATCCGGCGGACGGGAAATCCGGGACCGTGTGGTGTCGAGCGACGGAGACGGTGTGGACATGGATTGGCTCCAATTCCCTTGGACACAAAGGTGATTCGAGTCCGATGGACTCATGGGTCCAATATCTGGACTCATGAGTCCACCGTCAATCCGGCTCCAGCGAGACTCCAGCGGGACTCCAGTGGCGCTGCAGATCCCGCGCACATGCTGGAGACACGTGTTCGATCGATGAGAAGTGAGGACGATCGGTGTCCGATCCAACGACCGACCCGGTAGCGGCCGGGCAGCAGTCCGAGTACGTCTTCGTGAACGTCCTGCGCCTGGCGGGTCCGGCGGAGCGATTCGAATCGATCTATGCCGATGTCGCGGAATATTTCTCGCGGCAACCCGGCTTCCGGCATTACGAATTGCTCAAATCCGAGAGCGATCCGGACGTCTATATCAATATCGCTCGCTGGTCCGGCCGCGAGGCATTCCTGCGCGCGACCTCGAATCCGGAATTCCGCACCCGCACCCGGGTCGGCGAGGTGGCGGCCGGAGATCCGCAGCTGTGCCGGATCATTCGATCGGCCGGTCAGTCGGGGTGAGTGCACTCGACGAGGTCGCCGACGATGTCTTCGCCTATATCGAGCGCCCCAGCGGCTGGTGCGTGAGCAATGCCGCGCTCGTCCGCGCTGACGGCGAATCCGTTCTGGTGGACACGTTGGGCACCGAAAGCCGGGCCCGCGGTTTGCGTTCCGCGCTGACGCGGATGGGCGTGGGCTCACCGGCGATGGTGATCAACACCCACTGGCACGGGGACCACACGGCGGGGAACGCGTTGTTCGCCCCGGCTCCGGTCGTCGCGCATCGACGGTGCCGGCCGGCGATGGCTCGCAACGGCTGGGCGGTGCGGGCCCTGTGGCCCGAGATCGATTGGGGGGACCTGCCTTTGGTGCTGCCCGGTGTCGGCGTGGGTGATCGGGCCGTCCTGCACGCCGGTGAGCGCGAGATCCACCTGCTCACCGGGGGTATCGGACACACCGACGCCGATCTGGCGGTGTGGGTGCCGCACGCGCGGGTCCTCATCGCGGGTGATCTCGTCATGCCCGGCACGACACCGTTCCTGCTGTCGGGTTCGGTGCACGGCATGCTCGACTGGATCGATCGGCTACGGGACCTGGCGCCCGAGACCATCATCGGCGGCCACGGCGAGGTCGCCGACCGTCACGTCCTCACCGATACCCGTGACTATCTCGACTGGCTGCTCGCGGTGGCCCGGGACGCGATGCCGTCCGGCGCGACGCCACTCGAGGCGGCCCGCCAGGTCGATCCAGCGCGACTGGGCGACCATTCGTGGTCGTCGTGGAATGAACCGGAGCGTTTGGTGGCTAATCTCCATTGTGCGTACGCCGAGATCGCGGACACCGCCGCGCCGATCCGCTCGGGACCGGTCCTGGCGGATATGGCGGCCTTCCTGGGGCATTCGATCCCGGCCTCCGCCTGACCTCGGCACGCCCACCCGACGATTGCCGACCATGTCACCAATTCGACTGTGCCGTAACAGATTATGAAATACTGACGAAGCCTTCCGATCACGGCGAGCGGGACGATTCCGCACCCGGCGGACGCTGGCTAGCCTGTGGAATCGGATCGCATTTCGAATGAAGGAGTGTGCCCATGGTGTCAGCTTCGTCCCGGGCCGCAGTCGCGCTGGAATCACGCGCGACGAACAAGCGGTCGGTGATCGTGGATGCCGCCACGGATTCGTTCCTCGAATTCGGTTACGAGCGAACCAGTGTCGAGGCCATTGCCGAGCAGGCCGGCGTGTCCAAGCAGACGATCTACAACTACTTCGGCGACAAACGGACCCTGTTCCGGGTGGTACTCGCCGGGGTGCGGGCGGCGGCCGATACGGCCGACGAACTCGATCCGCGCCTGCTGCGGAATCCGGACACCGTCTTCGAGGATCTGGTCACGGTGGGGCGTTTGTTCCTCGCGGTGACCCTGTCCGAGCGGGTGTCCGCGGTACGGCGGCTGATCGTCGGTGAGGTGGCGCGGCACCCGGACCTGCATCAGGTCTGTGCGGATCAATCCGTGGCGCAGGGGCCGCGGATCGCCGGATGGCTCGCCCATCGCTTCGAAGTGCTCGCCGCGGCGGGCATTCTGGAGACGACCGAACCGGCGGAGGTGGCGGGCCAGTTCTTCGCGCAGCTGTCCCACGACGGCCAGCAGGCCTCGGCCTTCGGCACCATCGCGCTCACGCCGGACCGGGCCGCAGAGATCTCGGCGCGCGCCGCACGACTGATTCTGCGCGCCTACGCGATCGAACGACCAGCGTGACCGGATTTCCGGCGCGCTGAAATCTTCATACAGCTCGGGAGCTACACATGATCAAATTCGGGGTATTGGGATCACTGCAGTGCTGCATCGACGGTGTCGGCGCAGTCCCGAGCGCACCGAAGCAGCGCCAACTGCTCGCCCTGCTGTTGATGAACGCGAACCGGGTGATCTCGGCCGACTACTGCATCGAGGAACTGTGGGAGTCCGCGCCGCCGTCCTCGGCGGCCTCCACCCTCCAGACCTATGTCATGCAGTTGCGCAAATGCCTCGGCGAGCACAGCTCGAACCTGGATCGGGGCGAGTCCCGGCTGGAGACCCGCGAACGCGGCTACCTCCTGCATGTAGGCCCCGGGGAATTCGATGTCGACGTCTTCGAGGACAAGGTCCGGCTGGCCCGGCTGGCACTGGCGGCCGAGGACGACGACAGCGCCGACAGCGCGCTGCGCGCGGCCCTGGCCGTGTGGCGCGGCCCGGTCTTCACCGACATCAAACCCGGTCCGGTGCTGACCATGTGGGCCACCAGCCTGAACGAGGTGCGGCTGTCGATCCTGGAACATCGCATCGAGGTGGATCTGCGGCTGGGCCGTCATCGCGAACTGATCGGTGAACTCAGCGGCATGGTGCAGCGCTCGCCGCTGCTGGAGAGCCTGCACGCGCATCTGATCATCGCGCTCTACCGCTCCGGCCGGCAGGCGCACGCGCTGCAGGTGTACGAGCGGTTGCGGCACCGGCTGGCCGAGGAGCTGGGCTTGGAGCCCACCCCGGCGCTGCAGCAACTGCACCACAAGGTGCTGCGCAGCGCTCCAGAGTTGGCTCCGCCACCGAAAATTGTTGCCGCCTCGCGCTATTCGGCCGAGCTCATCGCGGGCCGACTGCGACCGCAGGTGGATTCGCTCTGCGGCTGAAGCCGGACCGCGGCGAGCAGGGCCCGGGTGACGTCGTGCTGCGGAGTGTCGAAGACCTGGTCGACACTCCCCTGCTCCACGATCCGGCCCGCGGACATCACCGCCACGGAGTCGCTGAGGTGCTGCACGACCGCGAGATCGTGCGAAACGAACAGCATCGACAGTCCCCGTCGGGCTTTCAGATCCGCGAGCAGATCCAGGATCTGCGCCTGAATGGTGACGTCCAGGGCGGAGACCGGCTCGTCACAGATCAGGACGGCGGGATCGGAGGCCAGGGCGCGGGCGATGGCCACCCGCTGGCGCTGCCCGCCGGACATCTCGCCGGGCCGCCGCCGTTCGAAAGTTTTTGGCAGACCGACGGAATCGAGCAGGCTCAGGATTCGCTTGCGCCGATCGGCGGCGCTGCGCCCGCGCGCGGGCAGGGCCTCACCGATGATCCGGGTGACGTCCCAGCGGGGGTCGAACGAACTCGCCGGGTCCTGCCAGACGACGCCGACCTGCGGACGCCGGGCCCGGCGGGCCCGCTCGGGCAGGGCGCTCCAGGGTTGGCCGCCGAGGGTGACGGTGCCGGCGTCCGGTCGCAGCAGGCCGAGAACCAGTGCGGCGGTGGTGCTCTTGCCGGAGCCGGATTCGCCGACCAGGCCCAGCGTGGTGCCGACCGGCAGCTCGAAGCCGACCTCGGTGACCGCCGCCACCGACCGGCCGCGGGCCACGCGGAACGACTTGCACAACCCGGTCACGGACAGGGCGGGCGACGCGGATTCGGCGTCGGCGAGGACCGCCGGTTCCGATCGCGCGACAGTCCGGCCATCCCCGGACAGCCGCCTTCCCCGTTTGTCGGGAGTCGGGACCGCCGCCAGCAGCCGGCGGGTGTAGGGGTGCTCGGGTGCGCCGAGAACCCGTGCGGCCGGGCCCTGTTCGACAATACGGCCCTCGTGCATGACCGCGACCCGGTCGGCTATTCCGGCGACCACCGACAGGTCGTGACTGACCAGCAGCAGGGCGGTGCCGTCATCGCGCAGGGCGGCCAGCAGTTTCAGGATCCGGGCCTGTACGGTGGCGTCGAGGGCCGTCGTCGGCTCGTCGGCAATGATCACCTTCGGTCGGCCCGCGAGGGCGGACGCGATCAATACCCGCTGCCGCTGCCCGCCCGAAAGCTGGTGTGGGCGCATGGTTCTGCGCAGTTCGGGATCGTCGATGCCGACCGATCGCAGCAACTCGTCGACCCGGCGGGCGCGGTCGGCCGCGGAGCGCGCGAGCCGGTGCGCGCGTAGCGTGTCGCCCACCTCGGCCACGACCGGCCGCAACGGATCCAGCGAGATCAGCGCGTCCTGCAGGATCAGCGCGATCTCCGCGCCGCGCACGGAACGCCACTCCCGCGCGGACAATCGATCCAGATCAATGTCGCCCAGGCGCAGGGACCGGGCGGCGACCGTCGAGCCCGGTCCGGTCAGGCCCAGCAGCGCGCGGGCGGTAACGCTCTTTCCGGACCCGGATTCCCCCACGATCGCCAGGCATTCACCGTCCGCGAGCTCGAAACCGATGCCACGCACCGCCGCTACCCGGTCACCGCCCCGGCCGAAGGAGACGTGCAGATCATCGACGTGCAGAACGGGCAAGGCCGCCCTCCCAACGTTGTTGCAGTGCCCGGCCGAGCACGGTGACGGTGACGACGGTGAGGGTGATGGCGGCTCCGGGCGGAACGGCCACCCACCACGACTTGGACAGCAGTTCACGGCCCGCCGCGAGCATCGAACCCCATTCGGGGGTGGGCTCTCTCGGGCCGAGCCCCAGGAAACTCAGGGCCGAACCGATCATGATCGAGCTACCTACGCCGAGGGTCGCCAGCACGACGGTCGGGCGCAGCGAGTTCGGGACAATGTGGCGGGCGATCCGATATCCGGGCGAGCGGCCCAGCGCGATCGACGCCCGCACGTAGTCGGCGTTCCGCACCACCAGGGCCTGCGACCTGACCAGCCTGGCGTACGAGGCGGATTCGGCGATGGCGATCGCCGCGATCAGGCTGCCCGCCCCCTGCCCGAGCATCGCGATCACCAACAGCGTCAGCAGGACGCCCGGAAACGCCAGCACGATGTCCAGCACCCGCGCGACGACGGTGTCGATGAGCCGGCCGCCGAGCGCGGCGCACAGCCCGATCAGCGTGCCGCCGAGCACGGCCAGCAGGGTCGCGGTGAGACCGACCAGGATCGAATAGCGGGCGCCGAAGACAATGCGCGCGAATATGTCTCGTCCGAGCTGATAGGTGCCGAGGAAGTGGTGGCAGCCGGGCGTCGCCAGCGCCTGACCGAGATCGACCTCGATGGGCGATCGCGCCGCGATCCGGCCGGGCACGAGGACACAGGCCACCAGCACGACGGCGATGAGGCCGGGCAGGAGCAGCCGGACGTTCGGCGTCGCGGTCACCGGGCCACCCCCGAGGGCGTCGCCGAGCGCGGATCGATGACCCGGTAGGCCAGGTCCACCACGGAATTGACGGCGATGAACAGTAGCGAGCCGAACATGACCAGTGCGATGACCACCGGAAAATCGTGAGTGGTGACCGCCGACAACAGGACTCGCCCCAGACCCGGGCGCGCGAACACCGTCTCGACCAGCACCGCGCCGCTGAGCAGACCGCCGACCAGCCAACCGCTGACCGTGACGGCGGACAGCAGCGTGTGCCGCAGCGCGTGATGGATTCGGATGTCCAGCTCACCCAACCCCCGGGCGCGGGCGCTGAGCACGAACGGGGACAACATGACCGCGTCCACTCCGTCCCGCATCACCTGGGCGAGCAGCGCGCCGATGGGCACGGCCAGGGTGGTCGCGGGCAGGACCAGGGCCGCCGGACCGGACCCGGTCGAGGGGAACAGATGCAGGCGGAACGAGAGGCCCGCCAGCAGCAGGGTGCCGGTCCAGAAGGTCGGCGTGGAGACCGCGATCAGCTCCAGCGCGTGCGCGAGCACCCGCGGCACACGGCGTGTCCCCGAGGTCGCGACCACCGTGACCAATGCACCCGTGACGCCGAGGGTGATGGCCGCTGCGGCGAGTTGCAGTGTCGGAGTGAGCTGTTCGCCGATCACATGCAGTACCGGCTGCTGTCGTTGGAAGGATTCGCCGAAATCGCCGCGGGCCAGGCGGCCCAGATAGTGCAGAAACCGCTGCGGCAGTGGCTCGTCCAGGCCCATCTGCGCACGGATGGCGGCCAGGGTCGCCGGGGTCGCGGGCGCGTTGCCGAGCATGGCGTAGGCCGGATCGCCGGGCACGAGCGCCATGGCCAGGAACGTCACGGTCGCGACCCCCGTCAGGATTCCGGCGATTCCGAGTACCCGGCGCAGGATCGCACCGGCGACGGTCACCAGCGCGGCCATCAGCTCAGCCACGCATCGTAGAAGACCGGGTACGACGCTGGGGCGGGGGCGATGCCATGCACCCGGCTTCGGGTCGCGACCTGGCTGGCGGGCACGAAGATCGGAACGAGCACCGCCTGATCGATGGCCCAGTGCTGGGCGGCGGCATAGTCCGCGCGCTGCGCGCCCGCGTCGAGCGTGCGCGCGGCATTGCCGACCCACGCGTCGACCTGCGGGTCGTTCACCCACGAAATATTCTGTCCCGCCATCGGTTTGGCGGTGGAGAGCAGGAAGCTGCGCATGATGTCCGGCGAGTTGGATGACCAGCTGGTGTCGAACAGGTCGTAGTCGCCGCGCGCGACGAGCTGGAAGAGCTCACCGGTCTGGACATTGGTGCGGACGATCTCGATGCCGACCTTCTCGGCCGAGGCGACGATGGCCAGCCCGACCAGGCCCCGATAGTTGGATTCGTCCTGTGCCTTGGTGGTCGTCCAGGTCGCGCGGAGCCGGACGCCATCCTTGACCCGGTAGCCCGCTGCGTCGCGCTGGTTCCACCCGGCCTCGTCGAGCAGCCGGTTGGCCTCGTCGGTGCTGTAGTTCCACGAATTCTCCAGTGCCGCATCGTAGAACTGGGTGGCCGGGGTCAGGATGCTCCAGGACCGGTTGTAGACGCCGAAATAGATCGAGGACAGGATCGAGTCGACATCGGTCGATCGCTGCAACGCCCGGCGGACGCGTGGGTCCTGCCACGGACCCCGCCGCGTATTGATGTAGACGCCGTAGCCGGTGCCCTGTGCGTCGTAGCGGGTGTACCGGAGCGAAGGATCCGCCTTCAGGTCGCTGACGTTCTGCGCGGGCACCGACAGCAGTCCATCGATCTGGCCGCTGGTCAACGCCCCGATGCGGGTCGAGTTCTCCGGCACGAAACGGAACTCGACACCATCGAGGTGCGCGGGCCCGGCATGCGCCGAAGTCTCAGGGGCCCAGCCGTATCCGGCGAACTTGGCGAGGCTGACGCTCTGCTGCGCGGTATGCCCGGCAAGGGTGAACGGACCCGACCCGATCACGTGATCGCAGAGCTTGCCGGCGTTGTCGGCGAAGTTCTTCGGCGACTGGATACCCAGGGCGGTGGTGCTCGCCGCCGCGAGGAACGGCTGGAAGGGCTCGGTGAACGCCACCTCGACGGTGTGCTCGTCGATCACGGTCGACCGGCTGTACGGTCCCAGCAGCGTTGCCGCCCATTGGGATTTGGTGTTCGGATCGACGATCCGGTCGAAGTTCGCCTTGACCGCGGCGGCATCGAGCCGGGTGCCGTCGTGGAACACCACATCGTCGCGCAGGGTGAAGACGTACCGCGTCAGGTCATCGCTGATCGTCCAGCTCTTCGCCAGCCAAGGGTGGAAGGTGTTGTCATTGCCCTGCGCCACCAGGGAATCCACCACACCGCGATCGATCAGGGCGGTGGCGTCGGCGGGACTCACCCCCGGGTCCAGGCAACTCGGCTCCGAGGGCAGCGCGAAACGCAGCGTGCCGCCGGCTACCGGCGGCCCGTCCGATCCCCCGCCATCCGTACCCGGGGAGCAGCCCGCGACCAGCGCGGCAGCGGTCAGCAGGGCGGCCAGCGGCCACACGGTTCTACCCATCATGGTTCGCAGTGTTGTCGCCGCTGATGCAGCCGCGCTCCGGCGCCGCTGGAGGAACGCTGGAAGGCGTCCTGCGCTTGCTGGACAGCGTTGCGCGGCAGTCGTTTTGCTGGATCGCGTGAAGACACGAGACAGGACGGGTGTGCGATGAGAGCGGTAGTGACCACCGGCGACCGGCAGACGCCGACGCGGCTGATCGAGGTCGACGAGCCGACGCCGGGGCCCGGTGAGGTGCTGGTCCGGGTGC
>NZ_JBHZCS010000112.1:0-20966 GCF_042755705.1 Nocardia sp. NPDC059154
TGTTCGCGGTCTACATGGGGGTGCTGATACCCGCGCTGCTGATCGCCGGTCCGGCCTCGGATGCGCTGGGGCGGCGCCGGATTCTGCTGCCCGCGGCGTGGGCGGTGGCGCAGCTGGTGGGTTACGGCAGACCCGAACGGGCCCTGGACTTCACGGGATTCCCGCTGCTGGCGGTGGGCCTGGCACTGCTGGCGGTCGCGGGAGCGGTCTCCTCGCTGCCGTTGCTGCTGTTCGCGACGGTGCTGGCCGGGGCCGGTCACGGCCTGGTGTTCCTGTCGGGATTGACCGCGATCAATGCGGCCGCGCCGGCCGATCGGCACGCCGATGTGCTGTCGACCTATTTCGTGATGGCCTACTGCGGCAGTGGCGGCCCGGTCATCGGTGTCGGGCTGCTGGCGGGCGCGACCGGTTTGCTGGCTGCGGTGCAGATCTTCGCGGCGGTGGTGGCGGTGCTGTGTGTGGTGCGGCTGGTGGCGCGGGTCGCGGTCGAGGCGCGACGCTAGCGGGAGGGCGGATGCGACGGCGCTCACGTCGGGTTGCCGATCGTGGCGGGCGGGTGTTTACTTCTGGTCGCAAGGTGCCGTCGTTAGCTGAGGCTCCTTCACGGATACAGGCCGGCGATCCCGAACGTCGAGAGACGCCCCGGATCAGGACAGGTTTCCCCGAGCTAAGGGGATACCCCGACCGGCTCCCGCCACCCGTGGCGGGTTCACGCCGTGGAGTGCTGAAGGTCTTACGAGGGGTGGTACTCGTACCGGCGATTTCGCGCCGGTCCCACTCCCCCTGGCATGCGTACGTGTGGCGTCGAGGAGGTGGTGGTCGTGCCCGATGGACCGGATCGAGTTCCGTTAGCCAATCGTTCACTCGGTGTCACTCCTGCAATCTCCCGGCCGCTACCCCTACCCCGGTAGCGTCCGAGTCCGGAGTGCGCCGTCATCCGCTGGGAGATCGAGATGACCATGTGGGAAATGCTGCTGCGGCTCGGCACGGGTGTCGGGTTGGGCGCGGTGATCGGGTTCGAGCGTCAGTTCCGGGCCCGGATGGCCGGACTGCGCACGAATTCGCTGGTCGCCGCCGGGGCGACCCTGTTCGTGCTGCTGTCCGCGCACGGCTTCAACGGCGCCTCGGCGGATCCGACTCGTGTTGCGGCGCAGATCGTTTCGGGTATCGGCTTCCTGGGCGCGGGTGTGATCCTGCGCGACGGGTTCAATATCCGCGGCCTGAACACCGCCGCGACGCTGTGGTGCGCGGCGGCGGTGGGAGCGCTCGCGGGTGCGGGCATGTATTCGACCGCGGTGGCGGGCACGGTGGCGGTGGTGGTGGTCAATACCGCGCTGCGCACGGTGGCGCGCACGGTGGATCGCCCCGGTGTCGACGAAGTCGAGGCCCAGGAGGCGTTGTACGCCTTCCACGCCGACACCGACGACGCGCACGAGGCGCATGTGCGGGCGCTGCTGGTGCAGTCGCTGACGCGCACCGATTTCCGGCTGGTGTCGATCTCGAGCCACGACACCTCCCCGGGCCGGGTGCAGGTGCGGGCGGAGTTGACCGGTGACCGCCGCGACGACCGGCAGATGGAGGCCGCCGTGAGCCGGTTGAGCCTGGAGCCGTCGGTGACCAGCGTCGGGTGGCGCACGGTGCCGCTCCGGGCGGAGGCCGAGGAGTGAACGCCGCGCTGCGGTCGTATCCGTCGCGCGGGGTGCTGGATCGGCCGCGGTCGCGGTGGGCGGATGCGGCGGTGTTCGCCGCGGCGGCGATCCTGATCTGGCTGATCGTGCAGGTGTCGGCCGGCATGCGCGTGCCGTTCAACGAAAGCACCGCTCCGGCAACGGTTTCCACCGATCCTGGCGAGCTGCCCTATTATGCGGCGCGGTCGCTGCTGCGGATGTTCCTGGCGTTGGGCGCCTCGATCCTGTTCACCTTCGTCTATGCGACGGCGGCGGCGCGGTTGCCGCGGGCGGAGAAGGTGCTGCTGCCGGCGCTGGACATTCTGCAGTCGGTGCCGATCTGCGGCTGCCGCGCCGGTTGTGGTGGCGGCGGCTGATCCTGCCCGCGATCTTTCCCAGCTTCGTGACCGGTGCGATCACCGCGGCGGGCGGGGCGTGGAATGCCGCGATCGTCGCCGAGATCGTGAAGTTCGGTGGCACCACCTTGACCGCGACGGGTCTGGGCGCCTACATCGCCGACGCCACCCGCGACGGCGACTGGCCGCGCATCCTGGTCGGCGTGCTGGCCATGAGCGTGTTCGTCGTCGGGACCAATCGCCTGTTCTGGCGGCGGCTGTACGCGCTGGCGCAGCGCCGCTACTCCCTGTGACGTGGAGGATGTCATGACCGATACCGTTGCCACCGGCCAGGTTCTGATGGATCTGACCGATATCGACATGTCCTTCACCGGGGCGTCCGGGGAGCGGCTCAATGTGCTCGATCAGGTGAATCTGCAGCTGCGCGAGGGCGAGATCGTCGCGTCGCTGGGCCGGTCGGGGTCCGGGAAATCGACGCTGCTGCGGTTGATCGCGGGGCTGCTGGCCCCGACCGGCGGGCAGGTCCGGTACCGGGAGCAGCCGTTGCGGGGCGCGAATCCGGGTGCGGCGCTGGTGTTCCAGTCCTTCGCGCTGATGCCGTGGCTGACGGTGCAGGACAATGTGGAGCTGGGGCTGGCGGCGCGTGGGGTGGCTCCGGCGCAGCCGCGGCAGCGGGCGCTGGACGCGATCGACCGGATCGGGCTGGACGGGTTCGAGACCGCCTATCCCAAGGAACTGTCGGGCGGTATGCGGCAGCGGGTCGGGTTCGCGCGGGCGCTGGTGCTGGAACCGGATCTGCTGCTGATGGACGAGCCGTTCTCGGCGCTGGATGTGCTGACCGCGGAGAATCTGCGCACCGAACTGGTGAATCTGTGGTCCACCGAGGACTTTCCGATGGGGCCGCTACGCCGAGTTGTACGACTACGACACCGATTCCGGCCGCATCACCGCCGATCCCGCCGCCGATCTGCGCGCGTCCTGATTCACACCATTGCCGACGGGATCACCGTGGTCAGGCCGCCGTCGACGAGCAGGTCCTGACCGGTGATGTAGGAGGCGTCCGCGGAGGCCAGGAATGCGACGGCGGCGGCCACCTCGTCGCTGTCGCCGACCCGTCCGAGCGCCACCCGCGCCCCTGCGGCGGCCTGCGCGTCGGCGGAGGCCTCGGCGCGGTAGGCGGGGGTGTCGATGTAGCCGGGGCTGACCGAGTTCACCCGGATCCCGCGGGGCGCCAACTCCGCGGCCAGCGTCCGCGTCAGATTCTGTACCGCCGCCTTCGTCGCCGAGTACAGTGCGGCGCCGGGCGCGCCCCGATACGGGGCGAAGGAGGCGTTGAGGACGATCGCACCTCCGTCGACCAGCAGCGGCAGCATGTGCTGCACGGTGAAGAACGCGGCCTTGAAGTTGATCCCCACCACCCGATCGAATTCGTCGCCGGTGACCGCCGAAACAGGTTGGAACGCACCGATTCCCGCATTCACGAACGCCACATCCAGCCGCCCGAACCGCTCGGACACCACCCGCACCAGCGCCGCGAGATCCTCGGGCTCGGTGGCGTCCCCGGCCACCCCGAGCGCCCGCTCCCCCAGCTCGGCCACCGCGGTGTCCAGCCGGTCCTTGTCACGCCCGGTCACGACCACCCACGCCCCCTCCGCGACGAGCCGCCGCGCGGCGGCCAGCCCCATCCCGCTGCTACCGCCGGTGATGAGCGCGACCTTGTCCTGGAACCGGAACCCGTTGTGTGTCATGGCTTCAGCCTGCCGGGCCGCGCGATGGGTAAACAGTGCGCAGTTATCGTGGGTGTGCCACCACCACCTTGCCGGGCACGGCTCCCGCCGGCACCGCGACAGCGCCGCCGGTGGTGACCGTTCTCAGTCCCTCAGCTCGCAGATGACGACCGGGATCTCGCGGGTGGTCCGCTCCTGGTAGTTCGCGTAGCCCTTGTATGCCGAGGTGATCTGCGGCCACAGTTCGGCTCGCTCGCTGTGATCTGCGGTGTGTGCATGCACTTTTCGCCGCCGGCCGTAGATCACCAGTTCGGCATCGGGGTGCGCCTGGAGGTTGCGGTACCAGTCGGGGTTGCGGTCGTCGCCGCCCTTCGAGGCGACCAGCACGACCCGGTCGGCGTCATGGACCGGAGCGGTCAGGTAGCACGAGCGCGGCAGTCCCGACTTCCGCCCGACCGTGTGCAATTCGACCACCGGCATCCCGAACGGGTTGGCCAGCAGTTTGTTCCCGCTGACGGTGAGGACGACCCGGTGGGCGAGGTTCATCAGTTTGGCCCCACCGTCTTTGAGTGCGTACCTGTTCAACGCCTGCCCCTTGTCCCTGGTGCATTGAAGCCTTCTACGATGGCCGCTAGAGTCGAGTTAGCGCTGCATACATTACCAGAAATGTGAGCAGGGTCAACATTGCCGGGTTGCGGCCCGCGAGCACGACTCGGTGCCGGCGAGCTCAGGCAGGTGGGGCCAGGCGCAGGCAGTGGAGCTGGTCGAGGCGGGCGGCGGTGTCGGTGCCGGCGCGGGGGTTGTAGAGAACCAGGTGGCGGTCGGATTGGCCGGCGAGGGTGAGGGTGGTGGCGTCGAAGTGGAGTGCACCGGCCTCGGGATGTGCCAGCGCGTTGACCGCCTGCTGGGCCGGGCCGACATCGTGGCGGGACCACAGGCGCGCGAATGCCGGGCTGCGGGCAGCGAGGTCGGTGATGACGGAGTCGAAGCCGGGGTCGCCGGGGCAGAGTGCGGAGTCGGCACGGTAGGCGGCCACGACCGCGGGAGCGGCCTCGGACCAGGTCTGTGGCATGGCCAGGTAGCGCGGGTTGGTGAAGTAGGTGACCAGGCAGTTGCCGCCGGGGCCGTCGTAGCCGAAGACGGCGCGGGCGGTGTCGTTGTAGGCCAGCACATTCCAGTAGCGGTCGCGCAGAACGGCCGGGCGGGGATTCCAGGCGTCGAGCAGGTTGCGGGTCTCGACGCTGATGCCGGTGCCGCTGTCGGTGGCGGGGCAGGGCGGGTTGAGGCCGGCCAGGACGTAGAGGTGAGCGCGTTCGGGGGCGGTGAGCTGCAGGGCGGCGGCGACGGCGTCGAGGACGTCGGTGGAGACGGTGATGTCGCGGCCCTGTTCGAGCCAGGTGTACCAGGAGACGCCGACGCCGGCGAGGACGGCGACTTCCTCGCGGCGCAGGCCGGGGGTGCGGCGGCGGCCCGCGGCGGGCAGTCCGACCTGATCGGGGGTGAGGCGGGAGCGCCTGTCGCGCAGGAAATCTCGCAGGTGGTCGCGTCGTCGGCCCGCTGTGTCCATACTTCACGCTAACAATCACGCATGCCCGTTTCGTTCGGGTCCCGGTTAGCATGTGACCGAATTCGGGTCTCGAGGGGGGCGGATGCGGCAGATCCTGGTGGCGGCGATGGTGGCGCTGGCGGTGTCGATCACGGTGACGCCGTTGCTGATCCGAGTGTTCACCCGCCACCGGCTGGGACAGCAGATCCGGGCGGACGGCCCGGCGAGCCATCGGGCCAAGCACGGCACCCCGACCATGGGCGGGCTGGCGATCCTGATCGCCCTGTGGTGCGGGTACGGGGCCGCACATCTGGTGGGGATGTACTACGAGGGGACCGGCACGACCGCGTCGGGGCTGCTGGTGCTGGGGTTGGCGACCGCGCTGGGCGCGGTGGGTTTCCTCGACGATTTCATCAAGCTGTCCCAGCAGCGCAGCCTGGGGCTGACCGCGTCGGGCAAGTATCTCGGGCAGGTCAGTGCCGCTGTGCTTTTCGGGGTGCTGGCCCTGCATTTCCGGGGCGGGTCGGGGCTGACGCCGGGCAGCCGTCAGGTGTCGATCGTGCGCGACATCTCCACGGTCTCGCTGGGGCTGACCGGGTTCCTGCTGGCGGCGATCTTGTTGGTGGTGGCGTGGTCGAACGCGGTCAACATCACCGACGGCCTGGACGGGCTGGCGGCGGGTTCGGTGGGTCTGGCGCTGGGGTCGTATGTGCTGATCACGTTCTGGCAGTACACCCATTCGTGCGCGGTCAAGGCGGTGCCGGGCTGCTACACGGTGCGCGATCCGCTGGATCTGGCGCTGGTGTGCGCGGCCGGGACGGCGGCATGTGTCGGATTCCTGTGGTGGAACGCGGCTCCGGCGAAGATCTTCATGGGTGACACGGGGTCGCTGGCGCTGGGCGGGCTGCTGGCGGGGCTGTCGATCACCACCCGCACCGAGTTGCTGATGGTGGCGGTGGGCGCGTTGTTCGTGGCCGAGATCCTGTCGGTGCTGTTGCAGATCGTCATGTTCCGCACCACCCGCACGCGGCTGTTCAAGATGGCCCCGTTCCATCACCATTTCGAGCTGATCGGGTGGCCGGAAACGACGGTCATCATCCGGTTCTGGCTGCTGGCCGCGATCGCCTCGGCCACCGGATTGATCGCCTTCTACGGTGAGCACCTCACCACCACCGGCTCCCGGCTGCCCTGAGACCCGGAAATGCCGTGTGGCCCACCCGGAAGCGTTTCCGGATGGGCCACACGGGTTTTCGGGTCAGTGCACGACGGCGGGCACGTCGGCCGCGGCGGGCACGGCCGGTTTGGCGCGGGGCAGGAAGAACGCCGGGATCAAGGTGGCCGCCAGCAGGCACAGCGCCACCACGAAGGTGTGGGCGAAGGCGCGCGCGGCGAGGTCGAAGCCCTCGCCGAGCAGGGTGTGCGGCAGCTGCGCGAGCTGGCCGTTGTAGCGCGACCCGATGGCCGCGTTGGCCAGCGACGGGTCGGGGGCGCCCGGGGGCAGCTGCACGCCCTTGCCGCCCAGGGTGTCGCCCCGGTTGAGCAGGCTGGTCAGCACCACGGAAATGGTTGCGGTGCCGATGGATCCGGCGGTCTGGTTGACGATGTTCATCAGCGTCGACCCGCGCGCGACCTCACTGTGGGTCAGCGTCTGGATGGCGGCGGTCATGGTCGGCATCATGGTGCAGCCCATGCCCAGACCCATCACGAACAGCACCCCGCACAGCAGCGTATAGGGGGTGTCGGCCTTGACCTGGGTCAGGAACGCCATGGACACCGCCATCACGGTGATACCGGTGAGCACGATCTTGCCGGGCCCGATCTTGTCGACCAGCCGGCCCGCGATCGGCATGGTGAGCATGGCGCCCAGGCCCTGCGGGGCGATGAGCAGACCGGCGGCCAGGGTCGATTCCCCGCGCACCTGCTGCAGATACGACGGCAGCAGCAGACCGGAACCGAAGAACGCCATGGCGAACAGGGTCATGGTCATCACCGCGAAGCGCAGCGACTTGTTCGTGAACAGCCGCAGTTCGATCAGCGGGTGCTCGGTGCGCAGGGCGTGGAAGACGAACCCGATCAGCAGCGCCAGGCCGACGATCGCGGGGATGAGCACCTTGGCCGATTTGACGGTGCCCTCACCGGGAATCGAGGACACGCCGTAGAGGAAGGCGGCCAGACCGGGTGAGGCCAGCAGCATGCCCAGGAAGTCGAAGCTCTGCGAGGGTTCGGGGTTGTCGCGCGGGAAGACGACGAACGCCAGGATCAGCGCGATGATGCCGATGGGCAGGTTGATCAGGAAGATCCAGTGCCAGCTGAAGGATTCGATCAGCCAGCCGCCGAGGATCGGGCCGCCGATCGGGCCCAGCAGCATCGGCACGCCCAGCACGGCCATGACGCGGCCGATGCGCTGCGGGCCCGCGGCGTGGGTCATGATCGTCATGCCCAGCGGCATGAGCATGCCGCCGCCCAGGCCCTGGATGACGCGGAAGGCGATGAGGGACTCGATGTTCCAGGCCGTCGAACACAGCACCGAGCCGAGCACGAAGAACACCAGCGCCATCATGTAGAGGCGTTTGGTGCCGAAGCGGTCGGCGGCCCAGCCGGTGAGCGGGATGACGGTCGCCAGGGCGAGGGTGTAGCCGGTCATCGACCAGGCGGCGATGGCGTAGGTGGTCTCGAAGTCGTGCTGGAAGGTGGGGATCGCTACGGTCACGACGGTCACGTCGAGGATCGACATGATGGCGCCGAGCACCACGACACCGGCGATTTTGAAAACGCCGATGTCCAGTTTGTCGTCGGCGGAATCGGCCGCCACGGTATCCGGAGGGGTGGTCACCGGTTCAGCCTGCCAGCCGGTCGGTTACGAAACCAGCACATATTGATATCGGCGTTTCGGCGGCATCCGGGCAGCATCGTCATCACGTCTCATTCCGGCGGCGGCGGCCGGCCGTCGTCATTGTCGTAGAAGTTCTCCGCGGCCGCGTCGGCGGCGGCCTCGGCCCGCATCTCGAACTCGGAGGGGTCACCCGGATCCGGTTCGCGCACATTGCTTCTGCCCTCGGAATCGGTGGGATCGACGGGGATGTGATCGGTGCTCACGAGTGGTCCTCTCTGCAGCGCGATGGTCGCCAGGAGCCGGATCACCCGATCATACCGAGCCGTAGCAAATGTCCAGCGATCTCTCGGCGCCCCGGATGGGCCCCTCGGCGCGCGTACGCTGGCGTTCTCGAGCGATCCAGTCGAGGAGTTCATTCGCAATGACCGACCCGGTAGTGGGCCTGACCGGTACGCTGACCTCGCCGATCCGGGGCAAGGGACTCCTCGGTGAGGTGCAGGTCGCTATTCGAGGGGGAACCGAGCTCTACATCGCCCGCGCCGAGGAGCCGTTGCCGGCCGGCGCGACCGTGCTCGTCGTGGCCGTGCATCCGGGGCGCATCGTCGATGTTGTTGCGTGGATTCCCCTTCCGGGCGATCGATAGATCGAGAACTTCTTTCCACGAATAAGGGAGACAGCGATGCTCGGGTACCACGTTCCGGCGCCGGACCAGGCGATGCTGGTCAGCGGCGGCCGCGGCGGCAAGGACAACGCACCGTTCCGGGTGATCATCGGGCACGGCGCATGGGTGGTGCCGTTGTTCCGCAAGGTGCGGTATCTGTCGCTGGCCATGTTCGAGGCCGAGATCGGCGAACGCTGCGTCACCAAGCAGGCCATCCAGCTCGATGTGCGGGCGGTGATCGCGTTCAAGGTCGCCAACGACACCCAGTCGATCGTCAATGCGGCACAACGGTTCCTGTCCGAGCAGGAGCGCGAGATGAGCGTGCTGACCGGGCGCATCTTCTCCGGGCATCTGCGCTCGATCGTGGGCTCGATGACGGTGGAGGAGATCATCCGCGAGCGCCAGAAACTGGCCGACGAGGTGCTGGTGGCCTCCAAGGTGGAGATGAGCAATATCGGACTGTGGGTGGACTCGTTCCAGATCCAGCACATCGACGACGGCAACCTCGGCTACATCGCGGCCCTGGCCGCCCCGCACAATGCCGCGGTCAAGCGTGACGCGCAGATCGCGCAGGCCTCGGCCGCGCAGCTGGCGGCCCAGGCCGAGCAGGAGTCCCAGCGCAAGCAGGCCGAGTATCAGCGCGAGACCGCGATCCTCAAGGCGCAGTACCAGCGCGATATCGACAAGGCCAATGCCGAAGCGGCGCAGGCGGGTCCGCTCGCGCAGGCCACCGCCCTGCAGGAGGTGCTCTCCGCGCAGGCCGAGCAGGCGCGCAAGCAGGCCGAGCTGCGCGAGCAGCAGTTGCAGGCCGAGGTGGTGAAACCGGCTCGGGCAGAGGCGGATCGGGTGCGGATCCTGGCCGAGGCCGAGGCCGATCGCACCCGCATCCAGGCCGAGGCGGCGGCGTCGAACAACCGGATCGCGCTGGATCAGCTGCTGATCGAGCAGTTGCCCGAGATCGTCAAGCAGGCGTCGGTGGGCTTGTCGAAGGCGAATCTGACCGTGCTCAACGGTCCCGACGGCGTCTCGGAGATCGTGAACGGCATGGTGGGCCAGGGGCTGACGGTCTTCAATTCGTTGCAAAAGGCACTTTCCTCCAACAATGACCAGCCCGCGGACTAGAGTGACCGCCAGAGGGACGCGGCGACGAGGAGCGGGTGTTTAGGTGTCCATCGGGAAATTGGTGTCGTTCGACAGTTCTCGGGGTTTCGGATTCATCCGTCCGGAAGACGGTGGTCCGGATGTGTTCGTGCACGTCAACGACATCGGGCTGGACGAGGACGAGTTGCGCCAGGGGCGGGTGTTCGAATTCGATGTGACCGAGGGTGATCGGGGTCCCAAGGCGATCAACCTGGCGGTGGTGCCGGGGCAGTCGGCCCCGGTGCGGCACGCCAAGGGCAAGGACCATCGCGGGTCGGGGCAGATGAGTGCGGCCGAGCATCGCCGGCTGATCACCGAGTTGCTGCTGGATGCCTCGCCGCAGCTGACCGCGGCGGAGATCATCACCATTCGCGACCGGCTCACCGCCTTCGCCGATCAGCACGGGTGGATCGAGAACTGACCGGTTCGCATTACGATCGGTCTCGGGTCCACCGCGAACCGAGGAGGTCGTGTGCAACTGCCCATCATGCCACCGGTCAAACCGATGCTGGCCAAATCGGTCTCGGAGCTGCCCCGTGACCCGGGGTTGCTGTTCGAACCGAAATGGGACGGCTTCCGCTGCATCGTCTTCCGCGACGGCGACGAGATCGAACTGGGTTCCCGCAACGACCGGCCCCTGACCCGGTACTTCCCCGAACTGGTGGAACTACTGGGTCGGGCGCTGCCGGACAAGTGCGTGGTGGACGGGGAGATCGTGGTCGTCACCGAGAACGGCCTGGATTTCGACACGCTGCAGAACCGGCTGCATCCGGCGGCCTCGCGGGTGAAGAAGCTGGCGGTGGAGACACCGGCCAGCTTCGTCGGCTTCGACCTGCTGGCGCTGGGCGAGCAGGATCTGACCGATCGGCCCTTCGCCGAGCGGCGGCGGATCCTGGAAACCGTGCTCGACGGGCAGGTCCCGGGCACGCATCTGACGCCGATGACCGAGGACCCGCAGGTGGCGGCGGACTGGTTCACCAGGTTCGAGGGCGCGGGGTTCGACGGGGTGATGGCCAAGGCGGCGGATCTGCCGTACCTGCAGGACAAGCGGGTGATGCTCAAGATCAAGCACGAGCGGACCGCCGACTGCGTGGTGGCCGGGTTCCGCTGGCACAAGGACGGGCAGGGGGTGGGGTCGCTGCTGCTGGGGTTGTTCGACGACGAGGGGAATCTGCATCACGTCGGGGTGGCGTCGAGTTTCACCGCGGCGCGGCGCAAGGAGCTGGTGGGTGAGCTGGAACCGTTGCGCGAGAACGCGCTCGAACAGCATCCGTGGCGGTCGTGGGCCGATGCGGCGGCACAGGCCAAGGCGGACGGGAAGATGCCGGGCGGGGTGAGCCGCTGGACCGGCGGCAAGGATCTGTCGTGGGAGGCGCTGCGCCCGGAGCTGGTGGCCGAGGTGCGCTACGAGCACGTGATGGCGGGCCGGCTGCGCCACGGTGGCCGGCTGGTGCGGTTCCGCACCGACCGCACCCCCGAATCGTGCACCTACGCCCAGCTCGACGAGGTGGCCCCCGCCGAGCTGGCCGACATCTTCGCCGACGCCAGGAACGCGAAAGGGACTGCGCGGTGAGCGATTCGGTGGAGCTCGAAGTGGCCGGGCATACGGTCGGCGTCTCCAATCCGGGCAAGGTGTACTTCTCCAAGCGTGGGGAGACCAAGCTGGATCTGGTGAATTACTATCTGGCCGTTGCCGATCCGATCATGCGGACCATCGGCGGGCGGCCGGTGCTGCTGGAACGGTATCCGGACGGAGCCTCGGGGAAGTCCTGGTTCCAGAAGCGGGTGCCGAAGTCGGTGCCGGACTGGTTGCAGACCACGGTGGTGTCGACGCCGAACGGCACCACCAGCGACGCGCTGGTCGCGGTCGATATGGCGCACATCGTGTGGGCGGTGAACCTGGGCTGCCTGGGTTTCCACGTCTGGCCGACCCATGCCGGCGCCGAGGCCGCCTCCACGTTTCCCCCGGTCATGGACGCGGCCGGCACTGTCCTGCCGCCGACCGGTGTGACCGATGAGTTGCGTATCGATCTGGACCCCTCCCCCGGTATCGGTTTCGACGATCTGCGTGCGGCCGCCTTCGCCACCCGCGAGCTGTGCACCGAACTGGGCATCGATGTGCGTGTGAAGACCTCCGGCTCGCGCGGTCTGCACCTGTACGCGCTGCTGCAACCGCAGTGGGACGGCTATCAGGTCCGTGCCGCGGCGGTCGCGCTGGCCCGCGAGCTCGAGCGCCGCCACCCCGACCGCATCACGGCCGCCTGGTGGAAGGAAGAGCGCGGTTCGCGGGTGTTCGTCGATTTCAACCAGAATGCCCCGCACAAAACGGTTTTCGGTGCCTGGTGTGTCCGCCCGAAGGTCGGCGCGCAGGTGTCCACCCCGATTTCGTGGGAGGCGCTGGAGGCGATCGTCCCCGACGAACTGACCATCGCGACGGTCCCGGCCCGGGTCGCCGAACTGGGTGACCCGTGGGCCGATCGTGTCCCCCAGTCCCTGGAACCACTGCTGGAGATGTCGGAGAAGGACATGGCCGCAGGGTTGATGGACGCGCCCTGGCCGCCGGTCTATCCGAAGATGCCCAACGAGCCGCCGCGCGTGCAGCCGAGCAAGGCCCGCAAGGACACCGCCGAATAGCGGTGTGCTGGTAGCACTCTCACCGCACAGCCCCCGACGAGCCGCACTCGCCGGGGGCTGTGCGGTTGTGAGATGTCTCCTGGTAGCGGACGGCGAGTTGTGGCGTTACCGTCATCGGCGACAACGCCGACGACTCGGGCTATATCTGGAATGTCGTGCTGTCCGAACAGTTTCCGACACACCACCGACAGGCAGGGGCATTCGATGGACAGCAATATCGAACGCGTGGCGTGGGACCACCCGGCCGCCGCCGCGTACCTGAGTGCGGCCGGTGATGCCGCGGCCCTGCTGGGCACGGCGAAGGATCACGCGCACACCGTGGCCGGTATGGACCTGTCCGGGCTGGGGACCCTCGGCAACGGCTTCGCCGCGGCCTGGGCGGCGGCCTGGACCACCCACGGCGGTCACCTGCAGGCCGCGTCGGCGCTCACCGGCGCCTACGGCCAGGCCATCACCACGTGGGGGACCGTGCTCGGCGCGGTGGACACCGAGTCCGCGGCCAGGATTGCGGGCGCCGCCCCCGGCACCGACGAGATCCAGGCGTAGGCCCGTCGGAGGATCAGGGGGACAACCGATATGCAGACCGGCATTCAGGGCGGAGACCTCACCGCGGTGGAGGAACCCGCGCTGGTCACAGCCCTGGTCGCGCCGCTGGTGCAACTGCGCGCGGCCCTGGGCGACGGGACCCGCCCCGGCGGGACGGCCCTGGCGGCGCTGGCGGCGGTGCCGGGCACCGTGCGCGCGGCCGTGGACGCCCACCGCGGCGGGATCACGCCGCTGGCGTCCACCGAGACCGCCGCGGCGGCGGTGCCCGTCCTGAAACGAACGGGCGATGAGGTGGGTGCCCTGGCCGACGTAGCAGAAACCCTTGCGCCGCTGTTGACCTCGGCCTACGCCACCCGGGACAAGGCCGCCGCGGACCTGGACGCCCTCATCGCCGATTTCCGGGCGCAGGCCACGCCGCTGGTGAAAGCCGCACGCTCGCAAGCGGATCTGGACTCGGTGGTGAGCCTGGCCGCGGACTACGTGCGCGACGGGCTGAGCGTGGCCGAGGCCGCCGACGGCGGCATGGACACCCTCACGGCCCGGATCACCACCATCGACCAGGCCGGGGTCACCGTGCCCACCGGCCTGCGGATCGACCACGACATCACCACACAGCGCGACGGACAGGCGGGCACGATCTCATGAATTTGTTCGGCGACCTGCCCGGCTTCGCAGGCGGGCCGATCGTGCCCCTGCCCGGTACCGCGGACCCGGTACCCACCCCCGGCCCCGACCTCGACGCGGACCCGCCCGAGACCGAGGACTTCGAGGTCACCGGCGATATCCGCGATCACAGCTGGGACGAGCTGCCGACCGCGCGGCCCGGCCACCGGACCACGCTGTGGGGCGATCCCGAGCAGGCCGCGGCCCTGCAGGGCCCGCTGGCGGCCACCGATCCTGTGCTCGGGGCCGACACCACCACCGAGGCCGGCACCGCGCGCATCGACACGCACACCACCTACCACGAGATCGAAAAGCATTCCGCCGCCGAGTATTCGGTGACTCTCACCATCCAGATCAAGGCTCAGCCATGACCGACCCTGACGTTCCGGTGTTCACCACCACCAGCAGCAACCGCACCATCACCGTGACCGCCACCGACGCCGGCCAGATCATCGAACTCCGTTTCGAGGCCGCCGAATACGGCCGCGGTGCCGCCGCCCTGGCCGCCGAGATCGTGCGCCTGGCCCAGCGCTGCACCCTGCTGGCCCGCGCCCGCCGCCGCGAAGCCCTGGCCGCCTTCGGCCTGGCCGACGTACTCCTGGACCGCCTGGGCCTGCCCGACCCCCACACCGTCGCCGCCGAACTCGCCCGCCTGGACGCCCCCACCGCCGACACCACCCCGCACAGCTGGGTGCGTGCCCTATGAGCGCCGACATGCAAGCCCTCATCGCCCAGGTCGGCGACCAACTCGAAGCCCTCACCCTCGCCGCCGACGGCCTGGCCCGGGTCACCGGCCACGCCACCGGCCTGCACGGCACCATCACCGCCGAGGTAGCCGGCGACGGCACCCTGACCGCCCTGACACTGGCCGAGTCCATCACCGCCCACCCACCCGAGCAGGCCGCCGCCGCCATCCTGGCCACCATCACCGCAGCCACGACCGCCGCCGCCCGCCACCGCGCCGACCTGCTGGCCCACCTCAGCGGCATCCTCACCTAGGCCGTGTTTTGAAAGTGGGTGGTGTGGAGGGGTGCCGTGAAGCGGCACTCCGACGCACTTGGGCTGGAAAAGGTTGTCCGCGTTGGTAAATGGGTGAGGTCTCCGGTAGAGGGTTGATCGACCAAGATCCAACTTCACACCGGAGACCTCGTGGCCAGCGTAGCGGTGACGGGGCGCGCGGACCTGACCGACGCCCAATGGGCGCGGCTGGTGCCGCTGCTGCCCCGCGGTAAGAAGGCGGGCCGCCCGCCCAAACGAACCAAACGCCAACTCCTCGACGGGATTCGGTGGCGAATCCGATGCGGGGCACCGTGGCGGGATGTGCCCGACCGATACGGGCCGTGGCAGACGATCTATGGGCTGTTCCGCCGCTGGCAGCGCGCCGGAGTGTGGGCGTATCTGTTCAAAGCGGTGCAGGCCTTCGCCGACGCCGAAGGCCGTATCACCTGGGATATCAGCGTCGATTCCACCATCGCCCGCGCGCATCAGCACGCTGCTGGCGCTCGCCGCGACGGCCACCAGCAGGCCGAACCGCCAGGCGGGGTGGAGGACGAGCCCGACGATCATGCTCTCGGGCGTTCGCGTGGTGGCTGGACCACCAAGATCCATCTGGCCTGTGAGCAGGCCCGCAAGACACTGTCGCTGGTGGTCACCGCCGGCCAGCGCGGTGACAGTCCGCAGTTCACCGCCGTGCTCGACGGCATCGCCGTGCCCCGGCTCGGCCCCGGGCGGGCACGCACCCGTCCGGACACCGTGCGCGCCGACAATGCCTACAGTTCCGCCGCCAACCGCGCTCAACTGCGTAAACGCGGAATCAAAGCGACGATACCGATCAAGAAGGACCAGGCCGCCCACCGGAAGAACAAAGGCTCGGCCGGTGGCCGTCCGTACGTATTCGATGCCGAGGACTACAAGTTGCGCCATGCCGTGGAGTGCGGGATCAACCTGCTCAAGCAGAAACGTGCTGTGGCAACCAGATACGAAAAACTCGCGGTCCGCTACCTGGCCACCATCCGCATCGCCGCCATCGACCACTGGCTATGACCAGAGTGGGCGGGCGAACGCCCACCCACACCCACTTTCAAAACACGGCCTAGCCGTCCCGGCTGCCGTCCCCGAACAGCGCAAGCTGACGCGACGAAGCGACCGATCCCCCGATCTTGCGCAGACACCGGGCACAGGTCACCTCCGCCCGGGTCGGTTCCAGCGCAGTCGGCGACCACCCGGCAACACCGGTGTGGCACAACAGCTCCGGAACCTCCTCGCCCTCGACCCAGTGCCCGAGACTGACCGCGTGCACGGTACGCCCGGACCGCACGACGGCGTGCACACCCGGGTCGCCGAACACCGCCCGCGCGGCGGAGGCTAGAGGAGCGATATCGGTCATACGCCCACACGATAGGTCTGGTCACCGACAAACAGAGGCCCGGCTCCGGCCGTGAGCAACACGGAATTGGGTACCCAGGTCACCGCGGTCGCGGTCGTGCCGTCCCGGACAGAATCGTCACGGTGGTCAGAGGGCGGCCAGGCAGGCTCGGGCAACCTCGACATCCTGGTCGGCGGTGCCGCCGGAGACGCCGACCGCGCCGATGACTCGACCCTCGGGGTCGGTGATGGGGAGACCTCCACCGAAGGAGATCAGGCCACCATTGCTCCATTCGATGCCGTAGATCGGGCCGTCGGGACGGGAGATCTCACCCAGCGTCGCCGTGGCCATGCGAAAGAGTAGGGAAGTCTTGGCCTTTCGCTGGGCCAGGTCGATACAGCCGAGCAGGGCGTCTTCTTTGCGACTGAAGTGCAGCAGGTGTCCGGCCTGATCGACGACGGCGATATTCATGGCGACATCGATGGTGGCGGCAGCTTTGTGACCCGCGGTGGCCAGGCGGGCCGCGGTGTCCATGGAGAGCATTGTCATGCCAATCAGACTCGGCTCGGCGACCGGAGAGAGCCAGGGGGCGTTGTGGCAGGGAATGGCGTGCCTGGGGATGACACCACCAGGGACCGGACGGTCGGCGGTGTCAGACTGGAGCGCGTGAGCGAGCTCGGCGAATTCCTGAAGGCCAAGCGGGCGGCCGTGTCTCCCGGTGAGGTCGGGCTGCCGGCGGTGGGCAATCCGCGTCGAGTACCCGGGTTGCGCCGCGAGGAGGTCGCGCTGCTGGCCTCGGTCAGCGTCGATCATTACACCCGCCTGGAGCAGGGTCGGGTCTCGGCGGCCTCGGAGAACCTGCTGGCGGGGATCGCACGGGCGTTGCGGCTCACGCCGGAGGAACACGAATACTTGCGCATGCTGGTGCAGCCACGGCCGCGACGGGGGCGGGCCGCCGAGCCCGAAGTCGGTGCGCCGCTACGAGATCTGCTCGCGGCCCTCGCGGCCCCCGCGCTGGTGTTGGGTCCACGCTCCGACATTCTGGCGTGGAATGCCGGAGCGGCCGCGCTCTTCTTGGACTTCGCCGAGATACCCCCGCCTCAGCGGGCCCTGGTGCGCATGGTTTTTCTGGAACCTCGGATGCGCGGACTGTTCATGCACTGGGACCAGGTTGCCGCCGAGGCCGTCGACCGTTTGCGGATGGCCGCCGCGCGCACGCCCGGCGATCCATGGCTTGCGCGTCTGGTTGGGGAGTTGTCGGTGCGCGACGCGGACTTCCGGCGCTGGTGGGCCGGGCACGGCGTGCGTACGCTGGCGGGCGGCCGCAAGTGGTTGCGGCATCCGGTGGTCGGTGATTTGGAACTGGATTGGCAAGTGCTGCAGGTACTTACGGCATCTGATCAGACACTGGTCACCTATACCGCGCCCGAGGGGTCGCCGAGTCACGAGGCCCTGCGAATCCTGTGCTCCTGGAACGCCGATGCGCCGGCATATCGCCCGGGCGTGATCGACCTCCAGCACTGACCCGGGCAAACCTCTACCAGACGCCCGCGTTTCGGCCTGGGACGAGCACACTGGTGTCCCGCTTGGCCAACTCGGGCGGTGCATCGTGCGCGGAAAGTTGCTCAACAGCTTGATGGATCGGCTCGCAGACTCCTAAATTCGCCGCCTCGTTCAGCGAGTGAGGCGGACCAGCGCGAGTCTGGCTGGTGGGTCCGGGTTGCGGCTTGTCCGACGGGTTGGAGCGGTCGCGCTGCAGTCAGTAGTCGTCCGGCCCCGCTGTTAGAACTGCCCGGCGAGAAACCCGCTGAACAGCACCAGGAACCCGCCGACCTCACCCACGATCAGTAACCCCATCGAGATTCGAGTGCCGAGCTTGTCCGTCTGCCCATGAAACTGATTCGTGGTATCGCGCCGCCACCCGTGATAGATGTACGCCGCGATCGCGGCGACGAAGAAGAACAGAATCACCACATCGGCAGTCAGGTTCACCGCCGTCGGCCAGGAACTCAGCTCGGTGAATACCGCGAGCAGCAGCGTCGCGAACGAGTACAGCAGCGTAGCCCGATGCGCGATATCGACATACACATGCGCGCTCGCATCCGGAGAAGCGCTGACCTGCTGGTACTTCCACACCCCGAGCAGCAGCGCCAGAACGAACAGCAACCCTGCCGCCACCAACGTAACCCGGGTATCGATCCCGAGGTCGATACTCACCGCCGCCGCCTCGACCTGCCCCGCCATCTTGCCCCTCCGTGACGTCGGATATCAGGCCAGAACTATAACGTGTTGCAGAATGGGGCGACAACCATTGGCCGCGTGCAGCATCCGAGCATCGGTGACCGGCAACCCGTCCAGCTCCGCGCACCCTCGCGGGGTCAGCTTGTGCGCCGGCAGGTCGTAGGGCTGCTGCCGTGCCTGCGCGCGAGCATGTACGACCCACGGTATCGGGGCTCGACCGGATCATCCGCGCCGAGATCAGATACTCGCACGCCAGCCGGAACAACAGCGTCGGTGAATCGTGCTCCATCGCGCGCCCAACGGGAACTCGGCCCGGATACCGACGCGACGGGCCAGGGCGACAGCGTGGTCGTAGACCCCGGCGGTAACACTGCCCGAGGGACAGAGACGCGGGGCTGCCGGGATGCCGGTGGCGGATGCGATCTGGACCCCCGATGGTGTTGTGTCGTAGGACTTTTCGCTGCGCGCGCCTGCTCACGCGGCGCCGGCGGTGGGCTGCTCGATGTCGAGGGCGGGTTCGCGGGCGGCGCGCAGGATGAGGTGGAGCAGGGCCACGACGAGGGTTTGGTCGAGGGGGCTCCAGGTCAGGGACATGCGATTGTGGACGAAGCCGACGGAGATGCCGGAGCGGGGGTCGGTCCAGCCGGTGGAGCCGAAGGCGCCGACGTGGCCGTAGCCGCGGGGTGCCCGCGCGGCGGGGAGGCTGTGATAGCCCAGGTGCCAGAACGGGACCAGCAGGCTGTGGTCGAGGCGGTAGGTGCGGATGCGTTCGAGTTCGCGGACGGTCGGGGTGGACAGGTAGGGGCGGCCGTCGACGTATCCGTCGCAGGCCAGGGCGCTGTACATTTTCGCCAGCGCCGCGGCGGTGCAGACGGCGTTGCCGGCGGGCAGGGCGGTGTCGAGGATGGCGGGGTCGTCGCCGCGGAAGATGGATTCCAGGCCGGGCACGTAGATCGACGAGAGCGGGGCGCGCAGCAGGCGGGGCAGGCGCGGGACGGCGGCGGCGACGGGGGCCGGAATGCTGCGTTCGGCAAGGGTTTTCAGGGAGCCGACGAGATGGGCGGGCCGGGTGCGGGACCCGGCGGGCGGGCGGCCCAGGTGGATGCCGTCCACACCGAGGGGGTCGGCGACCTCGCTGCGATAGAGCTGGGTCATGTCGCGGCCGGTGACGGCGCGGGCCAGCCCGCTCATGAGCCAGCCGATGGTGAGGGCGTGGTAGATCGGTGTGCCCAGCAGGTCATCGGGTTTCGCGGCGGCCAGGCGTGCTTCCATGAGTTCGTGGTCGAGGACCTCGCCGGGGGTGGCGGCGGGCAGCGCCGACAGGCCGGCGCGGTGGCTGAGCAGTTCGGTGACGGTGATGCGAGCCTTGCCGTTGGCGGCGAACTCGGGCCAGTATTCGGCGACGGGCGCGGAGTAGTCGAGCAGGCCGCGGTCGGCCAGCCGCGCCAGCACGGTCGCCGAGACACCCTTGGACGCGGAGTAGACCATGGCGCCGGTGTCGGCGGTCCAGGGCGTGCCGTGGGCATCGGCCGCGCCGGCCCAGACATCGACGACCGGTTCGCCGTGCTGATACACCGCCAGTGCGCCGCCATTGCCGCGGCGGTCGGCGAAGACGCGGGCGAAAGTCTTGATGGCGGAGCCGAATCGGGGTTCGGCGGTGCCGTGCACCCCGGTGGGCAGTCCGGCAGCGGCGGCGGAGCTGGAGGTCGTCATCGATCCACGGTAGCGGCGCGGAGACCACCCCGACAAGATGTGTCTGGGACAATTTTCCGGCGTGGTGGAGAGTTCGAATGTCGGTGCCGTCTGCCACAGTGACGGTCATGGATCCGGTGACCTTCCCCGACGCCGCCGCCTTCGACGCCTGGCTCGAAGCCAATCACGCACGCCCGGAAGGGGTTTGGATCCGCATGGCCAAGAAGGGCTCGGGTATCGCCACCCTCACCGAGGACGAGGCGGTCGATGTCGGACTGTGCTGGGGCTGGATCTCCGGGCAGCGCAAGGCCTCCGACGCCGACTACTACCTGCAGAAGTATGTGCCGCGCCGCCCGCGCAGCCACTGGTCGCAGGTCAATGTCGACAAGGTCGCCCGACTCACCGCCGCCGGGCGCATGCGCGCGCCGGGACTCGCCGAGGTCGAAGCGGCCCGCGCGGACGGGCGGTGGGCCGCGGCCTACCCGTCGCAGGCGAACTTCACGGTGCCGCCGGATCTGGCTGCCGCACTGGCCGATCGGCCCCGCGCCCGGCAGGTATTCGACGCCCTGGACCGGACCCGCCAGTATGCGATCGTGCTGGAGTTGCTGCGGACGAGAACCGCGAAAACCCGCGCTTCCCGCCTCGACAAGGCGCTAGAGACCCTCGAATCACACTGAAACCCACCGATTCCGGGTGCCCGGGCCGTATCGGGCACGCGGAATCGGTTCGTGCCAGGTTCAGTTCAGTCGTTCGGCCAGCAGCGGCGCGAGGGTGCGCAGCACCTCGAGGTAGTCCCCGCCGACGACCTGCGGCGCGACATGGTTCGCGCCGGCGTGCACGTGTTCGGCGAGCCGGTCGGCGATCTGGGCGGCGTTGCCGTGCGCGACGACCGCGT
>NZ_JBHZCS010000113.1:0-20536 GCF_042755705.1 Nocardia sp. NPDC059154
CGTCAATACCGCCAGCAGCGCGGGCGTCCTGCCGGTGGCGCGATCGGTCGCGTACACCGCCACCAAGCACGCCGTGGTCGGCCTGAGCACCGCGCTGCGCGCCGAGGCCGCCGCACACGGCATCAAGGTCAGCGTGGTGCTGCCGGGCGTGGTCGACACCGGCATTTTCGACAGTGCCGTGAACCTGCCCGGCTACGACTATCGCGCCTCCATCGACAAGCTGCCCTTCGCCAAGGTGAAGCCGCTCGCCGCCGCCGACGCGATTCTCGACGGCGTCGCGAAGAACAAGCAGTACATCAGTTTTCCCGCCTACAACCGCCTCATCATCGGGCTCAACAGACTCCTGCCCGACGTGATGGCGCCGATCATCAATCGCGGAGGACGCCCATGAAACAGCAGTATCGCAGCATCGATGTCGGCGAGCCGATGACCCGATTCGCCCGGGGCTGGCACTGTCTCGGGCTGGCCGAGAGCTTCCGGGACGGAAAACCACACTCGGTCAACGCCTTCGGCACCAAACTGGTGATCTGGTCCGACAGCAAGGGCGAACTGCACGCCCTCGACGGGTACTGCCGGCACATGGGTGCGGACCTCGCCTACGGCAGCGTCAAGGACGACAATATCGCCTGCCCCTTCCACGATTGGCGCTGGCGCGGCGACGGTAAGTGCGCCGCCATCCCCTATGCCCGCCGCGTTCCGCCGTTGGCGCGCACCAGATCCTGGATCACCTGCGAGGAGAACGGGCAGTTCTTCGTGTGGAACGATCCCGAGGGCAATCCGCCGCCGCCCGAGGTCGCGATCCCGCACATCGAGGGCATCGACACCGGCGAGTGGAGCGACTGGGACTGGAACACCCTGCTCATCGAGGGCTCGCACTGCCGCGAAATCATCGACAACAACGTCGATATGGCGCACTTCTTCTACATCCACTACGCGTACCCGGTGTATTTCAAGAATGTGTTCGAAGGACACGTCGCGACGCAGTTCCTGCACTCCAAGGGTCGGCCGGATGTGCACGCGAAGTCGAGCTACTCGCAGGAGATGTCGCTGTTGCGTTCGGAGGCTTCGTATTACGGGCCGTCCTACATGATCAACACCCTGCACAACGATTTCGGCGACAACACCGTCGAGGTGGTGCTCATCAACTGCCACTACCCGGTGACGCACAATTCCTTCGTCCTGCAGTGGGGTGTGAGCGTGCAGCGCATCAAGGGCCTGCCGCCGGAGAAGTCGGAGAAGCTGGCCAAAGCGTTCGGCAAGAGCTTCGGCGTCGGATTCCTGCAGGACGTGGAGATCTGGAAATACAAGACCCGCATCGACAATCCGCTGCTGACGCAGGAGGACGGGCCGGTCTACCAGCACCGGCGGTGGTACGAGCAGTTCTATGTCGATGTCGCCGACGTGAAGCCGGAGATGACCGACCGATTCGAATACGAGGTCGACACCACCCACGCCAACGAGAACTGGCAGGCCGAGGTCGCCGAGAACCTCGCAAGGCAGGTCGCCGCCCAGGCGAACGGCGCGGCCGACTAGCTCGACGGCGGCCGGGGCACGTTCCCCGCCTCGGCCGCCGATCCCACTGCCGCCGAACGCATTTCGCCTAGGCGGCGCGGCGCGGCACCTCGGCTCCGACCCGCGCCCAGCGTCCGGACAGCGCCCGCCAGCTGACGGCGACCAGGCGCAGCAGCATGAAAGCGACCAGCCCGGTCCAGATTCCGCCGATCCCCCAGTCGTAGGCCAGCGACAGCCAGATCATCGGCAGGAACCCCAGCAGCGCCGACCCCAGCGTGGCATTGCGCAGGAACGCGGCATCGCCGGCGCCGAGCAGCACGCCGTCGAGCGCGAACACCACGCCCGCCACCGGGATCATGGCGACGAAGAACCACCACACCACGTGGGTGCGATCCAGCACCGACGGATCATCGGTGAACAACCGCGGGATCACCGAGTATCCGGCCGCGAACACCGCCGCCAGCAGCACCGAGAAGACCGTCGACCAGCCCGTGATCCGCCGCGCCAGACCCTGTGCGCCGCGCGCGTTTCCGGCCCCGAGCGCCGCGCCCACCAGGGTCTGCGCCGCGATCGCCAGCGAATCCAGGGTCAGCGCAAGGAAATTCCAGATCTGTAGCACCAGCTGATGCGCCGCCACGGATGCCGCCCCGAACCGCGAAGCCACCGCCGCCGCCGACACGAACGACGCCTGGAACGCCAGGCTCCGCACGATCAGATCCCGCCCCAGCACCAGCTGCGCCTTCATGATCTCGAGATGCGGTGCGAGCGGCACCTTCGCCCGCCACAGCGCACTCACGAACAGCGCACCGGAAATCGACTGCCCCACCAGATTCGCGACCGCCGACCCCGCCAGCTCCATACGCGGCGCCCCCAGCAGCCCGTGCACCAGCGTCGGGCACAACACCCCTGAAACCACCAGCCCCGCAACCACATACATCAGCGGCCGGCGAGTCTGCTGCACCCCGCGCATCCACCCGTTCCCCGCCATCGACAACAGGATCAGCGGCACCCCGAACAACGCGATCCGCACCCACGACTCCGCCGCCCGCGCAATGTCGTCCCCACCCGCGATGGCCCGCGTGATCGGCCCCGCGAAGATCTGCACCACCAGCACGATCGCCAACCCCACACCCACCGCGATCCAACTGGCCTGCACCCCCTCGACAACAGCCGCCCGCTCATCCCCCGCCCCATGCCGCCGCGCAGCCCGAGCCGTCGTCCCATAACTCAAGAACGTCAACTGCGAACCGACCTGCGCCAGTATCAATCCCCCGACTGCCAGCCCGGCCAACGCCAAGGCCCCCAGCCGCCCCACCACCGCCATATCGAACAGCAGATAAATCGGCTCAGCGACCAGTACCCCCAGCGTCGGCACCGCGATCCCGAGAATCCGCCGCGGCCCGGCCGCCGCAGCCTCAGCGCCCCGCACCGCCGCCGCGTCCTCCGCCGACGCGGCCATGAAGGCCGGGTCCTCCCCGCCACCATCCACCACGCCGGCACTGCTCATCCGCCCACCATCCCACACCACCCCGACCCAGCCGCACCGGACCGCCCCGCGCTCGAACCCGCCTGTCACCACCGCTTTTGTAGATCCCGCAAGCAGCGAGACCGTGCCGCCGGCCACCGATCGAAATCCATAGCCAAGCAAATATATGTCCGTGTCCGCATCCGACACACCAGCGGCGTTCTCGCCGATCGGCTTCGGCTGAGTCAGCGGACCAGGTTCGCCACCAATTCCCCGGCCACCCCGGGCAACTCGCTCGGCCGCCCCGGACAACTCGCACCTGCGAATTCCGCTCCGACAGACGGCTATTCGCGGTGCCCTCCCCCGGCACGGTCATATCGCCGCGCGAATTCCCGTCGACTCACGACGGCTCCTCGGGCAGGCTGGGCGGCATGGTGGATCTCGAGACAACAATCACGGCGGTCACGGTCTATCCGGATCGGGCCCGAGTCACCCGGTCCGGCAAGGCGACACTGGACGCGGGCGAACATCGCATCCGCGTGTCACCGCTGCCGCTGGAACTGCTGCGCGACTCGATCCGCGTCGCGGGCCGGGGCGACGTGACGGTCCTCGGGGTGAACATCATCACCGAACGGCAGCCCGAGCCGGACGACGTACAGATCGCCGAGCTCACCTCGCGCAGAAACGAACTGGATGCCGCGCTGGCCGAACTCGCCGACGCCGACCGCGCCGCCGACGCCCGCATCGAATTCCTGCAGCGCCTGGTCCGCAAGTCCGCCGGGCACCTGGCCAAGACGACCGACGAGCGGGTCATCGCCTTCGGCGACAGTCTCGAGGCGCAATACGGGGCCGTACATGCCGGACGCCGCGACCGAGAACGCCTGCGGCAGGAGCACATTCTGGACAAGCGGGCGATCGAGCGGCGACTGGCGGACCTGGGCCGCAAGAACCGCCCCGACATCCGGGCCGCGGTCATCACCGTCGACGCCGCCCAACCGGCCACCGCCGAACTGGAACTGTCCTATGTGGTGCCCGGCGCGCGCTGGACCAGCACCTACGATCTGCGCCTCGACGACAGGGGCCTGAGCCTGCGCTGGTTCGGACTGGTGCGCCAGCAGACCGGCGAGGATTGGCCCGAATGCCGCCTCGAATTGTCGACCGCCCGCCCGGCCGCCGCCCTCGATGTGCCCGAACTGGGCCCCTGGTACCTCAGCACCACGCCACCCGAGCCGAAACTCATGGCCAGGCGGCGCGCTCCCCGGTCCGGGGACCCCGACGGCGCGAACCCCATGCTCGCCGCGGCGGCGCCCGCGCCCGCCGGTGCGCTCCCGCCACCGCCACCGCCGCCGCCCCCGGTCCGAGAAGCGGTCACGACCGTCGAGCACGGGGCCACCGCCGCCACCTACTCCCCGCAGCGCCCGGTCGCCATCGCCGCCGACGGCACCGAACACCGCACGCTGATCATCGCCCTCGACCTCGAGGCCGATCTGGATCACGTGACCGCGCCGATCCGCGCACCCGAGGCGATCCTGCGCGCCACCGCGCGCAACACCTCCGAGCACACCCTCCCCAAGGGCCGCGCGTCCCTGTTCAACGACACCGAATACGTCGGCGCGACCGATCTCGACCTCTGGGCCCCCGGCGAGGAACGCGAACTCGCCCTCGGCGTGGACGATCGCATCCGCGTCGAACGAGAACTGGTGCGCCGCAATGCCTCCAAGGCGACCCTCGGTTCGGCCCGCCGCGTCGAAATGGAGTACACGATCACCGTCACCAACCACGGCGCCCGCCCCACCACCGTGACTGTCCTCGACCGCCTGCCGGTAGCCCGCGACGCCACTGTCACCGTCCGCGACACGGTCCTGAAACCACCCCCGACCGAGCGCGACGACCTCGGCATCCTCACCTGGAAACGCGACCTCGAGCCGCAGGACCGGACGGTCATCACCCTCGGCTACCGAGTCGAAGCCCCCAAGGGCGTCACCATTTTCGGTCTGCCGGACTGACCCGGCCGACGACGCCATCGACGATCGCCTGCACGACATCCCCGGGCCGCTCGCCGATACCGCCCGCGAAGGCATCGCCAACGCCGTCGAAGTCGCGGGCAGCACCGGCACGCACGCACCGGACCTGATCCACGCCGCCCAGCGGTCCTTCGTCGACGGATGGCATCAGGCCATGTGGGCGGGCATCGCCGTCATGGGCGCCTTGTTCGCCTACATCACCCTGCGCGGCATCGGCGGGTCGACCACGGACCGCGGTGACGAATCGAACTGAGGGACACCGGGACCCGGGTCAGCCGAGTTCGCGGAGGAGGTTCGCCAGCAGGTCCGGGGCCTGGCCGGTGGTGGAATAGCCTGCGGCATAGCGGTGTCCGCCGCCGCCGAGGGCGGTGGCGACGCGGGCGACGTCGAGGCCGGGCGAGCCGTCGGCGGCGTCGTGTGAGCGCAGGGAGACCGTCCAGTGGTCCGGGTCGGTACGGGATTCCTTGAAGACCGCGGCGACCTGGGCCTCGGCGGTGGTGCGGATGAGGTCGATGATGCTCTCGACCTCTTCGGAGCGGACGGCTTCGGTGTCCTCGCGGCGGACGACCGCGTAGACCAGGCCCGCGCCGGCGGCGGCATCCGCAATCAGCTGGGCGGAGGCCAGGACCCTGGACAGCATGGGGAGCCAGGCGAAAGGATGGGTGTCCATCAGGGTGCGGGTGATGGCCGCGCCGTCGATGCCGGTGGCCAGGAGGCGTTCGGCCAGGGTGTGGGAGCCGGGGCGCACCCATTTGAAAGAGCCGGTGTCGGTAACCAATCCGGCGTAGAGGCAGTGCGCGATATCGCGATCGATGGGTTCGCCCCACGCCTCCAGGATGCGGGCGATGACGCCCGCGGTGGATTCGGCGGCCTCGTCCACGACATTGACCTGACCGAAGCGGGTGTTGGACCGGTGGTGGTCGATGACCAAAGTCGTTGCGGCGCTGTCCAATCGGTCACGCAGCGAGCCGAGCCGTCCGGCACTGCCGCAGTCCACGGACACCAGGACATCGGCCTCGCGCGGCACCTGGTCGGCGCGGACCAGCAACTCCGTGCCGGGCAGCGACCGCATGGACACCGGCAGTTCGGCCGGTTCGGCGAAGGAGACGACGACCGGGACCCCGCGTCGGCGCAGCACCTGCGCCAAGGCCAGCCCGCTGCCGACCGTATCGGCATCGGGCTGGATGTGGCAGAGAATCGTCACCGATTTCGCGGCCTCGAGAACCTCGACGGCAGGGGTGACATCAACGGGGGTCACGGCGTGGTCAGGCTTCGTCGTCTTCCTCGTCCTCGTCCGACTTGTACGGGTCCGCCTCACCGGCGTAGTTCGCGCCGACCGCCACCTGCGCCACGCGCGCGTCGGAGGCGCGGGCCTTGGCCAGCAGCTCCTCCATCTCGCGGGCCGCGTCGGGCACGGTGTCCAGCTTGAACGCCAGCGTCGGGGTGAACTTCACCCCGGTGCCCGCACCGACCTTGGACCGCAGAATCCCCGCGGCCTTCGACAGGCCGGCGGCGGCTTCCGCAAAATCGGGTTCGGCGTCGATGGTTTCGCCCATGACGGTGTAGTAGATGGTCGCCTCGCGTAGGTCACCGGTCACCTTGGCGTCGGTGATGGTGACGAACCGCAGTCGCGGATCCTTGATCTCGTATTCGATCGCCGTGGCGACGATGGACGAGATGCGCTTCGCGAGTCGGCGTGCTCGAGCCTGATCAGCCATGCCGAGCCCTCCTCACTTCTTCAGTCTTCGGGTCCGAAGACGCGACGGCGTACCGCCAGCAACTGTAACTCCGGACGATTGGCGACGTGCCGTTCACATTTGTCCAGCACCTCGGTCAGATGATTCATGCCGTAGCTGACCATTGCCACACCGAGCAATGCCCGGCGATACCGGTCATGATCTCCGCCCTCGGTGACACTCACCTCGAACCGCTTCAGGTCGGCGAGGATGGGGCGGATGACAGAGCGCTTCTCTTTCAGTGAATGCACATCACCGAGCAAGATATCGAACTCGAGCGCTCCGAAGAACATCTTTTCAGTCATATGAACGCGCCCCGGGGAATGCGCGCACGGTTACCCGGAAAGGGAAGGGGCACAACCCCGCCGGGCTCGGAGGCCCGGCGGGATCGTGTACTGCTTCCTAGTCGCGCGGCTTCTCCCGCAGCTCGTAGGCCTCGATGATGTCGCCGTCCTTGATGTCGTTGAAGCCCACGGTCATACCGCACTCGTAGCCTTCGCGGACCTCGGTGACGTCGTCCTTCTCGCGACGCAGCGACTGGATGGTGGTCTCGGCGACCACCACGTTGTCGCGGATCAGGCGCGCCTTGGCGTTGCGCTTGACCGAGCCCGAGAGCACCCAGCAACCCGCGATATTGCCGAACTTGGAGGACCGGAAGATCTGGCGGATCTCCGCCCGACCCAGCTCGTGCTCCTCGTAGATCGGCTTGAGCAGACCCTTGAGGGCCTTCTCGATCTCGTCGATCGCCTGGTAGATGACCGAGTAGTAGCGAATGTCCACGCCTTCGCGGTTCGCCAGCTCGGTCGCCTTGCCCTCGGCCCGGACGTTGAACCCGATGATGATCGCGTTCGACGCCGACGCCAGGTTGACGTTGGTCTCGGTGACGCCACCGACACCGCGGTCGATGACGCGCAGCCGCACCTCGTCGCCCACATCGATACCGAGCAGCGCCTCTTCGAGGGCCTCGACGGTACCGGAGTTGTCGCCCTTGAGGATCAGGTTCAGCTCCGAGGTCTCCTTCAGAGCGGCATCCAGATCTTCCAGGGAGATCCGCTTGCGGCTGCGCGCGGCCAGGGCGTTGCGCTTGCGAGCGTTGCGGCGGTCGGCGATCTGACGCGCGATGCGGTCTTCCTCGACGACGAGCAGGTTGTCACCCGCGCCGGGCACCGAGGTGAAACCGATGACCTGGACGGGCCGCGACGGCAGCGCCGCCTCGACGTCGTCGCCGTGCTCGTCGACCATGCGGCGCACGCGACCGTAGGCGTCGCCCGCCACGATCGAGTCGCCGACGCGCAGCGTGCCGCGCTGGACGAGGACGGTGGCCACCGGGCCACGGCCGCGGTCGAGGTGGGCCTCGATGGCCACACCCTGCGCGTCCATGTCCGGGTTCGCCCGCAGGTCGAGGGCCGCGTCCGCGGTCAGGACGACCGCCTCGAGCAGCGACTCGATGTTGGTGCCCTGCTTCGCCGAGATGTCCACGAACATGGTCTCGCCACCGTATTCCTCGGCGACCAGACCGTATTCGGTCAGCTGCTGGCGAATCTTCTGCGGGTTCGCGCCTTCCTTGTCGATCTTGTTGACCGCCACCACGATCGGCACGTCCGCGGCCTGCGCGTGGTTGATGGCCTCCACCGTCTGCGGCATGACGCCGTCGTCGGCCGCGACCACGAGGATCGCGATGTCGGTGGCCTTCGCACCACGGGCACGCATGGCGGTGAACGCCTCGTGACCGGGGGTGTCGATGAAGGTGATGAGACGGTCGTCGCCGTTGACCTCGGCCAGCACCTGGTAGGCGCCGATGTGCTGGGTGATGCCGCCGGCCTCGCCCTCACGGACGTTGGCCTTACGGATGGTGTCCAGCAGTCGGGTCTTACCGTGGTCGACGTGACCCATGACGGTCACGACCGGCGGACGGACCTGCAGGTCTGCCTCGTCGCCGTCGTCCTCGCCGTAGGTGAGGTCGAAGTTGGCGAGCAGCTCGCGGTCCTCGTCCTCCGGAGAGACCACGTGCACGACGTAGTTCATCTCCGAACCCAGCAGCTCGAGGGTCTCCTCGTTCACCGACTGGGTAGCGGTGACCATCTCACCGAGGTTGAACAACGCCTGCACCAGCGAGGCCGGGTTGGCGCCGATCTTCTCGGCGAAGTCGGACAGCGACGCGCCACGGGCGAGGCGAACGATCTCGCCGTTGCCGCGCGGCAGCCGCACGCCACCGGCGATGGGCGCCTGCTGGTTCTCGTACTCGGCGCGCTTCGCCCGCTTCGACTTACGACCCTTGCGGGGAGCGCCACCCGGACGTCCGAAGGCACCCGCGGCACCGCCGCGACCACCACCGGAACCGGGACGGCCACCGCCGCCACCACCACCGGGACGGCCGCGGAAACCACCGGGAGCACCACCGGTACCGGCACCGGCGCCGGCACCCTGACCGCCACCGGGAGCGCCGCCGCCGCGGTAGCCACCGCCGCCGCCACCGGGACGACCGCCACCGGCGCCGCCCGGACCACCCGGACGCGCCGGACGGCCTGCGCCACCCGGACCGGCCGGGCGCTGAGCGCGCGCGGGCATGGCACCCGGGTTGGGCCGAGGCGGCATCGAGCCGGGGCTGGGACGCGGGCCACCCGGACGGGGACCGCCCTGACCGGCCGCGGCCGGACGCTGACCGCCCTGACCCGGGCCGGGGCGCGGACCGCCCTGACCGGGACCCGGACGCGGGCCACCCTGGCCCGGACCCGGACGGGGACCGCCCTGGTGCTGACCCGGACGGGGACCACCCTGGGCCGGACCCGGACGGGGACCGCCCTGGTGCTGACCCGGACGCGGGCCGCCCTGCTGCTGGCCCGGACGGGGGGCCGGACGCGGCGCCGGACGCTCCGGAGCCGAGGAGAACGGGTTGTTACCGACCCGCGGCGCCTTCGGACCCGGCTTGGGTCCGGCCGGACGCTGGGCGCCCTGCTGAGCCGCCGGGGCACTGCCCTGCTGAGCCGGACGCGGGGCCTGGGCACCCGGACGCGGCGCGTTCGGACGCGGGGCCTGCGGGGCCGGAGCGGACGGGGTAGCCGACGCGGAAGCCGCTGCGGGAGCGACGTTTTCGCGAACAGCGGGCTTCGGGCCCGGGGCTGCCGGACGGGCAGCCGGAGCCTCGACCGACTCGGCGCGGGCAGCCGGAGCCACCTGCGGAGCCGGGGCCGGAGCCTGCGGCGCGGGGGCCGGAGCCTGCGGCGCGGGGGCCGGAGCCTGCGGCGTCGGGCGGGGGCCCGGACGGGGACCGGCACCGGGGGCGGCCGGCTTGGCGGCCGGACGCGGGGCGCCGTCACCGCTGGGCTTGGGGGTCGCCGACTTTGCGGTCCCATTGGACGGGGTGCTCTTGGGTGCGAGCGACTCCCGCAGCCGGCGCGCGACGGGTGCTTCCACCGTCGAGCTCGCCGACTTCACGAACTCGCCCTGCTCCTTGAGCCGCGCGAGTAGTTCTTTGCTCGTGACACCGAGTTCTTTAGCCAACTCGTGCACGCGGGCCTTGCCTGCCACTGCTCTCCTCACTCAGAGGTCGAGCGCAGCAGCCCGTATCACGACGGGACGCCCGCACGACCTCGACTAATTTCGAAGGCCGATCATTTCTGGGACTTCACGGTTTGCTCATGAGTGCTCGTGCCTGTTCTCTACGTAATGCTCCAGGGCTGAGATATCCAGATGTCCGGACACTCGTAGTGCTCTGCCGAATGCTCGGCGCCGAACTGCTTGGCTCAGACAAGCCGAAGAGGGGTGCAACCAGGCACCCCTTCCGGGAAGTCTGTGCCGCGGATCCGGAATGACGACAACGTCCTGCCCGGAGGCAGACCCTTGCGCCACGACCCGCATCAGATCGGCGGCCAGCTCGCGTCTGCGACATCCGATGCAGGTCCGGACGGGTTTCGATCTTGCTGACACCCGCTCGGCGCGCAGAGAAGCCGAAGACTCGCGCTGAGCCTGCGTCCACTCTACCGCTGTCACGTCCCGATCTCCGCATCCGTACCCCTTGGAAGTTACCAACCTGTCATCCCAGAGGTCTGTTTCACAAATCTCGGGACCGACCGGGCCGGATGGATCCGGCAAGATCAACCCCGGTGGGCCTCGCCACCGCCGGCCGCCGCCGCGGGACGCACACCACCCTGGACCTCGGGCGCCGCATCGGAACGAATGTCGATGCGCCAGCCGGTGAGCCGGGCCGCCAGGCGGGCATTCTGGCCCTCCTTGCCGATGGCGAGAGAGAGCTGGAAGTCCGGAACCACCACCCGCGCGGCGCGGGCCTCGGGGTCCACGATGGTGACGGATACAACTTTCGACGGCGACAGCGCATTCCCGACGAAGGTGGCCGGGTCCTCGGCGTAGTCGATGATGTCGATCTTCTCGCCGGCCAGCTCGCTCATCACATTGCGCACGCGCTGGCCCATCGGGCCGATACAGGCGCCCTTGGCGTTGACGCCGGGGACCGTCGAACGCACGGCGATCTTGGAGCGGTGCCCGGCCTCGCGGGCCACGGCCACGATCTCCACCGAGCCGTCGGCGATCTCGGGGACCTCCAGCGCGAACAGGCGGCGCACCAGGTTGGGGTGGGTGCGCGAGAGGGTGATCTGTGGGCCGCGCGGGCCGCGCGAGACACCGACCACGTAGCACTTGATGCGGTCGCCGTGCTCGTAGGTCTCGCCCGGCACCTGCTCGGCGGGCGGGATGACGCCTTCCGCGCCATGGGCTTCCGAGCCGATGCGGACCACGACGGTGCCGCGGGCGTTCATGCGGGCGTCGCGCTGCACCACACCGCCGACGATGTCGCCCTCGTGGGTGGAGAACTCGCCGAAGGACTTCTCGTTCTCGGCGTCGCGCAGCCGCTGCAGCACGACCTGGCGGGCGGTGGTGGCGGCGATGCGGCCGAAACCTTCGGGGGTGTCGTCCCATTCGGAGATGACGTTGCCGTCGGTGTCGAGCTCGCGGGCCATCACACGCACGACACCGGTCTTCTGGTTGATGTCGATGCGGGCGGTGGGCTGGTGGCCCTCGGTGTGCCGGTAGGCGGTGAGCAAGGCGGACTCGATCGCGGAGATCACCGTCTCCATCGAGATCCCCTTGTCGGCGACAATCGCGCGCAGGGCTTCGATTTCGATGTTCATTCCACGATCCCTTCGTTCAGTGAATCGGACTCTGCTGCTTCGTTTTCGGATCCCTCCTGCGCACCGGGCTGGGGACGGCCCGGCGCTACTCCCCCTGCGAGTTCCAGTTCGGCCGCGCCGGGTGGAGCGAATTCCACCTGCACGACGGCGGATTGGATATCGGCGAGCGGCACCGTCACCCGGTGTGGCTTCCGCTTGCCGCCGAGGACCAGGGCGACGTCGGTCTCGGTGACGACGCCGACGCGGGCCTCGAACGTGGTCTTGCCCTTCTCCTCCGGTGATTCGGCGCCGGGGCGCAGCACGATCTTCACCTTGCGGCCCTGGGCGCGCCGCCAGTGGCGCGGGGAGGTGAGGGGCCGGTCTATGCCGGGGGTGGTGATCTCGAGCATGTAGGCGGTCTCGCCGAAGTCACCGACGTCGTCGAGGGTCTGCGAGATCTCCGAGCTGAGTTCCGCGACGGCGTCCAGGTCGGGGGATCCGTCGCTGTCGACGGTGACCTTGAGCTTGGCCTGCGCTGTACCGGCAGCCGAAATCGCAACGCCTTCGAGGTCGAATCCTCGGCGTTCGACGAGCTCAGCAACTAGCTGGCTCACCCTTTCCTCGGTCGGCATCGGCATGTGGGGCGGCTCCTGGTTCAGTTGTCACGGGTTGAGTTGTCGGTATCGATACTGGTCGGGCACGGTCGGCAGACCCGTCTCCGCCCTCGGGAGGGAGGATTCGGCGAAATGCCGTGCCGAAGGTCTAGCGTAACGCGCGGAAAGAGTGTAAAGGACCAGCCAACTCGCTCGATTTCGGCATGGTCGGCGCTGTGGTGCTGACGGCGTGTCCAGCACGACGCGCCCATGACGGTTCCCCGTCGTTCCAGATCACAGCCTATCCGACGGCCCTCACGCAGCAAGCTGTCCGCGACGGCTGGCACGATGTATGCCGTGCCCAGCAGTCAGAGCGGCCTTCCGGCCGGTGTCGTCGGTCTCACGGTCCCGCGGGACCGAACCGGGTCCTCCCCCATCCCCGAACCTCCCCTCCCCGCCGTGAACCGCCGCAGCGTGCTGCGGCTGGCCGGTGGCGGCATACTGGCCGTGGCTGCGGTGGGCGCGCTGGCCGCCTGCACCAGGAACGACACCCCTGCCGCTCCGGATCCGCTGATCGCGCAGGAGACCTCGGCCCGTACCGACGCGGCCGCCGCGACCGCCGCCATCGCGACTTCTCCCGACAAGGCCGGTGCGCTGCAGACCATCGCCACCCAGCGCACCGCGCACGCCGATGCCCTGCGCACCGAAATCGACCGCGCCATAGGCGTTTACGGCGACGGCAGCACCCCCAGCCGCCGCACCCCGCCGGTCACCCCGACCGCGCCCGTCCCGCCTCCGGGCGTCGCCGTCCTGCGCACCCAGCTCCAGCAGTCCCAGCGTTCGGCGGCCGACCTGTCGGCCCAGCTCTCCGGCTACCGCGCCGGTCTCCTCTCTTCGATCAGCGCGTCGTGCGCTACCCACGCGGGGGTTCTCCTGGCATGACCACAACCGACCAGCAGGCACTCATCGATGCGTTGAGCGCCGAATACGCCGCTGTCTACGCCTACGGCGTGATCGCGGCCTACGCCAACCACGACCGCGACAAACTCGTCGCGGAGTACACGGCATCCCACCGCGCCCGCCGTGACGCCACCATCGACACGCTGAAGGCTTCCGGCGCAGCGGTTCCCGAGCCCGCCGCCGCCTACACCTCTCCCATTCCGGTGAATGACCCGATTCCGGCGGCCAAGCTGGCGGTGACCGTCGAATCCGACGCGGCGGCGGCCTGGCGCTCGGTGGTCGAACGCTCCGGCAACCCCGATCTCCGCCGGACCGGTATCGAGGCGCTCACCGAATGCGCTGTGCGCCTTGCCACTTGGCAGTCGATCCTGGGCACCAGCCCCGCCACCGTGGCCTTCCCCGGCCAAGCCTGAGGCCGCGGCGGCCCATCGCCGTGCCGCGTGAGGCAGTGGATCGCACCGCCTTCCGACGCGAATGGCACCGTCTTCCGCCGCCGAGGTCACCGGGAATTCGCCGGACCCGCACTTGCCGTTTCCGTTTTCGATCACGGATCGGCACCCGCCGCCGATAGGGTCCGGTCGGCGCGGCTTGTCGCAATTTCCTGCCGTGCAACGGAATTCGGTGTGAGGTCGAGGAGATGCTGTGGCGGTCGATGCTGCGCGGGAAGAGAAGGCACTGCGGGAGGTGACGAATCGCCTGGTCGAGGACTATGGCGAGGCGCATCCGGCAGAACGGGTCGAAGCCGTGGTGGGGGCGGTGCGCAAGCGGTTCGAGGGGCATTCGGTGCGGGAGTTCGTACCGATTCTCGTCGAGCGGATTGCGCGGCGGGAATTGGATCCGAAGCGCTCCATGAATGCTGCCACGGAGGTGGATCTGACCAAGGCGGCGGTCGGCGAGGGGGGTTCGCCGGATGGGCATCCGGCGGAGACCACGAGCGTATTCGCGGCTGTCGCAGGACGATTCGTTCCGGCTCGGCTGGTCGAGAACAAGCGGGCGCTGGGCGTGGTCGCGGCGGGTGTCGCGGTGGTGCTGGCGTTCGCGGTGATCATGGCTGTGCGGCAACCGGATTCACCGTCGGGAACCACCGCCGCGACGGCCCTGACCACTGTGCACGGTGTGGCCGGTTCGGAGAAGTCGGCGTTCTTCGACGATCCCAAGGTCGCCGACGCATTGGCCAAGCACGGGTTCAAGGTGGACGTGGAGCCCGCGGGGTCCCGGCAGATCGCCACCTCGGTGGATCTGGGCAAGTACGACTTCGCCTTCCCGTCCAGCTCGGCCGCCGCGGAGCTGGTTCAGCGCAAGAGCGGAGTGACCGGTAAGTACGTGCCGTTCTCCTCCCCCATGGCCATCGCCACCTTCAAGCCGATCGCCGACCTGCTGACCCAGGCCGGGATCGTGCAGTCCGGCACAACAACGACTTTCGACGTCGAGAAGTACCTGTCGCTGGCCGAGAAGGGCGTCCAGTGGAACCAGCTGGAGGGCAACTCGACCTATTCGGTGCCCAAGAACGTGCTGGTCTCCACGACCGATCCGCGCACCTCCAACTCGGCGGCCATGTATCTGGCGGTGACCGCCTACGTCGCGAATGACAACACCATCGTGCGCGGCGCCAAGGCGGAAGACTTTGCGGTGTCCCGCGTTTCACGCCTGTTCACCCGGCAGGGCTTCACCGAGTCCAGCAGTGACGGCCCCTTCAAGGACTACCTGTCCAACGGCATGGGCACCGTCCCCATGGCCTGGATCTACGAGGCCCAGTACGTCGACGCGGCCGTGCACAACCAGCTCAAGCCCGACATGGTCCTGATGTACCCCAGGCCGACGGTCATGTCCCAGCACACCGTGGTCCCCCTCGACGACAAGGGCGACCGGATCGGCAAGCTCCTCACCACCGACCCCGACCTGCAGCGCCTGGCCGCCGAACACGGCTTCCGCCCCACCGACGTGACCCTGTTCACGAATACCACCGCCGCCCACCAGGTCCCGGTCGACGTGAACCTCGTCAACCAGGTCAGCCCACCCGACTACGACACCCTCGAACACCTCCTCGACGGCGTCGCCAAGTCCTACAACTGAGCGCCCGAGTCCGCCGGCCGCGCAGCACCGAAGGGATTGCGCGGCCCTCCGGAAAACCGCAAGCCCGGTCCGGTTCCATCCAGCGACGAACCCGGTCCGAATTCCTCCGGGACTCCAACCGCCGAGTCCTGATCACTGACAGTTCGGACCACGGTTACGGAACCACGCGACCCCGCAGGGCTGTCGCCGTGAATTCGTCGAGCGGATAGAACAATTCGATGGCCAGTTCGGACAGGGTGACGTCGGCGGGCGCGCCGAAGGTGGCCATGGTGCTGAACATCGACAGCACGCCCATCGGGGTGCGAATACGCATGGGAACCGCGAAGGGGCCGGATTCGACCGGCTCAGGGTCGGGCTCGGCCGGCTCCGGATACGCGGAGATCTCCTCGAGGAGCGCGCACAGCCGGGCATCGCCGGTCGCACCGACCTGGCGGGTCAGTCGCTCGAGGAAGAGATGCCGAATCTGGTGCCCGTTCACCAGGTGCTGGATGAGCCCTTTCGGATGCAGTACGAGCCGGTAGACGTTCGCCTCGGGCGTCAGCAGGTGCTCAGGGATTCCGCTCATCAGCACACCCATCGCCTTGTTGCCGATGACCATGTTCCAGTGCAGGTCCACCACCACCGCGGGATACGGTTCATGTGCCGACAGGATGGCGTCCAGGGCCGAGCGCACCGCCGCGAGATCCGCGTCGTCGAGGTCGCTCTCTCGATACTCGGGTGCGTAGCCACCCGCGAGCAGTAGGGTATTGCGTTCGCGCAGTGGCACTTCCAGCACGTCGCACAGTCGCAGCACCATGGCCCGGCTGGGGCGAGCGCGCCCGGTCTCCACGTAGGACACGTGCCGCGCGGAGGTGTCCGCTGCCAGCGCCAGGTCCAGTTGGCTGAGCCGCCGCCGTTGCCGCCATTCCCGCAACAGCGCGCCCACCCTGGGCATGGTCTGGGTCATCGCCGCAGCATATCGGCGGGCGGGTAGGTGCGGCCATGACCTCCGAAGTTATTGAGACCGCGACCGCGCCCCGGCACTGTCGATCTCAGCGGCCCGCACCGGCGGTCCCTCGGCGACAAGGAGTTTCGAATGACCATGCTGACCACCAGTCGACCCGGTCCCGGCCTGCGCGCCGCCTTACGCGTGGATGCCTGGAGCACAGGCGTTTTCGGCATTGGCCTGCTGACCGCCGCTCCCCTGCTGCGAGATCCGCTGGGCCTGCCCACGGCCGTGTCGATGCTGTTCGGATTGGGCATGCTCGGTGGCGCGGCTGTGCTGAGCCGGATCGCCGCTTGCCCGACCGTCCCAGCGCCGCTCGCGACCGGCGTGGCAGCGGTCAACGCCGTTTCCGGATTGGCAATGACGGGGCTCGCCGCCGCAGATGTGCTGCCGCTGACCGCATTCGGCCGGGCATTCCTGTACAGCGGGGCGCTCGTGGTGATCGTCTTCGCCGCCGTCGAACACAACGCCCGTCACGACTCCGCAGCAGTTCGGTAGGCGGTCTCGACCGACCGCGTCTGGCGAGCACAGCAGACCCAGCCCGGGAGGTCATGCCACCCGATCCTACGTTCAGCGTCACCTCGCGGTGCGTACAGCTTGCCTCGGTGAAATCGATTCGCACACTGCCCGTTCCGCATCCGGCGTCGATCCGGCTCGGCACTATCCAACGACCTTCCCGCTCAGCGGTTCCGGCCCCGATCTTCAGTGCGACAGATTCGCGAATCAGCCGCCGATCCTGGCCACGCCCCGGGCACCGCATGGCGATGTCAATCGAGTCGGCCGTAGATCAAGCGCAAAATCGCCTCGGCGAGGTCGTCGATGCTGCTGGGCATGTCATCCTGGGGCGCTGCTGACAACTGGGAGAGCCGCCCGTCGCGCATGAGCGCAACCAGGCCCGCGAGCGTTGCCGAGTCGATCCCCTCGGGAGCGAGCCCCGCCGCGCGGTCGCGGTCGATCTTGGCCGCGAGCCCGGCGGTGAATCGTGCCTGGATGCCGGCGATGAACTCGGTCAGCGGGGGGTAGCTGCTGTCGTAGCCCTCGAGCGAGCAGACGAGGATCGCGCTGTTGTCGTGCCAGATCTCGGCCGCTCCGTTGAGCTGGGTGCGCAGGAGCTCGCGCTGCGGGCCAGTGGACGGCAGCCAGACGTGGGTTTGCGCATAGCGGTCGCTCACGTCCTCCATGAGGCGGGCGAAGACCGCCTGCTTGGAGGGGAAGTAGAAGTAGAAGCTGGTGCGTGAGATGCCGGTCGCGTTGGTGATGTCGTCGACGGTCAGGTTGGCCATCGGCTTCTTCGTCAGCAGGTGGCGGGTCGCATGCAGGATCTGGGCCTCGCGCTGATCACCCTTGGACATGGCGCCGCGGCGGCGGAGACCTTCGGTCGTGTCTTGGGTCCGGTTCACTCCGTCTCCGCCCTTCTGCGCCATGACCTCACCCTAGAGCGATTTTCATTCCGGCTATCGACGTGGCGTCTATCATAATCGACAGTGTGTCGATTCCAGCGTAGCGTGCCAGCAATGACCTCCCCGCTCGAGCTCCGGCGTGCTTCGTCGCCGACCGCGATCGTGCTGACCATGGCCAGCACTGTGTTTCTTCTGGCCATGGCCCAGACGCTGCCCGTACCGGCGCTCCCGCAGATCGGTCTGCAACTCGGGGTCTCGGCGACGACGGTCGGATGGGTGACCACGGCGACGATGCTGGCCGCCTCGGCGCTGACGCCGCTGCTCGGGCGACTGGGTGATGTCTACGGGCACAAACCGGTCGTGCTGTCGACGCTCGTGGTCACGCTGGCCGGCAGCCTGCTCGCCGCGTCGGCGCACAGCATCGATCTGCTCATCGTCGGACGGGCCCTGCAGGGAGCCAGTTTCGGTCTGTTCCCGCTGGCGATCAGCGTGCTGCGTCACGAACTTCCCGCCGAGCGCCTGACCGCGGCGTTGGCCGTCACCGCATCGACCCTGGGCGTGGGTAGCGGTGTTGCGCTGGTGGCGACGGGTCTGCTGACGCAGGGCGGTGCGGACTACCGCCGCATCTTCTGGCTGTGCGTCGTGCTGACGGCGGTGGTGCTGGTGCTGGCGTTCGTGACGCTGCCGCGCCGCGCGGGGCAGGGCGGCCGTGTCGATTACGTGGGTGCCGCGGTCCTCGGCACCGGTCTGGTCTGCCTGCTGCTGCCGATCTCGCAGGGACACGAATGGGGTTGGGGCAGCGCGCGAGTGATCGGGCTGTTCGTGGCCGCGGCGATCGTGCTGGCCGGGTTCCTACTGCTGCAGTCCAAGCTGCGTGAGCCGCTGGTGGCGACCTCGCTGCTGGCGCATCGGCCGGTCGCGGTGACCAACCTGGCCAGTTTCTGCGTCGGTTTCGCGATGTTCAGCGTGTTCCTGGGGGCGACCTATTTCGTGGCGACGCCGCGGGCGCTGGCGGGGTTCGGTTTCGACGCCTCGGTGCTGCGCACGAGTGTTGCCTTCATGCTGCCGGGGGCCGTGGTGTCGGTGGTGATGGGTCCACTCGCCGGGCGTCTGGTCGGGCGGATCGGCCCGCGCTTTGTCCTGCTGCTCGCCAGCGTCATCGGACTGTGCGCTCTCACCGCCCTCGCGTTGCTGCACGCGACGAGCGCGGAAGTCGTTGTCGCACTGGTCGTCGCGAATGCCGCGATCGCGATCGCCTACGCCGCCATGCCCGCCCTGCTGGTCGCCAATGTCGCACCGCACGAAACCGGAATCGCCAACTCGATCAACTCGATCATGCGCACCGTGGGCGGCGCCATCGGCAGCGCGCTGGTCGTCACGATCCTCACCAGCGACACCCTGCGCCACGCCCTGCCCAACGGTGCTGTCGTGGCCCTGCCCGCCGAAGGCGCCTACCGCATCGCCTTCTTCACCGGCGCGGCCTTCTTCGCGGTGGCAGCGCTACTGGCCGGATTCGGCCTCGGCCCCAGCAGCCGGCGCTTGACCCGGCACGAGGTCGACGAGGACATCGCCCTGGCGCGCGCCGGCGAGTTCGCCACGGCGTCGACCAGCCTCTGACGATCGGGCCTGAGGTCAATTCGGGCGCAACTCGGCACCGCAGAACGTTCTGTGGAGTCAGTCAGCCCGAGATGACCTCAGTCCGTTTCTTTTCCGACAAAACTGCGCGGCCGGTTCGAACAATGCACTACGCAGCCTTCTGGCGAGTTCGGGCCAGTAGTGGATGTTCGGCGGCGCAACAGATTCCGCCCGCCGACCGCCCGGTTCGCAGAGCCCGGGAGTTGTCGTCGCATACCTCGCCGAGCAGGTAATGGGCAAGCAGGTGGTTGGCGGTGTAGCACTTGTCGTACAGGCTGTGGCAGGTGAGGAACTCGGCTTCGGCCGGAGAGAGGTCGAACTGGGAGCTGACCGAGATCGAACTGCTCGACGGTCGCGATCTGGCCCCTCCACTTCTTCGAATCAGTACTCGGCCAGTCGATTTCCCTTGTAGGCCAGGCCGATTCGGCGCAAGGGGACGGCGCCCTCTTGCTCCGAGCGAGCAAGTCGCGGTGGAATCGATTGAGGATCAGCTGTGGTGCAGTCGATTCCAACTTCGCTGAGCTAAAGCCTCGTCCCGTTTGGGCTGGTGGGTAACCTGCGGTCGTGGGAATGGGACCGAACCCTGATGGCTGGCTGGAAGAAACGCGGGCGTCATACGACACCGTCGCTGCCAGTTATGCAGACCTTACGCGTCACCTTCTGGATGAAACACCCGAAGAGCGCGCTGTCCTGGCGTTGTTCGCCGATCTGGTGCGGGCCCAGGGTGGGGGGCCAGTCGCGGATGCGGGATGCGGGACGGGGAGGATCACGGCTCACCTGCGTCAACTGGGCACGGACGTGTTCGGAATCGACTTGTCGCCCGGAATGATCGGGGTGGCTCGGCGTGATCACCCCGACCTCCGGTTCGATCTTGGCTCTATGACAAACCTCGCTCCCGCGGACGCCTCGATGGCCGGCCTGGTCGCGTGGTACTAGGCCACCGCCGTCCTGAGCGAATGGGCGCACGTGGCGACCGTGGGTCGAGATGGCGACCCCGACGTCTCTCCCGTGCACCCCGCGTGGCAGGGCG
>NZ_JBHZCS010000114.1:0-20506 GCF_042755705.1 Nocardia sp. NPDC059154
CCACCGGGATGTCGACGGCGTCGAGGACGGACGGCAGCAGCAGTGTGGTCGCGACGGAACCGGTGTGGCCACCGCCCTCACCACCCTGCACGATCACCGCGTCCGCGCCCCAGGAGGCGACCTTGACCGCGTGCTTGGCCGCGCCGATGGACGGCATGACGACCACGCCGTTGTCCTTGAGCTTGGCGATGAGCTCCTTCTTGGGAGCCAGCGCGAAGGAGGCCACCTTCACGCCGTCGCGGATCATCATGTCGATGCGGTCGGGCGCGTCCGACAGGTCGGCGCGAATGTTCACGCCGAAGGGCTTGTCGGTCTTGGCCTTCGTCTTGGCGATGGCCACCTCGAGCTCGTCGAGGGTCATGGTCGCCGAAGCGAGGATGCCGAGGCCACCCGCGTTCGCGGTGGCCGCGACCAGGCCCGGACCGGCGACCCAGCCCATGCCGGTCTGCACGATCGGGTGGTCGATGCCGACCAGTTCGGTCAGCGGCGTCTTCAGCCGTTGCGCGGTCATGCCGTCACTTCCTTCTCACGGAAGCCCTTGGGGTCCAGCACGGTCCGGATGATGGTGAGCTCTTCCTCGGTGGGCAAACGGGTCTCGCCCGCCTCGGCCAGCCCGGCGATCTCGAAGGAGGTGTTCTCCGCGACCTCGTCGGCGGTCACACCCGGGTGCAGCGACAGCGCGCGCAGGGTATGGTCCGGGCCGTTGAAGTCGAACACGCCCAGGTTCGAGACCACCCGGTGCAGGTGGTGGAAGCGGTAGGCCGGGTTCTCGGAATCGACCTTGTCGTAACCGATTCCGGAGACGATGTCGACCTGGTCGACGAACACCCGCTTGTTGTGCTTGGGCACGAAGTAGCTGGTGGCGTGGTTGATGGTGTTGCCCGGCGCGCCGCGCACACCGAACATCTGCCGGGTCGGCTGCTGCAGCGGACCGAACGCGGACAGGTTCTGGTTGCCGTACCTGTCGATCTGGTTGGCGCCCATGACCACATGGCGGCGACCGGAATTCACCACATCGAAGACCTTCGAGAACGGAATCCAGCCCTCGATGGGCGCCTTGCCGCCGATCGGCGGGATCTCGGCGAAGAACAGCGCCTCACCGTCGGACAGCAGCAGGTCCGGCTCGAAGGTGAGCCGCGCCAGCCGCGCGCCGATGGTGGTGACGGTGGACATGGGCGAGGCCATGATCTCGCCCGCGCCCCGGAAGATCTCGGCGGCGGCGACGACGCAGATCTCGGCCCGAGTAATGGTGGTGGTGTCGGTCATTACTTCTGCTCCTCGGCGAAAGCCTTGACGGCGGCCTGATATTCGGCCTCGGACACGTCCAGGTAGCGAGCCTTGAACTCGGCCCACGACTCGGGCGTCTTGGCGGCCTCGACATAGTGGCGCTGGAACTTCTCGTCGCGGCCGTAGCTGCCGGAGAAGGTGAAGTGCGCGCCGCCGGGGGCCTCGACCACCCCGTCGACCATCATGCGGTTGAGGATGAGAGCCTGCGTCGGAACGGCTTTCACCAGTTCCTCGGTCTCGACGAGCCGGTCCACCGACAGGTAGCGCTTCTCGGCGGAAAGCATGTACAGGTCGTCCATGTACGGGTCGACACCGGTGTAGGCGGCATTGCCGTGCTTGTCACCCAGGTCCAGGTGCACGAAGGCGGCGTCCAGGTTCAGAGCGGGCATGGCGACGAGGGTTTCGCGGCGGCCGTCGGCATCGGCGTACGGGGACTGGACGGTCTCGAGCTCGCCCTCCCAGAAATCGATGACGGCAGAACCCAATCCGGCGCGGATGGGCAGGAACGGCAGGCGGGCCGCGGCGGCCTGCAGACCGCACTTGACCATGCCCTCGTCCATCTCGCGCACGGTGATCGCACCCTCGGTGCGGGCCTTGGCGAACCACGGGTCGTAGAACGGCGCGGAGTCCAGGGACACGAAGCCGTAGTAGGCCTTGCGCACCTTGCCCGCCGAGCACAGCAGGCCCAGATCCGGGCCGCCGTAGGTGACGACGGTCAGATCGGTGATGTCCGAACGCAGCAGGGCGCGCACGAAGGCCATCGGCTTGCGCCGGGAACCCCAGCCGCCGATGCCGATGGTCATGCCGCTGCGGAGCTCACCGACGACCTCGTCGAGGCTCATTCGCTTGTCGCGCATAGTGTTTCGCCCCTTCTACTTTGCTTTTTTCTGAGCGGCCAGGTCGTCGTCGAAGCGCGCCCGGATCTCGTCGGCCACGCCCGCGAGGTTGAGCTCCATGGTGAAGCCCTGCTCGAAGCGGTAGGAGCGGTGCACGTCCTGCACGTCGATGCCGTTGAGCGCCTTCTTGGCGGCGCGGATGACGCGGCCGTCCTTGTTGGCGATGTTCTTGGCGACCTCCATGGCGGCGGCGTCGAGTTCGGCGCGCGGCACCACCTTGAAGACCGAGCCGTAGTGGTGCAGCTGCTGCGCGGTGAGGGTGCCCGCGGTGTAGAACATGGTCCGCATCAGGTGCTGGGGGACCAGTCGCGCCAGGTGGGTGGCCGCACCGAGCGCGCCGCGGTCGACCTCGGGGAGGCCGAAGGTCGCGTCGTCGGAGGCGACGATGACGTCGGAGTTGCCGACCAGGCCGATGCCGCCGCCGAGGCAGAAGCCGTTCACGGCGGTGACGACCGGAACCTCGCAGTCGTAGATCGCCGCGAAGGCGGCGAAGCAGCCGTGGTTGGCGCGGATCAGGGCGGTGTGCCCGGTGTCCGCGTTCATCTCCTTGATATCCACGCCCGCGTTGAAGCCGCGGCCCTCGGCGCGCAGCACGACGACCCGGGTCTCCGGGTTGCGGCCGGCCTGGGTGACGGCGTCGGCCAGGGCGAACCAGCCGTCGGAAGGCAGCGCGTTGACCGGCGGGTAGTCGACAGTGACGACTTCGACGCCCTCGGTTTCGGTGTGACGGTTGATCCCCATCGAATGTCCCATCGTTGGCAAAACAAGCAAGTGCTTGGTAGGTTATCACGGTGGGAATCGAAGTAAACCTGTCCGGCTCGGTCGTCTTGGTCACCGGCGGCGTGCGCGGCGTCGGCGCCGGCATCAGCCGGGTATTCCTGGACGCGGGCGCGACCGTGGTGGCCTGCGCGCGACGGCCCGGCGACACCCCCGTCGAGAGCAATGGCCGCGGCATCGACTTCCTGCCGTGCGATGTGCGCGACCCGGACTCGGTGCGCGGACTGATCGAGGCCATCGTCGCGAAGTACGGGCGGCTCGACACCGTGGTGAACAATGCCGGTGGCGCGCCCTTCGCCCTGGCCGCCGACGCCAGCGCCAACTTCCACGCCAAGATCGTGCAGCTGAATCTGCTGGCGCCGCTGCTGGTTTCGCAGGTGGCCAACGAGGTCATGCAGAAGCAGGAGACGGGCGGATCGATCGTGATGATCTCCAGCGTCTCCGGGCATCGGCCCTCTCCCGGCACGGCGGCCTACGGTGCGGCCAAAGCCGGTGTGGACAGCCTGGTTTCGTCGCTCGCGGTGGAGTGGGCTCCGAAGGTGCGGATGAACTCCGTCATCTGCGGCCTGGTCAACACCGAGTCCTCGCACCTGCACTACGGCGACGAGGAGGGCATCGCCTCGGTGAGCCGAACGGTTCCCATGCAGCGCATGGCGACGCCCGAGGACATCGGTCGCACCGCCGCGTTCCTGGCCTCGCCCCTGGCCGCGTACGTCACCGGCAGCGCGCTGCTGGTGCACGGCGGCGGCGAGAAGCCCGCCTTCCTCGAAGCATCCACCGCAGACGTCCCCGCCGTCTCGGGCCACTAGACCGATCGAACACGAAGAGGTAATCGATATGACCGACAACAAGATCTGCGACGGCCGCGTCGTCATCGTGACCGGCGCCGGTCGTGGCATCGGCCGTGCCCACGCCCTCGCCTTCGCCGCCGCCGGCGCGAAGGTGGTCGTGAACGACCTCGGCGCCGAGCTCGACGGCGCGCCCAGCCCGGACTCCCCGGCCGCGCAGGTCGTCGAGGAGATCAAGGCCCTCGGCGGCGAGGCCATCGTGAACGGCGACGACATCTCCGACTGGGAGGGCGCGCGCCGCCTGATCCAGACCGCCGTCGACACCTTCGGCCGCCTGGACGTGCTGGTCAACAATGCCGGCATCGTCCGCGACCGGATGCTGGTCAACCTCGCCGAGGACGAGTGGGACGCGGTCATCAAGGTGCACCTCAAGGGCCACTTCGCGCCCATGCGGCACGCCGCCGAGTACTGGCGCAACGAGGCCAAGGCCGGTCGCACCCCCGAGGCCCGCATCATCAACACCAGCTCCGGCGCGGGCCTGCTCGGCTCGGTCGGCCAGGGCAACTACTCCGCCGCCAAGTCCGGCATCGCGGGCCTGACCCTCACCGCGTCGGCCGAATTCGCGCGCTACGGCATCACCGTCAACGCCATCGCCCCGGCGGCCCGCACCCGCATGACCGAGACGGTCTTCGCCGACATGATGGCCGCCCCCGAGGACGGCTTCGACGCCATGGCCCCGGAAAACGTCTCGCCCCTGGTGGTCTGGCTGGGCAGCGCCGATTCCGCCGGTGTCACCGGCCGCATGTTCGAGGTCGAGGGCGGCAAGGTGACCGTCGCCGACGGCTGGCGCCACGGCGTCTCCATCGACCGCGGCGCCCGTTGGGAGCCGGCCGAGCTGGGCCCGGTCGTGCGCGACCTGCTGTCCAAGGCCACCACCCCGGAGCCGGTCTACGGCGCGTAACCTCCCCCGCCTCTCCGGGCCTCTGCTCCGGCCAACGCTGCGCTGTGCCCGCTACTTCTTGCGGATGCCGGAGACCAGGGCGAAGACGGTGTCCAGGATCGGGGTCGGGGTGAGTGAGGTGGCCACCACCTGGATCTTTCCGGCGAGGCCCGGGATGTAGCGGGCCCTGGGGCGCCTCGCGGTGAGAGCCTTTTCGATCTCGTTGACGACCGAGTCGACGGGGGCGGCGATCTTCGGGACCTGCTGGGACATCTTGCGCAGGCCCGCGAGGTGGGCGCTGTAGAGCTCGCGCTGGGCATCGGTGAGGTGGGCGGTCGTGGTGTCGACCATGTCGGTCGCGCCGAACCAGAGGTCGGTGGCGATCGGGCCGGGCTCGATCAGGGACGTGTGGATTCCCCAGGGGCGCAGCTCCACCCGCAGGGCGTCGACCAGGCCCTCGAGGGCGAACTTGGAGGAGTTGTAGGCGCCGGTCCCGGGGGTGGAGATGCGGCCGGACAGCGAGGAGATGAAGACCACGCGGCCGCGGGTGGCGCGCAGGCGCGGTAGGACGGCCTGGGTGACCGCGACCGCACCGAAGACATTGACCTCGAACTGGTTTCGGAGGACGTCCAGATCGAGGAGCTCGACCGGACCGTCGGCGACGATGCCCGCATTGTTGACCACGGCCGTCAGGTCGGCGGGCAGCACCTCGTCGAGGGCGGCGATGTGGTCGGGATTCGTGACATCGAGGACGACCGGAGTGATGCGGGAGTCCGCCTCGACCAGCGCCTCACCGTCGGAGAGCTTGCGGACGCCGGCGTAGACCTGCCAGTTCTGCTGCGCCAGACGCAGGCAGACGGCCTTGCCGATGCCGCGCGCCGCACCGGTAACCAACACAGAGTTCATGGAGGTCAGCCTAATTCGGGCCGGCCGAAAGCGGCGTCCGGGAATTGCGGATGCCGTCCGGGGACGGGGGTGCCACCATGTGGCGATGGGGAATGTCCTGATTGTCGGAGACCTGCACGGGAACACCGCGCATGCGCTGGCATTGATACGGGTCGCGGCGCGGAATGACTGCGCGCGGGTGTTCGCCGTGGGGGACTTCGGGGCGTGGGAGCACATGCACTCGGGGCGGCGGTACTTCGACGTGGTGAACAGGGCGGCCAAGCGCGCCGGGGTCACCGTGTACTTCCTGGACGGGAACCACGACAAGAGCTCGCTGCTGCACGAGCTCTACGACGAGCATCCCGACGACGAGGGATTCCTGGTGTGCCGCAAGCACCTCCGGTACGCCCCGCGCGGGCACCGCTGGACCTGGGAGGGCACCAGCTTCGCCGCCTTCGGCGGGGCCCGCTCCACCGACAAGGGCTGGCGGCTGGCCCGGGAGGCCCGCAAGGCCGAGCAGGTCGCCAAGCGACGCGGCTACGGCTCCTCGAAGCGGCCGGAGACCGCGGGCATGCTGTGGTTTCCGGAGGAGGAGATGACCGACGCCGAGCTGACCGGCCTGCTCGATGCCGACAGCTCACCGGTGGACGTACTGCTCACCCACGACAAACCGCGCGCCTCGCAGCCGAAGTGGAATCGCAAGGACAAGGACGAGTGCTATCCCAACCAGGACCGCATCCAGCGGGTGGTGCGGGCGCTGCGGCCCAGCGTGCTGTTCCACGGCCACCTGCACGTCCGCTACACCGACACCATCGCCTCCGGTGACGGGCAGTGGACCCGGATCGAGGGACTGGCCTGCGACCCGGAAGCCTCGCAGTACCTGGAGTATTCGTCCGAACACTCCTGGTACGTGCTGCAGCTGCCCTACGCCGGAGAGCAGGCGGACGGACCGGCCGCGGCCGAACCCCGTTCGCTACCTGCCTGATTCGTCGTAGGAGGAGGTGCCCTCGTCGAGCAGCGGCTCCTCCCCCTTGAAGTGCGCGGGCGCGAAGACGCGCAGCACGTGGTAGCCGGTGATGACGACCAGGGTGCCCAGGGCGATGCCGCTCAGGGTGAAGTTGCTGGTGAACTTCATGCTCACATTGCCGATGCCGATGATCAGGCCCGCGGCGGCGGGCACCAGGTTCAGCGGATTGCGGAGATCGACCCGGGCATTGGTCCAGATCTGCGCGCCCAGCAGGCCGATCATGCCGTACAGGATGACGGTGATCCCGCCCAGCACGCCGCCCGGAATGGCCGCGACGATGGCGCCGAACTTGGGGCACAGGCCGAACAGCAGCGCGAAGAACGCGGCGGCCCAGTAGGCGGCCGTGGAGTACACCCGGGTGGCGGCCATGACGCCGATGTTCTCCGAATAGGTGGTGTTGGGCGGGCCGCCGACCGCGGTGGACAGCATGGAGGCCGCGCCGTCGGCGGCGATGGCGGTGCCGAGCCTGTCGTCCAGGTTGGCGCCGGTCATCTCGCCGACCGCCTTCACGTGCCCGGCGTTCTCGGCGACCAGCGCGATCACCACCGGCAGCGCGACCAGCACCGCCGACCACTGGAAGGACGGAGCGTGGAAGCTGGGCAGGCCGAGCCAATCCGCCTTGGCCACACCGGACAGATCCAGCCGCCAGTGATCGGTGACCTTGCCGCTGCCGTCGGCCGAATGGATCTGCCCGAACACCCGGTCCTGCACCCACGAGAGCCCGTACCCGAACACCAGGCCCAGGAAGATCGCGATGCGCGCGAAGAATCCGCGCAGGCCCACCACGGCCAGCCCGGTGAACAGCATGACCAGCAGCGCGGTCCACTGATCCTGCGGCCAGTAGGTCGAGGCGGTGACCGGGGCCAGGTTGAAGCCGATGAGCATGACCACCGCGCCGGTCACCACCGGTGGCATGGCGGCGTGAATGATGCGCGCGCCGAACCGCTGTACGGCCAGGCCGATCAGGAACAGCGTGGCGCCCACCACCAGGCAGGCGCCGGTAACCGTCGCGCTACTACCGCCCTGCGCCCGGATCACCGCGGCCACACCCACGAACGACAGCGAGCAGCCCAGATAGCTGGGCACCCGGCCGCGGGTGGCGAGCAGGAACAGCACGGTCGCGACGCCCGACATCATGATGGCGAGGTTGGGATCGAGCCCCATCAGCACGGGCGCAACGAAACTCGCGCCGAACATGGCCACCACGTGTTGCGCGCCCAGCCCGAAGGTGCGCGGCCATGACAGCCGCTCGTCCGGTCGCACCACCGCCCCCGGCGCGGGCGAGCGCCCGTCGCCGTGCACCTTCCAGCGGACACCGAGATCCATGAACCGCCCGCTTTCTCCCGAAGGCCCGAAACAAGTCCGCGGCCATCCTAATCCGAGCAAACCCCCAGCTCGCGCCGCGCTCCCCGCCTGGCCCGCCGAGCCCGGCCGGTGCGGTGCGAGCCCGCCGGGCCGGCCCGGCGGGCCGTCTTCACAGCTCTGGGCAACGTCCCGCAACCCGCCGGGTGCGCGGGTACGCCGATCGGTTCAGAGCAGGCCGTATCGGTGCCGGACGGCGGCGGGCAGAGCGTACGGGTTCGGGGCATCCACTTGCGACGCGGCCGAGTCATCGTGCGGCGCAGCAATTTTTGACAACTCCCCGACCGGTCGCATCAACAGACGCCAGGCGGTCGCCACCGCGGGATCTGCGGTGAGTTCACCTCGCAGGCGATCGGCGCATTCGAGCGCGTGCGCGAGCGCCTGTTCGTGAGCATGCGAAATCGCCTGTGCCATCCGCGAATCCGGTAGCTCGAGGGCCTTGATGCGGCCGTCCGGTGCGACCACGATCCGCACCCCGTCCACGTCGGCGCGAGCCCGCACGCCGTCGATGGCGTCCTGTACCCGCCGGGCCTTGCGGGCTATCTCCTCGAACCGGCCCTGCACCGATCTCGACATGCACGCAGTGTAGGAATCCCGGCCGAAATGCCGTGGCATCCCGGCAACTTCGCGCACCCTGCGGAGGTCAGGGCTGGACGCGGATCTGCTGCATCATGTCGTGGTCGGCATGGTCGAGGTTGTGGCAGTGCCACACGTAGCCGTGGATCTCCGGGGTATCCGCCATCCCGCCCGCCATGCCGGCACCGGTGGGCGCCATGGCCTCCGCGCCGGGCGGCACGGGAACCACCGCATCAGGATCGAAGCCGAGCTCCTCGACCGACGGCCACTTCACCAGGATCCGGGTGATGGTGTCGGTCGGGCACTCGATGGTGTCCTTCCACCCGGCTTCCCAGGGCGGCGGCCCCTGCTGGGGCCCGATGGCGAACCCGTCGGCCGAGGGCGCCCAGCGGGTACCGAACGCCGGCGGGTAGTTGGCGAAGAAGTAGACCGAGGTGAGCATGGGCTGGCGGCCGATCACCCGCATCCGGGCCAGGTGCAGGTGGATGGGGTGGTCGAACGGGGTCGTGTTGACGATGTCCCACTGTTCCACCGTCCCGGCCCGTGCCGTATCGATGTCCGAGCTCAGGAAGGGCAGATTGTTCAGCGACATCATGGTCGGGAAGACCGCCGCGGCCCGGGAATCGTCATTGAGGCCGAGTAGCGTCACCGTGCGCACCGCGCCCGGCCGATAGGTGGGCTCCAGCGGGTCGGGCAGGCCGGGGCCGCCCCGCAGCAATCGCGGGATGTCGTGGGCCGGACCGTCGCCCGCGCCGGTGAAGCGCATGATGGGCCGCAGCTCGGGGGCCATGAACACGGCATTGCCGAAATCGTTTTCGGCGGTATTGATCAGGTCGACGGTCTCGCCGTCGCCGAGGCCGCCGAAATCGACGAGCAGGTCCACCCGTTCACCGGGGCTCACCCGGATCGACGGTGTCGGCACCGGCCGGTCCAGCAGGCCCAGATCCCCGCCGATCGCGAAGAACAGCATGCCGTTGGAGAACTCGAAGATGTAGGGCCGCGAGTTGGAGCCGTTGAGCAGCCGGAACCGGTAGACGGTGCGCCGTACCTCGAGCCGCGGCCACACCACGCCGTTCACGCAGCACACGTCCCCCAGCTGCCCGGATTGGTTGTAGCCCTGGGGAATATAGGTGGCCACCATGGGTTGCAGGCTGCCGTCGGCATTGAAGGTCCGGTCCTGCACGATGAGCGGGATCTCGAACTCGCCGCTGGGCAGGCCGATCGGGTTGCCGTCGCGGCCGGTGTCGAATTCGTCCCGCAGGTAATACATTCCGGCCAGCCCGGCCTGGATGTTCAACCTGGTGATCCCCATGGCGTGGTCGTGGTACCAGAGGGTCGCGGCCTCCTGCCGGTTGCCGTACGCGAAGCTGGGCCCGCCGCCATTGCGCCAACCGATGAGCGGATGTCCGTCGGAGTCGGGGGAATTCGCGCCGCCGTGCAGGTGCACGGTGAAGCGCGGATCGGTGCGATCCAGCTCGGTGACGCCGTGCATGGTCAGGTCCACATGCTGGGCCAGCACATGGGTGCCCAGCTCATTGCGAAAAGCGATACGCGCCACCTGATCCCGATGCGCCTCCAGGTTCGGCCCGAGCACCGGCTGCCCGAAGCCCCAGCTGCGGGTCTCCGGCAGTTCCCGGTGATAGCGGTGAGTTCCCGAGATGGCCGCCAACTCCCCTGCGGCCCGCCGTGTTTCGGGAATAGGCAGGTCGTCGACGAACGGCTGCAGCGCGGGCGAATGGTAGTCGAACGGCGTGAACGTCGGCGGGGGCAGCGGGGGCAGCGGCACGGGCGGCGGGGGCAGGGGGACCGGATCGGCGGCCGCAGCGGCCATGTAGCCCATGCCCGCTAAACCGAAGGCCCCCAGGAGGAAACCTCTTCTCGGCAGGTACTCGTCCATCACAGTCCCCACCCCGGACAACTTCGCCTTCAACCGGCCTGTCGTTCGACGATAGCGAACATTGCCAGGCCCCGGATACGAAAGCGGGACACCGAAACTCGGTGTGCCGCTTCCGAAACGCCGTATCTGGACTAGCCCAGGCGCTCGATGATGGTGACGTTGGCGGTGCCGCCGCCCTCACAGATGGTGAGCAGACCGTAGCGGCCGTTCACCCGCTCCAGCTCGTTGAGCAGGGAGGCGAACAGCTTGGCGCCGGTCGCGCCCAGCGGGTGGCCCAGCGCGATGGCGCCGCCGTTGACATTGACCTTGTCGGGGTTGGCGCCGGTCTCCTTGATCCAGGCCAGCACCACCGAGGCGAAGGCCTCGTTGATCTCGATGACGTCCATGTCGTCGATGGTCAGACCGGTCTTCTCCAGCGCCCACTTGGTGGCCGGGATCGGCGCGGTCAGCATGTAGATCGGGTCCGCGCCACGCGCGCTCACGTGGTGGATGCGCGCCCGCGGGGTGAGCCCGTACTCCTGGACCGCCCAGTCCGAGGCCAGCAGGGTGGCGCTGGAGCCGTCGGAGATCTGGCTGGCCAGGGCCGCGGTGATGCGGCTGCCCTCGGCGAGCGGCTGCAGCCCGGCCATCTTCTCCAGGGTGGTCTCGCGCGGGCACTCGTCGATCCAGAAGTCGCCCACCGGCACGATCTCGCGGTCGAACTTGCCGTCCACGATGGCCTTGCGGGCGCGCTCGTTGCTGCGCAGCGCCCACTCCTCCATGTCGCGGCGGGAGATGTCCCACTTCTCGGCGATCATGGTGGCCGAATTGAACTGCGACACTTCGCCGGTGCCGTAGCGGTGGTCCCAGCCCTGCGCGCCGACGAACGGCGAGTCGAAGCCGTAGGCCTGCCCGGCCAGCATGGCCGCGGAGATCGGGATGGCGCTCATGTTCTGCACGCCGCCGGCCACGATCACCTCGGCGGTGCCGGACATGATGGCCTGGGCGCCGAAGGTGATGGCCTGCTGCGAGGAGCCGCACTGCCGGTCCACGGTCACGCCCGGTACCGACTCGGGGTAGCCCGCGGCCAGCCACGAGGTGCGCGCGATGTTTCCGGCCTGCGGGCCGATGGTGTCGCAGCAGCCGAACACCACGTCGTCCACCGCGGCCGGGTCCAGGTTGGTGCGCTCGATGAGCCCCTTGATGGCGGCGGCGCCCAGATCGGCCGGGTGCACGGCGGCCAGCGAGCCGCCCCGCTTGCCGACCGGCGTGCGCACGGCGTCGATCACATACGCCTCACGCATCGGCGAATACTGACGGCGGGACGGTGCTGACATGGGGAACTCCTACTGGCTGCTGCTGCGGTGAAGTTGTCGCTGAGAGTTGGTTATGTGCGCTTCTCGGGGCTGGTGAGCCCGTCGAGCACGATGGTCAGGTACTGCTTGGCGAGGTTGTCGACGGTGATCCGGCCGCCGGGCTGGTACCAGCGCACCGACACCCAGACGGTGTCGCGCAGGAACCGGTAGGCCAGTTCGATGTCCATCTCGGGCCGGAAGCTGCCGTCGGCGACGCCGTTGGTCAGCACCTGGTGCCAGAGCTCACGGAACTCGCTGTTGTATTCCGCGATGTAGTCGAATCGCGGTGTGCCGCTGAGTCGTTTGGCCTCGGCCTGGTAGATGGCGACGGCCGCGTGGAACCGGTCGAAGGATTCGTAGGAAGCGGTGACCAGAGCTTCCAGCGTGTCGCGGGCGGGGACGCCGGCCGCCACGATTTCGCGGTAGCGACCGAACAGGTCGTCGAGGAACCCGCGCAGGATTTCGTCCACCATGGCTTCTTTGGAATCGAAGTGGTGGTAGAGACTCCCGGATAGAATCCCCGCCGCGTCGGCAATGTCACGAACCGTGGTGGCGCGCAGGCCCCGTTCCGCGAACAGGTTCGCGGCCAGGCCGAGCAGCTCGGTGCGACGTGCTGATTTGGAAGGGTCAGGTTGGGTCACCCCGTCAATATACAACCAAGCATTTGCTTGGTCTACCTGCCTTCCGTTCAGCGCATCGAATACCGCAGCGGCGACGAGACCGACAGGTCGGCCAGCAGGCGATCGCAGATGACCACGGGTGACACCCCCGCCCGCGCCATCCGCGCCACCAGCGCCAACCGCCGTTCGGGACTGTCCCATTCGACGGTCAGCGGCTCCCGGCCCGGCCCGGCGTCCACGGTGGCCATGACCCGCGGCGGTATGCCGTCGCGACCGGGTTCCTCGATGAGCTTGAGGACCATCCCCCGCTGCCAGGCCCGATAGGTCTCCATATCGGCGCCCACCACCAATTTGTCTGTGGCAGCACATAATCCCTGCGCGATACCGTCGGTGAAGGCGGCATGGTCGTAGCGCAGGCGGCGGCAGTTGCGCACCACCTCCAGCAGATCGGCCCGGACCTCGCAGAGCAGGGCCGTCCTTTTCCAGCGACGCCGATCCGCCTCGCTGTCCGAATACCCGATCCGGGACAGGCCGATGCGGCGGGCGCGCTCGCGATCACGAACCATGTCCCGCCGCAACGCGCCACGCGGGTCGCGTGTCACGTCGGTTTCGTCCACGGCGTGTTGTTCCAGGATCTGCGCCGCCCGCATGGCGGTGGCGCATTCGGAGTCGTGATCCAGTAATTCCGCACCCAAAGTCAGTGCGGCCAGAACGACATTGTCGAGTCTTCGGCGCGCTAGAACGACCTCACGCACCAGCTCGAGTTCCAATTCCTCATGGGCGTGTGCTGGGGCTGCTTGTTGTCGGCGATCCGGACCCATGGGTCGTGCCCTTCGACTAGCGGTACCGGCCTAAACCAGGATTGCACACCCACACCCTCGACGCGCCAGCCATTTTTCGGTGCCATATTGCCCTCCGCTCCGCTCCGGGCGTGTTCGCGGCGCTGAAGGTCTCGTTCTTCCCTCCTCCGCTCCTCCGCTTCGCTCCCCCGCTCCAAGGCGGGAGGTCTATCAAGCCGCAGTCCAGAACGAGACGCGCCGCGAACCAATCGACGGAGCATTCAAGAATTGGCAAAAACACATCCGGCCCGCCTGTTTTCAGGCGGGCCGGAGAATTTTCCGAGCGAATCAGATATTGGTCAGGCGCGCTGGCTGGAAATGGAGACCACCTCGCCGGTCAGGTAGGTGGTGTAGTCGCTGGCGAGCATGGCGATGGTGGCGGCCACCTCCCACGGCTCGGCGGCGCGGCCGAAGGCCTCGCCCGCGGCCAGGCGGTCGAGCAGGTCGGCCGAGGTGACCTTGTCCAGGAAGGCGTGGCGGGCGATGGAGGGGGCCACCGCATTGATGCGCACGCCGAACTCGGCGGCCTCGACCGCGCTGCAGCGGGTCAGCGCCATGACGCCGGCCTTCGCGGCGGCGTAGTGGGCCTGGCCGTGCTGGGCGCGCCAGCCCAGGACCGAGGCATTGTTGACGATGACGCCGCCGTGGCCGGCCTCGCGGAAGTACTTGAGCACCGCCCGAGTTGCGCGGAAAGTCCCGTTCAGCGTGATGTCGAGGACCTTGTCCCACTGCTCGTCGGTCATGTCCACGACCGGCACCTCACCACCGAGGCCCGCATTGTTGACCATGATGTCGATCCGGCCCAGCGCCGCGACGGCACCGGCGACCAGCGCGTCCACCTGCTCGGTCGAGCTGACGTCACAGGGCACGGAAGCGATTCGGCGGTCGGGGAATTCGGCCTGCAGCGCCTGCTCGGTCTCCTTCAGGCGACGCTCGTGCCAGTCGGAGATCACCACGTCCGCGCCCTCGGAGAGCAGACGGCGCGCGGTGGCCGAACCGATGCCGGTGCCCGCGGCGGCGGTCACCACCGCGATCTTGCCCGCGAGCAGATTGTGGCCGGGGGTGATTTCGGGAGCGGTGGACAGGTCGACGGTATTCAATTGACGTTCGCTTCGCTCACTCACGGTCGAGCCTCTCGGGGAAGTCCGAGCACGCGCTCGGAGATGATATTGCGCTGCACTTCGTTCGAACCGCCGTAGATGGTGTCCGCACGGGTGAAGAGGAACATGCGCTGCCAGGCATTGAGGTCATCGCCCGGGCCGTCGGCGATCAGGCCGGGCGCGCCGAGCACGTCCATGGCCAATTCGCCCAGGCCGCGATGCCAATTGGCCCACAGCAGCTTGGTCACCGAGGCCTGCCCGGCGGCGGTGCGGGCATCCACAGAGGCTCCGTCGTGGCCGGACTCCAGGGTGCGCAGCACGTGCGCGCGCAGCACCCGCAGGCCGACCCACGCCTTGTCGAAACGGTCTGCCAGGACCGGGTTCTCGATCGCCCCGTTCTCCCGGGCCACGGCCTCGAGGTCGGCGAGTTCGCGCGCGTAGCGGATCTGCTGGCCGACGGTGGAGATGCCGCGCTCGAAGGTGAGCGTGCCCATGGCGACCTTCCAGCCGTCGCCGGGCTGCCCGACCACCAGATCGGCGGCGGTGCGGGCATTGTCGAAGAAGACCTCGTTGAATTCCGCGGTCCCGGTGAGCTGGATGATGGGCCGCACCTCGACGCCCGGCTGCTTCATGGGGACGAGCAGGTAGGACAGACCGTGGTGGCGGGTCGAGCCCTTCTCGGTGCGGGCGACCACGAAGCACCAGTCGGACAGGTGCGCCAGCGAGGTCCAGATCTTCTGGCCGTTGATCACCCATTCGTCGCCCTCGAGCTGGGCGGAGGTGGTGACGGCGGCCAGGTCCGAGCCCGCGCCCGGCTCCGAATAGCCCTGGCACCACAGCTCGGTGACATTGCGGATGCCCGGCAGGAAGCGCTTCTTCTGCTCCTCGGTGCCGAAGGCGATGACCGTGGGTCCGAGCAGTTCCTCGCCGAGGTGCGAAACCCGGCTCGGGGCATCGGCTTTGGCGTATTCCTCGTGGAAGATGACCTGCTGGCGCAGGGTGGCGTCGCGGCCGCCCCACTCCTTGGGCCAGCCCAGGCAGGTCAGGCCGGCGGCGGCGAGGGCGCGATCCCATTCGAGCCGCTCCTCGAAGGCCTCGTGCTCGCGCCCGGGACCACCCAGACCGCGCAGCTCGCGGAACTGGCCGTTCAGGTTCTCGGCCAGCCATTCGCGCACCTCAGCACGGAATTCGGCGTCCTCGGGGGGCTCAATCCCGCTGGCCGGTTCGGGGGTCTGGATCATGCTCACGTCGGTAGAGTAACCTACCAAGCACTTGCTTTGTTAGACCCATTCCCGGACAGCGAGGAAGCCCTGTGACATCTCCTCCGCAGACCACACCGCTCGCCCTGCACGCGGCCGCGCACGTCTACGGTGACGCGCCCGCTGTCGGCGACGGTGCCGTGCGACTGAGCTGGTCGCAACTGCTGGACTCGGTGCGTGAGACCGCGCGTGCGCTGATGGCGCGCGGCATTCAGCGCGGCGACCGCATCGGCATCTGGGCGCCCAACACGCATCACTGGGTGACCGCGCTGCTGGCGAGCCACTACGTGGGTGCGGCGATCGTTCCGCTCAATACCCGGTACGTGGCCGCCGAGGCGGCGGATGTGCTGTCGCGGGTGCAGGCCAAGGCGCTGTTCATCACGGGCGAATTCCTGGGGCGCGACCGGCTGACCGAACTGCGGACCGCCGCACCGGAACTGGGCATCGAGACCACCATCGTGATCCCCGTCGAGGGCGAGGCCCCCGTCGAGGACGCCATCGTCTGGTCGGAACTGGGCAAGGTGGCCGAGGCGGTGAGCCTCGAGCAGGTCGTCGCCCGCGCGGAATCGGTATCGCCGAACGATCTTTCGGACATCCTGTTCACCTCCGGCACCACCGGGCGCAGCAAGGGCGTGCTCATCGCGCACCACCAGGTGCTGAGCAGCGCCCGGGCCTGGGCCGACTGCGCGACGCTGAACAACACCGACCGCTATCTGATCGTGCCGCCGTTCTTCCACAGCTTCGGGTACAAGGCGGGCATCATCACCAGCCTGGTCACCGGGGCGACCATGATTCCGCAGGCCGTGTTCGACGTGCGGGAGACCATGCGGCTCATCCAGGGCGAGCGCATCACCGTGCTGACCGGTCCGCCGACCATCCACCAGACCATCCTCGGCCACCCGGAGCGCGACGTGGCGGACCTGTCCAGCCTGCGCGTCGCGGTCACCGGCGCGGCCACCGTGCCGGTCGTGCTCATCGAAAGAATGCGCAGCGAGCTCGATTTCGAGGTGGTGCTGACCGCGTACGGGCAGACCGAATCGGGCGGGTTCGGCACCATGTGCCGGCCCGAGGACTCCAGCGAGACCATCGCCAATACCTGCGGGCGCACCATCGACGGCTTCGAGATGAAGCTCGCCGACAATGGCGAACTGCTGCTGCGCAGCGACCAGGTGATGCGCGGCTACCTCGACGATCCGCAGGCCACGGCCGCGACCATCGACGCCGACGGCTGGCTGCACACCGGTGACGTCGCCGTCATCGACGACCGCGGCTACATGAAGGTCACCGATCGGCTCAAGGACATGTACATCTCCGGCGGCTTCAATGTGTATCCCGCCGAGGTGGAACAGACCATGGCCCGGCTCGAGGGTGTCGCCGAGACCGCGGTCATCGGCGTGCCGGACGAGCGCATGGGCGAGGTCGGCAAGGTGTTCGTGGTGCGCCGGTCCGGCTCGGAGCTGACCGCCGACGACGTGCAGGCCTACGCCAAGGCGCAGCTGGCCAACTTCAAGGTGCCCAAGTACGTGGAATTCCGCGACGAGCTGCCCTACAACGCCGCCGGAAAGGTTCTCAAGCGGCAATTACGTGAGGAGACCGCGTGAGCGAGTCAAGCCCGGAGGCGGCAGCCGAGCGTAACCACGTAGGGCGCTCGATCACGCGTAAAGGAGACAGTGTGAGCCAGGAACTGGGTGCCATCCCGGACGAGGGCGAAGTCGTCCTCTACGAGAAGCGGGGGCCGATCGCGGTCGTCACGCTGAACCGGCCGGACTACCGCAATGCGCAGAACTCGGTCATGACCTACGCGCTCGATGCCGCCTTCGTGCGGGCCGTCGAGGATCCGGAGGTCAAGGTGATCGTGCTGGGCGGCGCCGGAAAGCATTTCAGCGCGGGCCACGACATCGGCACGCCGGGCCGCGACCACCACATCAAGTACGAGAACAAGGCCGCGCTGTGGTGGGACCACACCGATCGCCCGGGCGGCGATCAGCGCTTCGCCCGTGAGTCCGAGGTCTACCTGGGCATGTGCCGCCGCTGGCGGGAGATCCCCAAGCCGACCATCGCCATGGTGCAGGGCGCGTGCATCGCCGGTGCGCTCATGCTGGCCTGGTCCTGCGACATGATCGTGGCCTCCGACGACGCGTTCTTCTCCGATCCGGTTGTCCGCATGGGCATTCCGGGCGTCGAGTACTTCGCGCACCCGTGGGTGCTGGGGCCGCGCCGCGCCAAGGAGATCCTGTTCACCGGCGAACGCTTCACCGCCGCACAGGCTTACGAGTGGGGCATGGTCAATCGTGTCGTCCCGCGCTCGGATCTGGAGACCGAGACCTTCGCGCTGGCCGACAAGATCGCGGAGATGCCGCAGTTCGGGCTGGCGCTGACCAAGAAGGCCGTCAACCAGTGTGAGGACCTCATGGGCATGCGGGCCGGCATGGACTCGGTGTTCGGGCTGCACCACTTCGCGCACGCCCACAATGCCGAGGTCGGCGCGGACTCGCTGGGCGGGATGAACGCCAAGTCCATGAAGGCCGCCGCGACCGACGCCGCTGCCGGCCGCGAAACAGAATCCGCCAACAACGACGGGGCGAAATAAGTGGATCTCGAATTCGACGCCAAGACAGAGGGGTTCCGCGCCGAGGTGCGCGAGTTCCTGGCGGCCAATGTGCCCGCCACTCCCCTGCCCTCCATGGACACCAAGGAGGGCTTCCAGGCGCACCGCTCGTGGGAGGCCAAGCTCGCCGAGGCCCGCCTGTCGTGTGTGGCCTGGCCCGCCGAGTACGGCGGCCGCGACGCCTCGCTGACCGAGTGGGTCATCTTCGAGGAGGAGTACTACGCCGCGGGCGCGCCGGGCCGCGTCTCGCAGAACGGCATCTTCCTGCTCGCGCCGACCCTGTTCGAGCACGGCTCGCCGGAGCAGCTGGCCCGCATCCTGCCGAGAATGGCGCGCGCCGACGACATCTGGGCGCAGGCCTGGTCCGAGCCGGAGGCCGGCTCCGACCTGGCGGGCATCCGCTCCACCGCCAAGCGCACCGAGGGCGGCTGGCTGCTCAACGGCCAGAAGACCTGGAGTTCGCGAGCCTCGTTCGCGGACTGGGGTTTCGGCCTGTTCCGCAGCGACCCGGAGGCCGAGCGCCACCGCGGCCTGACCTACCTGATGTTCCCGCTCACCGCGGAAGGCATTACGGTGCGGCCGATTCCGCAGCTGGACGGTGAGCCGGGCTTCGCGGAGATCTTCCTGGACAACGTGTTCGTGCCGGATGCGGACGTGATCGGCGAGCCGAACAACGGCTGGAAGGTCGCCATGGCCACCTCCAGCAATGAGCGCGGCCTGTCGCTGCGTTCGCCGGGCCGGTTCAATGCCACCGCCAACAAGCTCATCGAGCTGTGGCGCGGTGCGGCCGCCGAGTCCGACACCGCCCTCGCCGACCGCGTGGTCGACGCCTGGGTGGGCGCGGAGGCGTACCGCCTCAACACCTGGGCCACCGTGACCCGGCTGGCCGAGGGCGGTCAGCTCGGCGCGGAATCCTCGGTGAACAAGGTGTTCTGGTCGGATCTGGACATCGCCATGCACGAGACCGCGCTCGATCTGCACGGCGCGGCCGCGGAACAGGAATCGGCCTGGACCGATGGCTACCTGTTCTCGCTGGCGGGCCCGATCTACGCCGGTACCAACGAGATCCAGCGCAATATCATCGCCGAACGCCTGCTCGGCCTGCCGCGATAGCCACCCGGAGGACGACGACATGCGATTCGCATTGACCGCAGAACAGAACGATTTCGCCGCCAGCCTGCGCAAGATGGGCGAGGCCGCCAAGACTCCCGGCGTCGTCCGGGCGTGGGGCGCGGGCGATTCCACCGCCGGGCGCGCACTCATCGGCCAGCTGGCCGAGGCGGGCGCGCTGGGCCTGACCGTCACCGAGGAGAACGGCGGCTTCGGCGCGGGCCCGGTCGAGATGATCGTGGCCTTCACCGAGATCGGCCGGGCCGCGGTGCCGGGCCCGCTGGTGGAGACCGCCGCCGCGATTCCCGCACTGCTGCAGGCGCTTCCGGACTCGGCGCTCGCCGCCGAACGGCTGCCCGAGCTGGCCGAGGGCGCGAAGCTGGGCACCCTCGCGGTGACCGCCACGGCCGGAGCGAATGCGGGCCGGGCCGAGGGCGCGGCCACCGCGCTGGATGCCGACATCGCCGACCTGGTGCTGATCGCCGAGGGCGACCGCATCGCGCTGGCCACCGCCGGTGCACTGGTGACGTCGGTGGACGCCGCCCGCCGCCTGTTCACCGTGGCCGTCGGCGAGACCCTGGCCGAGGGCGAAGGCGTCGGCGCCGCCATCGATCTCGCCTTCGACACCGCCGCCCTGGCCGCCGCCGCGCAGCTGCTCGGCGCGGGCCGGGCGCTGCTGGACACCAGCGTCGAGTACGTCAAGCAGCGGCAGCAGTTCGGCACCCCGATCGGGCGCTACCAGGCCATCAAGCACCACGTGGCCAATGCCCACATCGGGCTGGACATGGCGCAGCCGCTGCTCTACCGGGCGGCCCTGACCCTGGAGTCCGGCGCGGACGCGCAGACCCGCGGCCGCGACATCTCCGCGGCCAAGCTGGCCTGCGGCGAGGCCGCCTACCAGGCCGCCCGCATCGCACTGCAGGTGCACGGCGCCATCGGCTATACCGCCGAATGCGATCTGTCGCTGTGGCTGACCAAGGTCACCGCGCTGCGCTCGGCCTGGGGCACCCCGGCCGAACACCGCGCCCGGATCGCCGCCGCGCTCCGCGCCGGAAACGTCGCATGAGCACCCCGGGGGGCGGGGGGCCGAGCACGGCCGGCCGCCGGGGGGAACACTCTCATCCATTCTCCGACATGGGAGCGCAAGCATTAGCCTCCCCCCCCAACAACAGGAAATCCCCACCCCCATGCGTGTGTTGTT
>NZ_JBHZCS010000115.1:0-20364 GCF_042755705.1 Nocardia sp. NPDC059154
GACCCCATGATCCGGCAGTTCGGCTTCGCTCTGGCGGTCGGCGTCGTCGTGGACGCATTCGTCGTGCGCATGATGCTGGTACCCGCCGTCATGTCGATCTTCGGTGACACCGTGTGGTGGCTGCCCCGCACCCTTGATCGAGTGCTGCCCAACATCGATATCGAAGGTAGAGGACCAACCACTAGATCGGCTGATAGCCTCGCTGCACCACAGGATTTGGCCTCGTCGAAGTTGTAGCGAGGTCGACTGCGACGACGCCGTCCGCGGAGGCACGCAGCAGGCGGCGCCCTCAGGGCGCGGCCTGACGGCGAACCGGGACCTGCAATTACTGCCATCGATCGCGACAATCGGCGCCAGGCGGTCGCGGGGCGCGGTGGTGGTGATCAGGTGTGCCAGCAGACGTCAGTTTTCTCCGATAGCGAGTGGGATGAGTTCGCTGCCAACGCTTTTCGGGGAGCTCGCGGCGGTGACGGCGAGGTAGGTGTGGGCGAGCATGGCCAGGGTGATGTGGCGGTACCAGGCGTCGCAGTGTCGGACCTGGTATTGGTCGAGCCCGACACCACCGCCGCCATCCGGCGCCGGCTTCGCTGAGCGAGGGCAGTGTGGCCAGGACCCGGTCTCGTCGACGCCCACGCCGATGCCCGTGGCGGACAGGCCACCGCAACTCAGAGAAGTCGGAGCAGTCAGGAACTCGTCGACTGATGGTTAGCCCTGTCGCGGTTCTCTTCGTCCCGACTTTGGTCGTCGCGATGCGATTCATCGTCCGCCTGCCGGGCCCGTCCGGGGTGGATGGTGTGCAGCACCACCTGGCCCAGCGCGTGGGTCTTGGCCTGGTACAGGCTCGCGTCGGCGGCGTCGAGCAGCGTTTCGGCGTCGGTAGCCATGGCCGGAGTGACCACTGCCCCGATACTGGCCGACACCGCCAGCCGGTGGCCACCGACCTCGACGGGCTCCGACAGTGCGGACAGCAGCCTCTCCGCGACCGCCGCGACGCGCCGGCCGCCGGCCGGAGGCGGAACCAGCACCACGAACTCGTCACCACCGAGTCGTGCCACCGTGCAACGCTCGTCGCCGACACCGTCCCGGAGCCGGGCCGCAACGGCGACCAGCACCTGATCGCCCACGCCATGGCCGTACCGGTCGTTCACGTACTTGAACCGGTCCAGATCGATGAAGCACAGCCCGGCCTGATCGTCGGGCACCGAGCTGCCGATCATGGCATCGATGCACTCGAGCAGGTGCCGTCGGTTCGACAGCCCGGTCAGCGGATCGTGGCGAGCCTGGCGATGCAGTTCCTCCTGCAGCCCGTGCCGCTCGGTCACGTCCTCACCGACCGCGAGCAGATAGTCCCGGTCGCCCGGAGTCCCCTGGATGTAGGTGACCTTGAACGCGGCCCAGCCCATGCTCCCGTCGGCGCGGATCAATCGGTGCTCCAACTCGAGCGCGCCCCCGCGCGCCGGGACCAGCTTCTCGAAGATCGCCGCGAGGATGTCGTTGCGATCGTCCGGGTGACTGTGGTCGAAGACCGAGATGTCGTGCAGGATCTCCGACGGAATTCCGATCAGGTCGGTGAACGCCTTGTTCGCGACCAGCAGAGTGCCGTCGACCTCGGCGATGGCGGCGGCCACCGAGACGTGTTCGAACATGGTCCGGTAGACATCGGGGCTCAAGGGCTCGCGCGCCGGACCGCCCGAGTCCGGCGCCACGGCGTGCCGGATGTCGAGCGACCGCGCTCGATGTCCCGAGCCCAGCGCCGCCAGCACTGCGGCGAGCCGTTGTCCCGCTTCACTCCCGGCGCCGTGATCCACCACCGTGTACAGCACCCGCGCGGAGATCAGTGGCACATCCGGATCCGTGAGACCGAGATCCGCCAGCGCCGCGCCCACCCGAGCCCCCACCCCCGGTTCGAACTCCTCTGCGGCCACCCTGGTGATCACTTCCTCGGCATACTCTCCCAGCAGCTCTCGGTCGGCCGACCACCCGCGGTCGGTCAACGCCTGCCACCACAGCCCGGCCACCTTCCCGGCATCGTTCATCAGAGCCCTTTGATCGTTTGCCCCGCCTCCGCGCGCACACCATACACACGCCCGTCAGGCGGTAATCCTTCAGCAAATCTACCTGTGCGAACAGATGTACACACGGATCGATCAGCCTCACACGAGGGCCGGCGAATCGGATCGCGCGACACCGATCCGGCAATGAGCACTCTCCAGGATTGATAACGTCATCCTCGCGACGGACCAGATTCATTAGAGGGTCCCGATACCCACTCCGACCAGTAGCACCTCGCTGTATCCGCCTGGCGGCTTCGCGCCACCCAAGGACAGTCGCGGCCGCCGTTTCTCCGCCGCTGCAATGCCGTTGAGGGTCTCTCGCACGCTCGGGTGCAGTCGGGTCTGTTGTGGCGCGGCAGCCCGCGCCTTGTTGAGTGCTGCCAATGCCCGATCCGGTTTGCCCGAGAGCAGCCATGCCCGTGCGTTGTCCTGCCAGTGGTGCCCGGCCCGGTTCAGGGCGCTGTGGCTGGCGGGGATGGACGGCTGTGCGCCTTCGATGGCCGCGCGGTGCGGGTCGCCGGATTCCAGTTCGATCGCGTGGCGGTGGAACTGGACGTTCAGCGGCCCGAACGAGGTCATGTAGAGGTCGGTTTCGCCTGTGCGAGCGGCGAATTCGGAGGCCGCGGTGATGTGTTCCATCGCACCGGAGCAGGACAGTTTACGGGCATCGTTGATCGCTCCGGCCAGGTGCGAGTAACCGGCGATCACCATGCCCGCCTCGGTGCGGGTATTGCATCCCCCGATCGCGCCGCCGATGAGTTCGCCTGCCACCTCGGATTCGCCGTAGTGGGTGAGCACGCGAGCACGTGCGGGATGATCCAAACCACCACGCAGATACCGGGATCGAGCAGTTCTTCCACTCCGATCACAGCGCGGGCGTGCCTGCCGGCATACCCTTCGCGTTTCCCCGAACACCGTCACCGAGCCCGGTCGGGAGGGTCCACTGGTCGGTCGCAACAGTCAACGACCACGGCCGCTTGTCCGACAGGTCTGCGCTCTAAGCCGTGAAATGGGCAGAAAACGTAGGCACCGATTATCTACAGCGCTGCGCCGACATCATCGGACTTCACGAGATCCCCTGAAGGGGGCTTCGGAATAGGCCCACAGTGCGTAATTCCGGCATCTGCGTGAGGCTCTGCCGGAAACGACAGTCGGTACCTACGGCTCGTACTGGAACGTCATCGAGAGGGCCTGGCCCGAACGGCCCCTTACCTCGCCGGCGGCTACCGAGATCGATCAGCTGGTCCGCCACCATCGGTCGAACGCCGTCGTTCGGCGCAATTTCCGGGGCGGACGCGGCGCGGCGACGAACATGATCTCCGCGATCCGTTGCATCTACCGCCACGCCGAAGCGGATCGGATCGGATCCTTCACCCCCACGACAACCCGGCCCTGCAGGTCAAGAAGGCGCGCCGGTTGCCGAGTAACGTGCCGTCACATGAGTGATGACTTGTCGGGTAAGAGCGCGCTGGTCACCGGGGCCAGCCGGGGTATCGGGTTCGCGGTGGCTGCCGAGCTGCTCAGGCGAGGCGCCAATGTGGTGATTTCGGCTCGGAAGCCGGAGCCGCTGGAGGAAGCGGCCGAGCGGCTGCGCGGGCTGGGGCATCCGGGGAAGGTGGTCGCGGTCGCCGGTAATTCGGGCGATGCGGCGGCACGGGCCGAGCAGGTCGCCACCGCGGTGACGCAGTTCGGCTCGCTGGATGTGCTGATCAACAACACCGGGATCAATCCGGTGTACGGGGCGCTGATGGATGCGGATCTGGATGCCGTACGCAAGATCTTCGATGTGAATGTCGTTGCGGCGCTGGGGTATGTGCAGGAGGCGTACCGGGCGTGGATGGGTGAGCACGGGGGCGCGGTGGTGAATGTGGCCAGCGTCGCGGGCCTGCGGTCCACCGGCGTGATCGCCGCGTACGGGGCGTCCAAGGCCGCGCTCATCCGGCTCACCGAGGAGCTGTCGTGGCAGCTGGGTCCGAAGATCCGGGTGAACGCGGTGGCGCCGGGCGTGATCAAGACCAAGTTCGCGGACGCGCTGTACTCGGCCGACGAGGAGGCCGCGGCGGGCATCTATCCGATGAAGCGGCTGGGGTCGCCGGAGGATGTGGCGGCGCTGATCGGATTCCTGGCCTCGAACGAGTCGTCGTGGATCACCGGCACGACCGTGCGGGTGGACGGCGGCCTGCTGGCCACCGGCGGCATCTGACACCGGACGCATCGAAAACTCGCGCCCGGCACCAGTATTGGGTGCCGGGCGCGAGTTGCGCAGTACTCAGCGGAAGGCGAGCGCACCCAGGGTGTCGCTGTGGCGGTACTTCACGTACTTCTCGACCGTCGCCTCGTCGACGGCCGGGGTGGCGGTGCCGACGGTGATGACCAGGAACTTGTCCTGGTTGCCGTCCTTCCATTTGCCGGTTTCGAAGTTCTTGATGTAGCTGCCGTCGGGGAGCACCACGTCCTGGTCGTCGAACTGGCCGTCGGCGCTGGAGGCCTTGCCGGCGTCGGACATGGTGAGTACCAGCTGAGTCAGCATGAGTGCGCCGTTCTCGGATTTCCACGCCATCTCCGAGGCGCGCGTGCACCCGAGGCCGGTCAGCGCGCCCGACTCCTCGATCGGGGCGCAGGAGTCGTAGTCGCGGCCGGACACGTAGGTGGCCTGCAGCGCGACGTCGCCCAGTTTGAAGTTCCAGTCCTTGCCGTATTCGGTGTAGCTGAAGCGGCTGCCGCCGGGCGCGGACTTGGAGGTGGTGGGCGCACTGCGGGTGGTGGCCGGGGCGCTGGTGGCGAACGACGTGGTGGTCGTCGTGGTGGCGTCGGCCTGCGAGGAGTCGTCCTTCTTGGAGACCAGGACGATCGCGCCGACGGCGACGGCGAGCACCACGATCGCGCCCAGCACCACGCCGATGATCAAGCCGGTGTTCGACTTCGGCGGCTGCGGCGGCGGGAAGCCCGGCTGCTGCGGAAAGCCCGGGTTCTGCTGGAACCCCGGCTGCTGCGCGTAACCCGCGTCCTGCGGATACCCCGGCTGCTGCGGATATCCCTGCTGCCCAATCCAATTCGTCTGCGTCGGCTGCCAGCCCGCCGGGTCTGCCTGCTGCTGTCCCGGCCAGCCCGGCTGCGGCGCCTGCTGCTGGCTGCCGGTCTGCTGAGTGGGGTGGTCCCACCACGCCGGATCCGGATCCTGCGGCGGCTGCCCGTGCACGGTGGGGTCGCCGCCGAATCCGGCGGGTGGATACGTCATCTGCTCACCTTTCGCGGCCTGCCCGAGCCCTCCCCGGCCCGGCATCATTCCCGAAGCGTAGGCGGGCGACCCGGCATGATCCAATCACGTGGTGACCGATGATCTCCTCATCTGCGGTGCGGGCCCGGCGGGGCGAGCCCTCGCCCACCGCGCGCTGGCGCACGGACTCTCGGTCACGATCGTCGATCCGCACCCGCGGCGGCGATGGACGGCCACCTATGCGGCCTGGGCGGATGAGCTGCCGCAGTGGGTCGCCCCGGAGGCGATGGGGGCGACGGTCGACCGCCCGATCGTGTGGGCGCAGCACCGCATCGAACTGGATCGCCGCTACGTCGTCTTCGATACAGCGCGCCTACAGGATTCGCTGGACCTCCCGGGGGCGCGGCTCCTGCAGGACAGCGTGACCGACATCGCGCCCGCGGCCCGCCACCGGCACGACGGACTGGATCTGCCGTCGGTGCGGCTCGCGTCGGGTTCGGTGCTGGCGGCCGGACGCGTCATCGACGCGCGCGGGGTGGCCCGCTCCCCCAGGCTGGCCGAGCAGACGGCATTCGGGGTGATCGTGGACCGGGCCCGCCTGCCGGAGCCGGAGACGTATTTCATGGACTGGCGTGCGGACAACGGCGCGGAAACCGATGCGCCCCGGTCGTTTCTGTACGCGGTGCCGTTGGACGATGAGCGGGTCCTGCTGGAGGAGACGTGCCTGGCCGGGCTCCCGGCGCTGGATCAGCGGACGCTGCACGACCGGCTGACGCACCGATTGCGTTCCCGGGGAATCACTCTCACCGGCACCGAACCGGTCGAACGGGTCCGGTTCCCCGTGCACGGCGGTCGGCCGAATGCCTGCGCGTTCGGCGCCGCGGGCGCTTTCACGCATCCGGCGACGGGATACAGCGTCACGACCTCCCTGCGGATGGCCGATGCCGTCGTAGCCGGGGACCCCCTGTGGCCGGGTCGGGCGCGCGTCGTGCACCTGTTGCGCCAGGCCGGATTACGCGCTCTGCTGGCGCTGCCACCCGCCGACCTGCCCCTCTTCTTCGAGGCTTTCTTCGCACTGCCCGTCGAATCCCAGCGCGCCTACCTCTCCGGCCGCGACGACCTCCGCGGCACCGCCGCCGCCATGATGTCGCTGTTCGCGGCGCTCCCCTGGCGAATACAGCGCACACTCGCCATTGCCGTGGCCCGACCGCCCCGCCGCACACCCGACGCCTCCCGAGCCACGCCCTTATCCGCCGAGGGTCCCATGTAGCGCAGTGGGTCGACGGTTATCGGTAGCGCGTTCGGTATTGATCTACCCGAATTCTCCCGAATTGCCAGTCTAAAGCAGTCGCTGATGGTCTGCTGGTGGGGTCGCAATCCCGAATAGGGGAGGTTCCAACGATGTTCGACCTTCCACGATCCAGTCACCGTGTACTGCCGAGGATGACCGTTTCTGATGCGCTCGCCGCGCAGAAAGCGCACGCCGAGTGCCCGATCACTATCTGCCCGATCAAATTGCAGGCCAGGACATTTCTTCTCGGTGAATCGCACCGCAGACCGAATGGGGTGGGACGTGGACGATCAGAGTGACATCGAGATTCGAGCGCTGCAGGATGTGATAGATGCGGTCGAGGATCGGTTGCGGCGTTTCGAGGCGAAGGACGGTGTCGTGCTCGCGGAGCGGTCCGAGGTGTATGCCACCGTCATCTACGCGGTCATCGCCAGTGCACGCGCCTCCGGCCACTACGGCGCGGGAAGCCTGGCACGAGCGCCACTTCTGGACGAGATCCTCATGGGTGCCGAGCCTGAGCCCTGGGAGACAGCGATGTACGCCGTGGTCATCGATCGGGCGTTGACGCAGTGAAGCACGGGAGCCGCCGGCCCCTCATCGGTCAGCGGCTCCCGGGCCGTGAAGCGGGGGTCAGCCCCACTCGCTCGTGGCGATGCCGCGTGCGTCCGACTACCGGCAGCTGCACGGTGAACCGCTCCACCACCCAGCCGGGCGGCAGCGCCGACGCACAGTGCCCCTGCGGTGTCCACGATCCCGGCCGACCCAGCACGACGCTCACTCGATCCAGCTCCAATCACGGTCGGGGTCCTGGTATTCCAGCCCGATCCAGCCGTCGAATCCGGCGGCGTCCAAGGCGGCGAAGAGGGCCTCGAAATCGAGGGTTCCGGTGCCGGGCCGGCTGCGCGCGGGCGCATCCGCGATCTGCACGTGCCCGATCCGAGGCGTGTATTCGGCGATCACGCCGAACAGATCCGCACCCATGCGCGCGAGATGGTAGAGGTCGCAGAGGAACCGGAGATTGGGTTCGCCGACCGCATCGATCACCTGTACGGCGCGCGCCGCCGAGACGATCGGATAGTCCGGCGACTCGATGGAATTCAGTGCCTCGAGCACCACCTGCGCCTCGATGCCCGCGGCGGCGCGCGCGGCCAGTCGCAGGTTCTCCAAAGCCAGCTCGTCCTGCACCGCCGGGTCCACACCGGGAATCCGGTTCCCGTACAGGGCATTCAACGACCGGCAGCCGAGCCGCTCGGCGATCCCCACGGTGATGTCGATATTGTCCCGGAATTCGGCCTCCCGCCCGGGCACGGACACCAGTCCCCGCCCGGCGGGCACCAGGTCGATGAAGTTCAACCCGACCAGCTGCACTCCGGCGTCGGACACCGCGGAGACGAATGCGTCGACCTCCTTGTCCCCGGGCGCCGGGTTCTCGCCGAAGGGCCACCAGAACTCGACCGCGTCGAACCCGGCCGCCTTCGCCGCCGCCGGACGCTCCAGCAACGGCAGGTCGGTGAACAGGATCGAGCAGTGCACGTCGAACTTCCGCAGCGCACCGTCGGCGGTGTACTTCACCGGGTCGTTTCCTCCCTGTAGGTGTGCCAGCTACCGAAATCGGTGATGTCGATGAGCTGCGGGTAGGAAATGATCGGGCGGCGCAACAGCATGGACAGCACCGAGCGGTTGTCGTCCAACACAATCACACCCAGTTCCAGCTCCGGCGGTTCGGCCGGGAGCAGGCGGGTGCGCAGCACCTGCATCGGCACCTCGAACAGCTCGCCCGCGATGGGCGCGCCGCCGTAGGCCACCGGATGCAGGCCGGGGAAGCGGTCGCCGACCGAATAGAACCGGTAGTGCGGCGCGGTCCTGACCTCCCCGGCGCAGGGCGCGCCCTCGAGCAGGTGGTTCAGGGGTCCGCCGCGCATGGCACCCCCGTTCAGGAAGATCAAAGGCATTGCCGTGGTTCCCTTTTCGGTCGACAGCGGATTCAGGCGGTGAGCCGGAGGGCGTCCGGCGAGTCCGGGACGGTCACCTCCGGCACCGCGATCGCATCGCGATGGATCGGCCCGCCGTAGGTGCCCAGAGGCATTCCGGTGCCCCCACGGCGGACCGCCACGATCTCGGCGGCGATGGAGACGGCTGTCTCCTCCGGAGTCCGCCCGCCGAGATCGAGTCCGATGGGCGACTTCAGCCGCGCCAGTTCGGCATTCGTCATCCCGACCGCACGAAGCCGCTGGAGACGGTCCTCGTGCGTCCGCCGGGATCCCATCGCACCCACGAACGCCACCGGCAGGCGAAGCGCCACCTCCAGTAGCGGCACATCGAATTTGGCGTCGTGAGTGAGCACACACAGCACGGTCCGGGCATCCACCTGGGTCCGCGCCAAATACTTGTTCGGCCATTCCACGACCACCTCGTCCGCGTCGGGGAAGCGGGCGCGGGTGGCGAAGACCTCCCGCGCGTCGCAGACGGTGACGTGATACCCGAGGAACTTGCCGATTCTGGCGACCGCGGCCGCGAAGTCGATCGCCCCGAAGACGATCATCCGCGGCGGCGGCACATGGGATTCCACGAACACCGTGACTTCGGCGGCAGCGGGCTGCCCATCGGACTGAGCACCGCACCCGATGGTGCGCACCGCGGTCGTGCCGGCGTCGAGCATGGCCTGGGCTTCGGCCACCACCCGTTCGTCGAATTCGGCTCCGGAGGTCCACCAGGTGCCCAGCGCCATCACGGCGCCGCTGTCGAGGTCGCGGACCATGGCCACGGCCTCCCCCTCAGCTCGCAGGACCTTCTCCACCGCATCGCGATTGGACTCGGTCACCGACTGGACGAACACCTGAATCGTTCCGCCACAGGTCAATCCGACCGCGAAGGCGTCGGTATCGCTGTAGCCGAAGGTCTCCCGGAGCGGTTCTCCCGTTTGCAGCGACTCGCGGCACAACTCGTAGACCGCACCCTCGACACAGCCGCCGGAAATGCTCCCGATGACGGTGCCGTCGGCATCCACGGCCAGGGCCGCGCCGATCGGACGGGGCGCGGAGCCGCCGATCCCGATGATGGAGGCCACGGCGTAATCCTTGCCCGCCGCATGCCATTCCAAGAGTTGTGCCGCGATGTCGCGCATGACTAGCCTCCCAGGGCCAATTCGATGCCGTTGATACCGAAGTAGGCGACGAAGACGACGCTCACCACGGCCACCAGCCAATGGATTTCGCGGTACTTACCGCGAGCGAGCTTGATCACCGTGTAGGCGATCAGGCCCGCACCGACACCGTTCGTGATCGAGTAGGTGAACGGCATGAGCACGATCGTGATGAAGGCCGGCACGGCGACCTCGAGATCGTTCCAGTCGATCTTGCGGGCCTGCGTCATCATGAGCGCGCCGACCAGCACCAGGGCGGGAGCGGCGGCCTGAATCGGCACCACCGCCGCGATCGGGGTGAAGAAGATGGCGGCACAGAACAATCCGCCGGAGATGACGCTGGCCAGACCGGTACGGGCGCCCTCACCGACACCCGTCGCGGACTCGACGTACACCGTGGATCCCGCGCCGCCGGACAGGCCGCCGACGATCTGGGCGACACCGTCGGTGGTGAGGATCTTGCCCATGCCGGGCACCTGACCCTTCTCGTCCACCAGGCCCGCCTCGTCACAGACGCCGAAAACCGTTCCCATGGCGTCGAAGAAGCCGGTCAGCACCAGGGTGAACAGCACCACCGTGGCGGTCACCGCACCCGCGGTGGCGAAGCCGCCGAACAGGTCGATGTGGCCGATCAGACCGAAATCCGGGGAAGCGAACAGCGATTTCGGCTTCTCGGGGACGACGGTGCCCCACGCCTTGGGGTCGATCGTCGCCATGGCGTTGACGATGATCGCCAGCACGGTCGAGATGGCGATGCTGATCAGGATCGCGCCCGGCACCTTGCGGATGAACAGGGCGAGCATCAGCAACAGGCCGACCGCGAAGATCACCGTGGGCCAACCGGCCAGATGCCCTTCGACACCCAGTGTTACCGGTGGCCCGCCGGGCGCACCGTGTCCCACCACACCGGAGGAGACCAGGCCGATCATGGCGATGAACATGCCGATGCCGACGCCGATGGCGTTCTTCATGGCCAGCGGAATGGCATTGATGATCATCGTCCGCAGGCCGGTCGCGGCCAGGATGACGATGACGATGCCCATCAGCACCACCAGGCCCATGGCCTGCGGCCAGGTCATATGGGGTGCGGCCTGATAGGCGACGACGGGGACCAGACCGAGGCCGGCGGCCAATGCGAGGGGCACATTGCCGACCACGCCCATGAGGACGGTGGTCAGGCCGGCGGAGAAGGCGGTCGTGGTGGTCAGCTGAGCGATACTGAGCTTGTCCCCGTGCGCGTCGGTGACGCCGCCGAGAATTAGCGGAACCAGCAATATGACATACGCCATAGCGACGAATGTGGTGGTGCCGCCACGGATTTCACGCGATATGGTGGTCTTGCGCTCCGATAGCCTGAAGAACTTTTCGAGCGCAGAACCCCGCGTTTCCGGGGTGGTGATCGGTGACTGAGTCTGGGTCATGGCTGCCCTCCTATGGGCGTAGCCGACCAGCGGCCCGGGGTGCTGGGGTATCCCGGGCCGCGGATTCGGTGATGCTTGTTGTGGGGTCCCTATCGCGCTCCACATTTCGAGAAGCGCGATCTGCCCCTGTTAGTCAACTGTTCCGGATGATGTCTTCCGGACGCACGGGCACGCGGTTGATGTTTCCGGTGCCGCCCCGCTTGCGGCAGGCATCGCGAATCGCTGCGGCGATCGCAGGCGTGGAGGAGAGAGTGGGCGGTTCACCCGCGCCGCGCAGGCCGTAGGGGGCGTGCGGGTCCGGGTTCTCCAGGATCTCCAGCTTCTGCGGGGGTGTATCGAGAATGGTGGGAATCAGATAGTCCGTGAAGGACGGGTTCCGCACCTTGCCGTTGGTGACCTGAATTTCCTCCATAACCGCCAGACCCAGGCCCTGAATGGAGCCGCCGTGGATCTGGCCTTCCAGCGAAAGCCGGTTCATGATCTTGCCGACGTCCTGAACGGCGTCCAGGGCAACGACTTTGACCAATCCGAGTTCGGTGTCGACATCCACCACGGCCCGGTGCACGCAGACCGCGAGCTGGGTGTGGCTGGAGCCCTGACCGGTCACCTTATCCATACCGGTGGTCGGCTGGTGGTGGTATTCACGGGTCAGATCGATGACGTCGTCGCCGAGCACATCCTCGATGGTCGCGACCACTTCACCGTTGTTCTTGACGACCTTCCCGCCCTCGAGCCGCATGAAGCCGTGCACGTCGAACTTCTTGCGCGCCAGCACGAACAGCTCGTCGGCCACCGCGCGGCAGGCGGTCATCACCGCGCCGCCGGTCATGTACGACTGACGCGACGCGGACGAGGAACCCGAGCTGCCGACATTGTTGTCCGAGGGGTGGCTGACCACCCGCTCGATGGCGAGCTCGGTGCGCGCGATCTGCGCCTCGAGGGTGATCAGACCCTGGCCGACCTCCGCGCCGGCGGTGTGCACCAGCGCGACCGGCTCGCCGCCGATCACTTCCAGGCGCACCCGGGCGGTCGAGTAGTCGTCGAAACCCTCGGAGAAGCAGATGTTCTTGATGCCGACGCCGTAGCCGACGCCGCGGTACACGCCCTCGCCATGGGTGGTCTGCGACGCCCCGCCGGGCAGGTTGCGGATGTCCGAGGTGTCCACGGACTCCGGCAGTTCCATGTCGCGCAGGCTGTCGAGCATCTCCTTCAGCGGGGTCGGCGCGTGCACGACCTGGCCGGTGGCGAGCGTGGAGCCCTGGGAGACGGCATTGACCTGACGGACCGTGACCGGATCCATGTCGAGGGCCTCGGCGAGCTTGTCCATCATGGACTCGTGGGCGAAACACGCCTGCACGACACCGAATCCGCGCATGGCGCCACAGACCGGGTTGTTGGTGTAGACACCGTAGGCGTCGATCTCCAGGTGCGGGACCTCGTAGGGGCCCAGCGCCAGCGAGGCGGCATTGCCGATCACGTTCTGGGTGGCCGAGGTGTACGCGCCGCCGTCGAGAACGATGAGAACCTTGGCGTAGGTGATCTTTCCGGTCGCGGTGGCGCCGAATTCGTAGCGCATCTTCGCCGGGTGGCGATGCACGTGCCCGAAGAACGACTCCTCGCGGTTGTACATCATCTTGATCGGCTTGCCGGTGCGCATGGCCAGCATGCCGGCGTGGATCTGCATGGACAGGTCCTCGCGGCCGCCGAACGCGCCGCCGACGCCGGACATGGTCATGCGGATCTGGTCCTCGTCCAGACCCAGGCACGGGCCGATCTGGGTGAGGTCCCAGTGCAGCCACTGCGTCGCGACATAGAAGTCGAGCGAACCGTCCTCGTTCGGGATGACCATGCCGGACTCCGGGCCCAGGAAGGCCTGGTCCTGCATGCCGACCTCGAACTCCTCGGAGACCACGACGGTGGCCAGGGCCTTGCCGATCTCGATGTCGCCGGAGCGCACCGGCTGGTAGCGCGCGATGCCGCCGCGCGACTGCACGGCCAGCCCGACCGGGTCCTCGACCACGGCCATCGGGTCCGTGATCGGTTCCAGCACTTCGTATTCCACCTCGATGGCGGCGACGGCGCGCCGGGCGATCTCGGGGTGGTCGGCGGCGACCAGGGCGATGGCCTCGCCGTGGTGGCGCACCTCGTCGAAGGCCAGCACCGGCTGGTCCCAGGTGTGGTCGAGGCCGTAGACCTTGCGGCCCGGCACATCATCGTGGGTGAGCACGGCGTGCACGCCGGTCATGGCGAGGGCCTTGCTGGTGTCGACGCTGACGAGTTTGGCGCGGGCGTGCGGGCTGCGCAGGGTCGCGCCCCACAGCATGCCGTCCATCCACAGGTCGGAGGAGTAGGCGAATTCGCCCTTCACCTTGAGGGTGCCGTCCGGGCGGAGCGGGCTCTCGCCGATCCCGCCCTTGCCCGGGACCGCCACATCCGTGGGGAACCGAGTGGTTCGTGTGATGGTCATCGGTTCTCCTGCTTCATGATTCGCTGCCGTGCGGCGACGCCGGCCTGGCCGACGGCGTCGTGCGGCATGGTCTTGAGCTCGTCGTTCTCGACGACGGTGTTGCCGCCCACGAGCAGGCGCGCCAGCGGCGGCTGCGGGCCGAACACCAGCGAGCACACCGGGTCCTCGATGGCGGCACGGAAGCCGTCCACCTTCCAGACCGCGATATCGGCGAGCTTGCCGACCTCGAGCGAACCGATCTCGTTCTGGCGGCCCAGGTTCCGGGCGCCGCCCAGGGTGCCGACCTCGAGGGCCTGCCGCGCGGTCATGGCGCGGGGGCCGTGCACGGCGCGCTGGAACAGCATGGCCTGCCGCATCTCCCCGGCCATGGAGGTGAGCTCGGAGGAGGCCGCGCCGTCCACGCCGAGACCGACGGGCGCACCGGCCGCGAGCAGGTCCATCACTCGCGCGATACCCGCGCCCAGCCGGGCATTGGAGGTCGGGCAGTGCGCGGAACCGGTACCGGTCTTGGCGAACGCCGCGATGTCCTTGTCGTGCAGGTGCACCGCGTGGGCGAACCACACGTCGTCGCCGAGCCAGCCCAGCTTCTCCATGTATTCGACCGGGGTGCAACCCATCTGCTCGATGCAGTGCTCTTCCTCGTCGAGGGTCTCGGCGAGGTGGGTGTGCAGGCGCACGCCGTGCCGGCGGGCCAGCGCGGCCGAATCGACCATCAGGCCCTCGGACACCGAGAACGGCGAGCAGGGGGCGACGGCCACGCGCAGCATGGAGTCGAAGGACGGGTCGTGGTACGTGCGGATGATCTCCTCGGTGTTGAGGAGGATCTCTTCGCGGTTCTCGACCACCTCGTCCGGCGGCAGGCCACCGTGCGACTGACCGCGGTCCATGGACCCACGGCACGGGTGGAAGCGGATGCCCAGCTCGCGGGCGGCGCGCACCTCGGCCTCGAACAGATCGCCACGGCCCTTCGGGAACACGTAGTGGTGATCGGTCGAGGTGGTGGTGCCGGTCAGCGCGAGCCAGCCCAGACCGGCCGACGCCGCGCCGTAGACGATCTCGGCGTCCATGGTGGCCCACAGGCGGTACAGACCGGTCAGCCACTCGAACAGGGTGGCGTCCTGGAACAGGCCCTGGGTGGCCCACTGGTAGAGGTGGTGGTGGGTATTCACCAGGCCCGGGGTCACCAGGCAGCCGGTGCCGGAGAGGCGTTCAGCACCCACCACCATCGGCGCAGGTCCTGCACCGAGAGCTTCGATCCGGCCGTCGTCACCGGCGATCAGATAGCCGTTCGGAATTTCCGCACCGACAACCGGTGCGATGTAGGCGTTTTCGATGACCAGCTTGCGCCCACCCGTCGCCCCACCGCCGCCCCTGGTGGAATCGCTTCGCGATGCAGTACTCATTTGGCAGCCTTCCGCTCGGCCGCCAGTCGAACGGCATCCAGAATCTTCTCGTAACCCGTACAGCGGCACAGGTTTCCAGCGAGCGCCTCACGGATCTCGACGTCGGACGGGTTCGGCACCCGATCGATCAGGTCGTGCGCCTGCACGATCAGACCCGGTGTGCAGAAACCACACTGGACCGCGCCGGCCTCCACGAAGGCCTGCTGCATGGGGTCCAGCTTGTCGCCGTCGGCCAGGCCCTCGACGGTGCGGACCGAGCGGCCCTCCACCTGACCGGCGGCCACCAGGCACGAGCAGACCGGGGTGCCGTCCAGATAGACGGTGCAGGAACCACATTCGCCCTGCTCGCAGGCGTTCTTGGAGCCGGGGAGGCCGGCCCGCTCACGCAGCAGGTACAGCAGGCTCTCGCCTTCCCAGACGTCGTCGGCGGTTTCCTGGGATCCGTTGACGGTGAAGTTGATACGCATCAGGCCGCCCTCCTCTCCGCGGTGTAGTCGTTCCACGCCCAGCCGAGGGTCCGGCGGGCCATCACCGACAGCGCGTGCCGGCGGTAGTCGGCGGTGCCGCGCACATCGTCGATGGGCTTGGCCGCGGCGCCGACCAGACGGCCGAATTCGCGGGCCAGCTCGTCGTTCAGCGCACCGGCGTTGTCCCAGTCCAGGTTGGCGGCCAGGAAGTCCTGCGCCTCCACCGGACGGATCGGGGTCGGACCGGCCGAGCCGATGCCCGCGCCGACCGTCCGCGAATCCGCGTGCAGCGCAACGGAGAACGAGCACACCGCGATCACCATGGCGTTGCGGGTGCCGACCTTCGAGAAGTACTGCGGCCCGCTGGCGGGCTTCAGCCACACGGCGCGAATCAGCTCATCCGGCTCGAGCGCGTTCTTCTTGACCCAGACGTAGAAGTCGTCGATGTCGATCATGCGGGTGCCGCGGGCGGCCGACTCGACCTCGACCACGGCATTGCCGGCCAGCAGGGCCGGGTGGGCGTCACCGGCGGGCGAGGCGCCGCCCAGATTGCCGCCGACGGTGCCGCGATTGCGGATCTGCGGAGAACCCACAGTGCGCGACGCCTGGGCCAGACCGGGCAGGCGGTCCTGATACCGGTTGATGATCTTCACGAACGGGACGCCGGAGCCCAGCCGGATCCGGCCGTCCTCCTGCTCGTCGACGGTGAAGACCTCACGGCACGGGTTCAGGTCCAGAATGGCGGCCGGACGGTGCCGGTCGAAGTTCAGCTCGACCATCACGTCGGTGCCGCCCTGAATCGGAACCGCCTCGGGGCGTTCCGCTTTCAGCTGGAGCGCTTCGGCCCAGCTTCCCGGTTGTAGGAAATCCATTGCAATCCTCTAGATATCGGTTCGACGCAGGTACGACAGCACTCAGCTGCCCCGGTACGTAGAGAAGGAGTAGGGGCTCAACAGCAGGGGTACGTGGTAGCGCTCATCCGGATCGGTGACCAGGAAATCGATGGTCACCGTGGGATAGAACGGGCTGACACCGGAGGTGTCGAAGATCAGGCGGTGCGCACCGGCGCTCGGGGCGGGCAGATCCGCGACCCGGCCGTCGTCATCGGTGTGGCGCTCGGCGAGGATCTCCCCCGCCGCGCTCTCCAGCCGCACCGCCATGCCCGCGGCCGGGCGTCCGGTCGCGGCATTGAGCACGTGGGTGGACAGACTCACTTGTCCTCCAGGAGTTTCCGGATCCGCAGGCCGGTGATGTCGGCGAGCTCGCGGCGGACCGTCAGCTGCTCGTCGGCGACAGAGTTGCCGAGACGGCGCTGGAGCTCCGCGAGCATCTCGGTGGCGCTGCGCCCGGCGGCCCGGATCAGGAAGACGTGGCCGAAGTGTTCCTCGTAGGTCACGTTCCAGGAGGCCAGGTCGGCCTTGACCTGATCGTCGCCGTCGGCGGCTCCGGACTGTTCGTCGGCCGACCACTTCGCCTCACGCTCGGACTGGTGGGCGGCGGCCGTGCGCTCCCCGATCCGGGGGTGCGCCGACAGCGCCTCCTCGACATCGGTCCAACTCAGCTCGGTGACCCCGGTCACCGCCGCGGCGATCAGACTCGACTCGTCCGCGTACGGCCTGTTCGCCACCATCTTGCGTGCCCAGTTCCGCGACGCATTGCAGGTCAGCAGGTGCGTTTCGGCCTCTTCCAGGGGCAGCGAACCGAGCCATTCCAGGCGACTCGACATCCGACCTCCATCCGTCATTGGCGTGTGTCAACCACTTAACCCGGCGGGTGGTCATGCCCGAAAGGACGAGACCTCCGAACCTGTGGCCTGCTTCACAGGGGCGCGTTCGTAGTTACATCCAAGTTCGGTAACCGGGCCGTCACCGACTGTTAGCCTCGGGCATCATGCGGTTACGTTCCCTGCTCACCATGCACGATCTGGGCTTGCGGCTCGTCACCGGAGAGGACGAGCTGGACCGCTTCGTACGCTGGGTGGTAACCACCGACATGCTCGATCCTGGTCGATACCTCTCCGGCGGCGAATTCGTCCTGACCGGGCTGCAATGGCGGCATTCTCCCGAGGACAGCGAGACCTTCGTGAGCGCGCTCGCCCGCGCCCGGGTGGCCGCGCTCGCCGCGGGTGACGCGCTGTACGGCGGAGCGCCCGACGATCTCGTCGCGGCTTGTAAGAAACACCGAATCCCGCTGTTCCGGGTCGAGGAGCAGATCGCCTTCGCCACCGTCACCGAGCAGATCAACCGGAAACTGTCGTCCGGACGGGCCGCCGACCTGAGCGCGATCCTGGACCGGCACCGGCAACTGGTGTCCGGCGGCGGGCTGGATTCGGTGCTCGACCTGGTGCATCGCACGCTGGGCACGCGCTGCTGGGTGGTGTCGGCGCTCGGCCGCGTGGTGGCCGGGCCGACCCGGGACCTGCCCGAACAGGTGCGGTCGGCGTTTCTGGGCGCGCGGCGGCTGCCGCATGTGCTTTCCCACAATCAGGTGCGGTACTCGCTGTTCGCGGTGGACGCCGACGGAACCTCACGCATCGCGGACTGGTTCCTCGTGTTCGAGAGCGACTACAAGGATTGGCCCGAGGAACGGCGGGCCCTCATCGGGGAACTGGCCGCGGTGGTGTCCCTCGAACGAGCCCGGCAGGACGATCGGCACAGTGCCGAGGGGCGGCTGGCCCAGGAACTGATCGAGCTGATCATGTCCGACGCCAAATCCGCCGACATCATCTCCCGGCTGGAGTTGACCGGGCTGGGACTGTCCGACCGGTACCTCGCGGTCGCCGCGACCGCGGACTCCGGGGCCGTACGGCCCGGTGAGTTGCGCGCCGTGCTGCGCGAAATCCTTTACGGCCGAAGCCCTGCCGTCGGTGTGGTCGACGGCGAGGTCATCCTGCTGGTCGCCCTCGGTGACGACAAGGCCCTCGACGATCGCATCCACCGGGCCATCGAAGCCCTCGAACCCGGGCTGCAACTGAGCCGGCTCTCGGTCGGCATCAGCGGCGCGGTCGACGGCGAGGGGCTGCGCGGCGCGGTCGAGGAGGCCCGCTATGCCAGGCGCATGGCCGCCGAACGGCAGCAGCCCACCAGCGTGGTCCGCCACGACGAACTCGCCACCCACATGCTGCTGCTGGCCAGCGTCCCCGACGAGGTCCGGCGCATGTTCCGGGTGCGGCTGCTGGATCCGCTGCGGGTCTACGACCAGGACAATCGCGCCGATCTGGTGCACACCCTCGAGACCTTCCTGGAGGTGTCGGGCTCCTGGACCAAGTGCGCGGATCTGCTGCACCTGCACGTGAATACGCTGCGCTACCGCATTCAGCGCATCGAGGAACTCACCAACCGCGACCTGTCCCGGCTCGAGGACCGCGTCGACTTCTTCCTCGCCCTCGCCCTGCGGTGACCGCATGCCCGGATCGACGGGCGCGATCGCCAATCACTGTGCCGGACACCCTAATCGACACACCAGCTCGGCTGGGTACATCTCGGCCGGAGATAGGTGCGGGCAGCAGCGCGTCGAGTATGCGCGGCGGCCACTCATCGAACCAGTCGACCGGGCTCGATCAGCCGCGGTGGCAGAGCGCCGTGCGGCAGGGCCGGGCCGAGGGCGACGAGGCTGCCCGGTGTGCGGCCCCGGCCCCAACCGAGTTGCTCACGGTAGCGACCGATGTGGGATTCGGGGATCGCGCTGCGGTCCGCGAGCGGCGCTGCCTCGGGTGAGACGTAGAGGGCGTCGGCTGGGCAGTACGCCTCGCACATGAAGCAGGTCTGGCAGTCGGATTGCCGTGCGATGAGCGGTATTCCGCTGTCGGTGCGGTCGAAGACATCGGTCGGGCAGACGTCGACGCACTTGTCGCAGGCGATGCAGTCGTCGGCGCGCACCAGTTCGATCACGACGCCACCGCCGAGGTGAGACCGGTGGCCGCGGCGGTCGAGGTCCATACCCGGTCCAGGCCGCCGGACAGGATGTGGTGGTGCTGCGCCGGATCCAGGTCCGGGTGGTCGGCACGCTTGCTCATACCGCGAGTTTCCTTGCGCACCAGCGTGGATCGGTACATCAGCCGGCCGACCGCGGTGATGGCGGCGGCCTGCCGGGCCCGGATCCGCTCGGCACCGGTTCCGCCGCCGAGCCCGCGCGCGGCCCGCTCCCAGAGCTCGTCCAGTGCGGCCAGGGCGGGGCGGATGCGGTCACCGTGACGCAGATAGTTCTTCTCGAACGGGATGAGTTCGCGCTGCGCGGCCGACACGACCTCGTCGGCGGACACCGATTCCGTTGTCTCCGGCCGCAATCCGACCCGCCCCGCTCCGTGGACAGCGGAGGGATCGACGCGCCCCGATCGCCGGGCGAAGGCCGCCGCGCCCCGGCCCGCCCAGCTTCCGGAGGACATGGCCCAGGCCGAGTTGTGGCTGCCGCCGCCGGTGAATCCACCGCAGATTCGTTCCCGGGTCGCGGCGTCACCCGCCGCGTAGAGACCGGGAACCGTTGTCGCGCAGTCATCGTCGACGATATCGATGCCCCCGGTTCCGCGCACCGTGCCCTCGGCGAGCAGATCCACCTCGAAGCGGTCGGTGAACGGGTCGATCCCGCGCCGGTCGAACTGGAGGAAGAAGTTGGGCTGGCCCAGCCGCATCCGCGCCTGCACCTCGGCGTCGGCGCGGTCCAGCTGCGCGAACACGGGCTCCGACAACAGGGTTCGCGCGATGACCGACCGGCCCTTGGCGGAGCCCGCGCCCTCCAGCACCCGGCCGTCGGCGTGGAAGAAGGTGGCGTAGCCGTAGTAGGCGGTCTTGGTGATGGTCGAGCCCTTGGGCACGATGGCATAGGCGTTGGAGAACTCCATGCCCGAGAAGCGCGCGCCGGCCTCGGCCGCCATGAGCGCGCCGTCACCGGTGTCGACATTGGTGC
>NZ_JBHZCS010000116.1:0-20095 GCF_042755705.1 Nocardia sp. NPDC059154
GACGACATTGACCAAACGTGAACGCCAAGTGGCGGACCTGGTCGCCGACGGGCTCACCAACAAGCAGATAGCATCCCGGCTGGTGATCTCCCAGCACACCGCAGACGGCCACGTCGAGCACATCCTGACCAAGCTCGGGTTCACCTCTCGCGCCCAGATCGCGGCGTGGATCGTGGACGCGGCCCGGCACGAGAGCTGATCGCGTGCCCGCTGCTGAGGCGCACCGGGTTCACCAGACCAACAAGACGCGCTGCATTCGGCTAGTTGGAGACTGGTGTCAGGATCGGGTCCCGGCCAGGATTTGATCCAGGTGCCCGGCGGGCCCACTGATGTCGATTGGGCCGCGCCGCTGTACTCGATTGGAGCGCCGCGCGGTGTGACGACTCATAGTGCGTTCGCTGGCGGGTGCCGTTGCCTCTTCGGACCCCGCCAGTCGCAGATCTCAGGATGTGTTGTGCAGAAGGCTGATCGGGTCCGCCGAGCACGATCAGTCGACCAAGCCACTCATTCATTTGGGCCTCGCTGCCCTCACCGCTCTGAATGCGCGCAACTAGTTCGATGAGCTCTCGCGAGCGAGCCCAGACCGTATCTCATGTCGTTGCGATTCGTTTGTCGCGTGTCGGATTCTGTTGCGCGGCATGATGTCCGACCCTGGTCGATGAGTTGTCGTGCCGGCTGGTGCCGGACGAGTTGTGGGCGCTGGCAGAGCTGCTGTTGCCGAAGTTCACCGCACGCAAGCAGGGTGGCGGCGCCGCGCCGACCGACCAGCGGGCGGTGTTCACCACCGTGGTGTATGTGCCGACCAGCGATTGTGCGTGGTCGCTGCTGCCACCGTCGTTCGGTGTGACCGTTCCGACGGCGCATCGCCGGTCTTGGCCTTGCTGATGGCGACAGGCGGGTGGGACGGCGGGACTGGCCATTCCTCTCAGGACCCGAACCAGCGCCGCCGACGGTCTGCTGCGAACTCTGCCTTCTCCCTGGCGAATTCGACGGACGGTCCGAGGAACGGAGCCGCCGGGGCCGGGCCGGACAGGAAGTCCGCTTCCACCTTCCCGACGAGGCCGCCGCCGAACTCGATGTGGCATGTGCCCTGTCCCAGGTACCTGCCCCCGCGCGGGCCGTCGTGCAGGCCGACGATGATGTCCGCCGCGACGGTCCGTGCCGCCGTCTCGGCGAACACCCCCGCTCGGGTCACCGGGGCGTCCGCGCAGTCGCCCAGCGCGTACACCCCCGGGTATGGGGTCGCAAGGGTGGCCGCGTCGACATGGATCCAGCCGTCCACCCCGCCCTCTGTCAGTCCGGAGGCCTGCACGACATCCGGAACCCGGTGGCGGGGGACCGGCGCGGTCTGCGATTCGGGGATCGCCGCAGCTCCGAGTTCGAGTTCACTGACATGAATTTCGGTGCGGTCTATCCGGTCGAGGTGTACCGCCCCGGAGCGGACGAGTTCGCTGACGCCCTCGAGCATCGAAGCCGAGTGCTCTTGGAGAGACAGGCGTGTTCGCCTTCGTTTCCGGTTGCTCAGGTGAAATCAGTTGGCGGGCTTGCCGAACCAGCGGGAGAGGTGGTCGTTCAGGTCCTGCTGGCGCTCGCCGATCCAGGCGACGTGGCCGTCGGGTCGGAGCAGGATGGCCGGAACATCCAGTGCCGCAGTGGGATCCGCGATGAGGTCGACTGGGTCCGACCAGCCCTCGACGGTCAGACGTTCGGTGCGGTCGAGTACCAGGCCGCAGCCTCGATGTTGCGGAACCTGATCCTTCGGAACCCGGTCACATGCAGATCCGAGGCCTGATCCACGGTCGTGCCGGGACTGGCTACCAATGCCACCGCCTGCGGTCGAGACAGGGCCGCTGTTTCGTTCAAGAAGGACCGAACCAGGCATTGGAGCAGCTGCGACCACGCCAGCCGCGGCACTCATAACCCAGTGACGTGGTCGTAGCGGTGGCTATCGTGAGCGATATGGATTCACCCGCAGAGCCCGACCACCTGCAGATTGCGGTGGCTGCCCTTGCGGCGATCCGGGCCGCGGAGCCCGCGGGTGAGCATCAGGCGTTCGGAATCGACTACGGCGCAAAGTATCCCAAAACCGTGGCGAAGATCGTCGACGACGCCGACGTGTTGCTGGAGTTCTACAAATACCCGGCCGAGCACTGAATCCACCTGCGCACCAACAACCCTGCTCGAACGGTCCCGCGACATCACCCCGCCGCCGTCAACCGGCGCGGCCGAGACCACCCGAATGGAGGTCGCCTGAAACATACCTATCCACAGGTTTTGACAATTCCTCACGTGTCATCACGTTGCAGGCGCGCTCAATACGCCTTCCCCCCGGTTTGTGGTACCAATCACTTTCAATCAAGAAAAGCGATCTTGTATTCCGCTGACGCCTGTCGGTATTTGTTGATCATCACACATTTACCCGTAATTCTGTGCGCGCTGTTGCTATTGCCGAAGAAATTACGTCAGCACGATGTTTGGGTCCAGTCACAAAGGCGTCGTTGGGGCCGGTTTCCAACGGAGCTGCGGAGGTTCGCGTTGCTGTCATCAGATCCCGATTGTCCCCCCGGCCACCGGATGGTTCCGGATGGTCAACCTTGGACTGTGCGCGCACGGGGTGGCGGCATGTCGCTCTACGCCGGCGCCAACCATGCGGTGCTGATCGCGGTGGCCGACCCCGACCAGTCGGGCGAACAGGCCGCGCTCACGCACTTGGATGTCCTGGTCGGGCAGGTCCGCACCGCCCACGTCGCGGTCGATGCCGAGGTGTTCGTCGTGCGGCTGGTGCCCGGCGAATGGTGGACCGATCTCATCGACCCGGACAACCCCGGCGGGCAAGTGGCCGGCACACCGCGATGGCAGCACCCCGGAACCTGCCGCCCCACACCGCATTTCGACGTCACCGCCGAACCCGTCACCGGAAAGGCCCGCACCGCATGATCGCCACACAGCTCAACGCAGTTGTCGGCCAATGGCTCACGCCGGTCGTGATCTTCGCTGTCGCCTTCCTGGTCATGCTCATCATCGTGTTCTCGGCCGAACGCACCAACCCGCCGCGGCCGCGGCCCGAACCGTCGCCGAACACTGGCGGGGATGTGCCATTCGAGCAGGTCCGCGCATTGGAGACCGAGTAGCGGGGTGCTGTGTCAGGCGCGGGTGCCGGGCGGGCGGCGGCGCACGCGGCGGTAGGCCTGGCGCAGCGTGTCCACGGAAATGCCGAGTACCGCAACGAGTTTGGCCGCGTTGACATCATTGAGGGGAACCTCGCCTCGCTCGATGCCCTGCACGGTGGAGGTAGGAATTCCCGCGGCCTTGGCGAGGTCGGACTGGCCCAGGCCGCGCACGCTACGGAAGTAGCTGGGGAAGCGGGCCCCGGCCGGCATCACGTTCTGCTACCGAGGCCGACGCGGTGGTCAACCCATGACCACCGACTGCGCCGAACGATGGTTCCGCAGACACCGGATTCCCGCACTCACCGCCCGAACAGCCTCGCTGCGACAACTGGTCCTTCAAAACCCCTTGATTACCCGTAACGGTTTCCGTGCACACTTGCCGAGTTGACGGAGTGGATCCTGCCCGGAGACATCACCGCGGGGTTCAGGATTCGGACTGCTCGGCGGCCCATGTGGCAATCTGTGCGCGCGAGGTGAATCCGAGTTTGGTGAGGATATGTTCTACGTGTCCCTCGGCGGTGCGCTGCGAAATCACCAGCCGGGCGGCGATTGCCTTGTTGGTCATGCCTCGTGCAACGAGAGCGGCGACCTGGCGCTCACGCTTGGTCAGATGTCCTCCTGAGCGAGTGGCCGGCTCGATGGGGTCGGTGTGATCGCCGAGCGCGAATCCGACCGCGGCATCGAAACTCATCGCGGCGCCTTTGTCGCGGGCCGCCTCGAAGGCTCCCGCCCCGAGCGTCGTGCGGCTGTGCCGGTCGCATTCCTCACGGTAGATAAGCAAATCCCGAAACATGAACGCGGAACCGCCTGCCACGCGACCCAGCGAATCGGCGGCACCCATCAGGACAGCGGCACGCCGGGCATGGCGCTGCTCGCCCGCGACCCAGGCCAGCGTCTCCAAACAGCCCGCGATGACGACCGGATCCGCTACCAGCCGGGCCGTTCGAATCCCCTCCCGCAGCAGGTACGTGGCGCGCTCGGGTTCATCCTTTCGCCACAGGACAAATCCTGCTGCCCATGACAACCACGAACGAACCATCGTCTCGCCGGCGGATTCGGCGATGGCGAGCCCCTTGTCGAGGCACGTGAGGGCCTGGGCGCTTTCCCCCTGCAGTGCGTAAGCCCATCCGAGCGAAAAATGGGCCGCCAGATGTTCCAGTCCGACGTTCCCTGATGCCTCGTAGGCGTCGATGGCCTCGGCGAGGCGGGTACTTGTTCGCGCCAGATCATTGTCACCGCCGGCAAGACACGTGTTTGCCTCGGCGTGAGCGAACAGGGCTCCGATCAGCGGCTCGGCAGTTTGCTCGGCCAGAGTCCGGAGTTGTGTCATTGTGTCGGTGGCGGCGGGTAGGTCGCCCTGTATCGCGGCCATCGCATTGGCTACGTACAGTGCCTTGGACCGCTCGACGGTCGTGGCACCGGTCGTGAGTTCGAGTGCGCGAACGCACCAGCGGCGTCCCTCGCTGAGCCGTCCCCGCAGCGTCCAGAACATGTAGAGGGCGGTGGTGATCCGCAACGCGCTGTCGGTCGGTTCGGTCAGGGCGAATCCCAGTGCCTCGCGCAGGTTGGGTACTTCCCGCTCCAGCCGGGCGACCCATTGCACCTGGCGTGGACCGACCCACTCCGCCGCCGCCTGGGTCGCCAGCCGCTCGCACCAATCCCGGTGCCGCCGAGCCAATTCCGGATATTCGCCGCTGTCCTCGGCTTTTTCCTTGCCGTATGCCTGGACGGTTTCGAGCATTCGGAAGCGGATAGTGCCGTCGGTTTCGCCGCGGATCAGGATCGACTTGTCGAGCAGCGCGGACATCGCATCGAGCAGTTCCGGCTCAGTCAGGTCGGTGCCGCATACCTGTTCGGCGGCGTCGAGTTCGAAACCGCCGGCGAAGACCGACAGCTGGGTCCACAGTCGCTGCTCGATGGGCGTGCACAGGTCGTAGCTCCAGCCGATGGACCACCGCAGGGTTTGCTGCCGCTTCGGGGCGTCACGCCTGCCGCGGGTCAGCAGGGTGTAGCGGTCATCGAGGCGGGTCAGGATCTGCTCGGGCGACATCGTCCGTAATCGGGCCGCGGACAGCTCGATCGCCAGCGGTAGGCCGTCGAGCCGGGCGCAGATCCGGGTGATGGTGAGCCGGTTGTCGTCGGTCATCTCGAAGCCCGGCACGACCGCGGCGGCGCGTTCGGTGAACAGGGTCACCGCGTCGTAGCGTGCCGCCGCTCGCAGTGTCGGCTCGTCCGTCGCATCGGGGATCGCCAAGGGGGGCACCGGGTACACCGCTTCGCCGCCCAGGCCCAGTGCCGCCCGGCTGGTGGCCAGAATTCGCAGGTGCGGGCAGGTCCGCAGCAGCGAGTCGGCCAGCTTCGTGACCGCATCGATCACCTGCTCGCAGTTGTCGAGCACCAGCAGCAGCTCGCGCGTGGACAACAGCTCGGTGAGGACCTCGAGTATGGGCCGGGCACTCTGGTTCCGCAGGCCGAGGGAGGTGGCCACGACGTCGACCAGCAATGTCTCATCTCGCAGACCACCCAGCTCGACCAGCCATGCGCCGTCGGCGAAATCGTCGTTCACCTCATGGGCGACGCGCAGTGCGAGCCGGGTCTTGCCGACTCCGCCGATCCCGGTCAGTGTCACCAGGCGTGACGCCGCCAGCAGGCTCTCGACGCCGGCCACCTGGATCCGCCGACCGACGAGGCTGGTCAGCTCGAGAGACAGGTTCCCCTCACCGTTCCCCACTGCGGCCGTCGACCTCACGGCCGATGCCTGGTCGGCTCCGGGTTCGGTTCGCAGTGCCATCTCGTCGACCGGGAAACCGTGATTGCGTTCCACCTGTCGCAGTCGCTCGCCCAGTTCCGCACCGGTGGGACGTTGCTGCGGGTCGCGCGACATCGCCGCCTCGATCACCATGGACACGTCGTCGGGTATGCCGCTGTTGCGCAGGTCGGGGACCGGTTGCTGGGTGATCCGCCGGAATTGCGCGACCACTTGCTCACCGCTGCGGCGTTCGAAGGCCGCATGACCGGTCAGGGCACAGAACAGGGTGGCTCCCAGCCCGTACACATCCGAGGCCGGACTCGGGGCGTCGCCTGCGAGGACCTCCGGCGCGATGAACGCGGGCGAGCCGGTGACAGTGCCGGATTCGGTATGGAATCCACCGGGGATGTGGGCTATCCCGAAGTCGGTCAACGCGGGTTCGCCGTAGTCGGTGAGCAGAATGTTTCCCGGTTTGATGTCGCGGTGCAGCACGTCGGCCCGGTGCACTGCTTCCAGCGCACCGGCGATCTTCACTCCTAGGTGCAGCACGTCCGGCAGCGGCACCGGGCCGTCGCGGCGGATGCGGGCGTCGAGGGAGCCGTGCGTGTAGTACGGCATCGCCAGGTAGAGGAGTCCGCTCGTGGTCTCGCCTACCTCGAGCACATCGACGATGTTGGGGTGTCCGGTCAGTGTTCCCATCGCGCGTTGCTCGCGGAAGAAACGCTCCCGATTCTCGTCGAGCCCGGCGGTAAGGACCTTCACCGCGACCGTGCGGTCCACGGCGCGCTGGGTACACCGATACACCTGGCCGAACCCGCCCCGCCCGATCTCCGCCGCATCGTCGAAACCAGCGGCGTTCAACTCCGTGATGACATCACTGCCGACATCACGCTGTGTCCGGAACGCATCGCTCTCAACCATCGGCTACTCACGTCCCAACCTCAGCGGGCCATGGGAGTATATCCCCGCCGTCCTGTCCGGAGTACCCGACATGCTCGCTGCCCTGCTGCTTGGTGCCTGCTTCCAGCGCGCCTTCCTGATCGAGTTCGAGGGCGAGCATCTCGCAGACCAGCCCGCTGATGAGTTCGCCCGCGCTCTGGTCGACAGCCTGCTGCCGGAGTGAACGGCCTCTGGATCGAGATTGTCTCGACCCGAACCGGGATTCTGAGATTCAGGCCCCTGCTTCGGCTGATTGGTGGACGATTTCCGCCAGTTGTGTTCCGGGGCAGGAGGGTTCGGGTTGGCGAGTGGAGCGCTGCCCTCGGTGATGACCTGGCACCTCGCTGCCGCCGATGACGGAACCGAGGTGACCGTCACCGCCACGGACGTGCCATCCGGTATCGATCAAGCAGACTATGAGGCCGGGATCGCCTCCTCGCTGGCCGATCTGGCGGCGTACGTCGAAGCGGACGACGGCGACGCCGGGTGCGTCGGCTCTGCTGTGGCTACCGGTGGAGCTGCCACGGAAGGCAGCGATGCGGGGGTGACTGCGGGCATGCTCGGGATGGTCGACACGTGCCCGGACGCGAACTTCAAGCCCTACGTCCCCGACGTGGTCCCGTCCCCGTTCACGTTCAGCCCAGGGCCGTTCTGACCTGTTGAGTTGGGGGCGAGGGCTGGGCCTCGGACCAGCGAAGACCCGAGGCCCAGCCTTCCGGCCCACTGATGACCACCCGTTGATGAACGGGATTCCGAACACCGGCTCCCCGGTGTGCAGTCGCTCAGGGCGAGCCGGGTTCGCGTTCGTCGGATCATCGTTTGCGAACACGAGCGAAGACCTGGACTATCGCGGTGGTCGAACGAATCCGTCCGGCCGGCCTCGCAATGGCTGGAGCATTTCGACGGGCCGCGCGACAAGGAAGCCGCGTGCAAGGTGGCTCGCGAGGTGGCGCACGAGATCGATATCCCGCGCATGTTGTACAGCACCGAGGTCCGGATGAAGGCCAGGCGTCGACCGACGCCGAACGAGAAGCCGGACTACCCGAACTCGCCGATCTACAGGTCGCGTCCAGGCATTGAACCTCGGCGGGGTCAAGATGGATGGGTTGGTGTCCTCAGGATCAGCTCGTCGCGGGCGGTCAAGACGAATCGGCCCTGGAACCAGTCGGTTCCAGGGCCGATCATTTGCCGCTGCGATCCGCTATCGGTTAGGGCTTCGCAACCGGCGGCTGGGCCGGGTCGGTGCAGTAATTGCCCGGCGTGGTGCAGGGCGAGAGGATGGTGCTGAAGTACTGGTAGGCCGACCACAGGAGAATCGGGCCGCCGACGAATGCGGCACCGGCGAGCGACGAGGCCGTGCCGACCAGCGCGACACCCGCGATGCACCCGATCACGGCGCCCGGCAGGATGCCGGTGAACAGGGTCGTGACGGCGGTGGTCACCGAACCGACGATGGCCCCGGCGACGCAGCCCAGGCCACCACCCACGATGGCTCCCAAGACGGTGCCGGTCAGGCTGGCGAGCGTGGTGCGTGAACCGAATGCCGACAGTTCCTGCTGATCACGCGGCGTGAAGGACTCGGCGATGTCCTTCGGGTTCGCCTGATCGATGGGTGTGCCGGATGCGATCGCCTGCGGGGTGATCGGGTCCGTCACCGGAGTGCCGTGCACGGTGTCCGGCGTGAGTCGCAGTGTGTCACCGGTGATCTCGGCGGTGATCGGGAACGAGCTGGCGTCCTTGCGGTAGGCCAGCGGCAGCGAGTCGACCGTCTTGCCCTGACCGTCGGTGATGACGACCCGACCATCGACGGCACTGAAATGACCGTCCGTGGACTTGACGACAAGCGAATCGCCGTCCCGGTCGAGGGTGTAGTGGATTCCGTTGATGTCCACCGGCTGTGTCACCGGGGCCGGCTGCGGCACCGCCGCCGGGTCTGCACTCGCGGGAGCGGATGCGATGCCCACGGCACCGATCGCGATCGCCGCGAATGCGGTGATGTTCCTCATCTGAGTCCTCTTTTCCTCATGTAAACCGATACCGCAGCAGGTCAATCGACAGATACGCGGTGCGCACTCACCGTGCGTGATTCGGCAAGCTGTAACGTAATTTCAACTCTGGGCAATTGCAATTCCAGACGACAAAGTTCTCCTGAACTTCCTGTGGGTCTGCCCGAATTTGCTTTGATTGCAATAATTTGCTGTGAGTGCATGCTGCTGGAGCGCATTCTGCGAAATTTCATTGAATGCAAGTTTCAATCAAGTGGAATCGTGTTCAGTGATTCAAAAATGTGCGCCGACCTGCTGTTTTGGCACTTGTTGGATGCGGGAACAATGTGCAGAGCTCAGGCGGCACTTTATAGTGTCGCTGGTAGTGGGCTTGTTTGGCCCGGCGCTGTTGACGGCGTTGCTAGATTCGCCACCGCCGGATCTGGTCGAGCGGCGCAGTGTGGTGATCAGGTGCGCTGGCAGGCGTCGGACTTCTCCCCGACATAATTAGCGACGAAGATCGGCTGATCAGAGAACAAGCGGATATTGCGGTGGCTTCGGGCGACTGGTTGCTTCAGTGGGTCAGTGCGATGTTGTGGCGTGACCGCCCGCCGCCGACAGCCGTCCGCAGCATGAAGCCGGCGACACACGCCACGCACCCGACCGCGCGGTGCGGATGTCGGCCGGCCGAAAGTTGTTGTACCTCAGGACGTGATCGGCCGGGTGAGGTCGTAGATCGTGCTGCTGCCGACGGTGGTCGCGGTGTAGTGAGCCTTGACCCAGGCCGTGATCTCGGCCGCGCCGCCCGAATCGCCGCCGGGTCCGCCCATTCCGCCGCTGACGATGAAGTAATGGATCTGCCCGCTCGCGACGTACTGCTGGAACTGGACGAGAGTGGGGGAGTTGTCGCCCCCGCTCCAGCCGCCGATCGCCATCACCGATGTGCCGGTGGACAATTCGATTCCCGCGGCGGATTGCGACCCTACGGTCGCGGCGGACCAACGGTTGCCCGCGCCAGTCAGGAGGGTTTTCAGGTCGGCGTTGCCCGAGCCCATCGAGTCGCCGGGGCCGCTTTCTGGTTGGGTGGTCGAGTTGTCGTCCGCCGTCGTATCAACGGGACCGTTCTGCCCGGGATTTCCCGATGGCATAGCCGGGCCGCCCGGGCCACCCATGTCGTGGCCGGTGTTCGGGCCGGAGGTGGGGATTGAGCCACCGTGTGGGGTGAGCGCGGTCTCGATGGTGTAGGCGGCCGGGCCCGCGAGTCCGAACAGCAGGCCCGCGATCGCGACGGCAGCGGTGAGTCTGCCGAGTTGGTGCGCCCCGACCATGACGACTGCGGCGATCAGGATCGATCCGATCACGATGATCCATCGCAGAGCCGGGAACCAGCCGGGTGTGCGGTCGAGCAGGATGAAGGTCCAGATACCGGTCGTGGCGGCCATGACGCCGAGTGAGGCTCGGGCCGCACGGAATTCGCGTCCGCGCCATAGTTCGCGCACGGAGATTCCGATCAGCGCGGCGATCGCGGGCGCGAGGGCCACCGTATAGTAGGGGTGCATCGTCCCCTGCATGTAGCTGAACACCAGCCCGGTCACCAGCAGCCAACCGCCCCACAGTAGGAGACCGGCACGGGTACGCCCGGTGCGGGGGGTGCGTCGCGTGAACCACAACCCCGCGGCGAGCCCGATCAACGCGGCAGGCAACAACCACGAGACCTCGGTACCCATGGAATCGCCGAACAGGCGCGTGATTCCGGTGCTTCCACCGAACCCGCCGCCCCCACCCCCGCCCCCGCCGGCATTGCCCGCGCCGCCGAGCACGCGGCCGAGCCCGTTGTAACCCAACGCCAATTCGAGCAGGGTGTTGTCGGTGGAGCCGCCGATGAACGGACGCGCTGTGGCGGGCCACAGGCTGACGAGTGCCACGAACCAGCCACCCGAAATAGTCAGCGCCGCAACGGCACCCGTCAGTTTGACGATCCGATGCCGCAGGGAGATGGGCGCCGCGAGCAGGAACACCAGCCCGAAGGCCGGGAGTACGAGGAACGCCTGCATCATCTTCGTCAGGAAGCCGAATCCTACGGCGACACCGGCTAGGGCCAGCCATCGCCCGCTGCCGGTCTCGGTCGCGCGCACCGCGCAGTATGCCGCCGCCACCAGCAGTAGCACGAGCAATGCGTCCGGGTTGTTGAATCGGAACATCAGCGCGGCAACGGGTGTTGCCGCGAGGGCCGTACCGGCCAGCAGTCCAGCCGCCGGACCGCTCCACCGACGCACCGACGCGTACACCAGTCCGACCGACGCGACACCCATCAGCGCCTGCGGCAGCAGCATGGAAAATGAACTGAAGCCCAGCAGTCGTCCCGACAGGCCCATCACCCACAGCGAGGCGGGCGGTTTGTCGACGGTGATGGCGTTGCCCGCGTCCAGCGAACCGAACAGTAACGCCTTCCAACTCTGCGTTCCAGCCTGGACTGCGGCGGCGTAGAACTCGTTGGCCCAACTGGATTCGCTCAATCCCCACAGATACAGGACCGCGGTGCTCAACAGTAGTACGAGCAGCCCGGGCCGAGCCCAACGAGGCTGATCGACTGCGCCGCACAGTGATCCGGTCCAGCGGGAGTAGCGGGCACGGCGATGGGCATCGTATGGCGCGTCTACCGCGATTTCGGCGTCGGCGAGGCTAGCGCGAGTCATGCCATCGATGTTCACGATGCGTTGTCGGCCCACGATTGGTGGTGGCTTTGAGTTCGCTGTGTCCGTGGTCGACAGCATGTGCTGTCGAGTCGGAGGGCCAACGGGCACAGCTGGCGCACAGCGGAGGCACACGGCGCACCCATAATCGGTCACAACGATCGAGCAATGACCACGACCTTGTCGATGCGTCCACAGCGAGCAGGAGACGAGGCCCTGCTTTCGATGAAACCTCGCCGCCTTCCCACCCATCATCGCCTGTCAGTCGGTCTGCTGCTGAGCGGTACCGCGGTGCTCTATCTGTGGAATCTCGGTGCCAGCGGCTGGGCGAACGAGTTCTACGCCGCCGCGGTCCAGGCTGGGACACAGAGTTGGAAGGCGATGTTCTTCGGTTCGCTGGACGCGGGCAACGCCATCACCGTCGACAAAACGCCTGCCGCACTGTGGGTGATGGATGTTTCGGCGCGACTGTTCGGATTCAATTCCTGGAGCATGCTGGCACCGCAGGCGTTGGAAGGTGTGGCCGCGGTGGCTGTGCTCTATGCGGCGGTGCGCCGGACCAGCGGACACCACGCCGGAATGCTCGCCGGAGCCGTGCTGGCCCTGACGCCGGTGGCGGCGCTGATATTCCGGTTCAACAACCCGGACGCGTTGCTGGTGCTGCTGCTCACCGCGGGCTCGTACTGCGTACTGCGCGCCCTGGAGGAGACCAGCAGCGGCTGGTGGCTTCCGCTGGCGGGTGTGGCCGTGGGATTCGGCTTTCTCGCGAAGATGATGCAAGCGTTCCTGGTATTGCCGGCGTTCTCGCTCGTGTACGTGCTTGCCGCTCACGCGCCATTGCGTACTCGGATGCTGCGCCTGGCCGCTGCTGCGGTCGCGATGATCGTGGCCGGCGGGTGGTACCTGGTCGTTGTCGAATTGTGGTCTGCCTCGGACCGGCCGTACATCGCTGGCTCGCAGCACAACAGTGTGGTCGAACTCGCGTTGGGCTACAACGGATTCGGCCGTTTGACGGGCAACGAGGTCGGCGGGCTCGGCAATCTGAACTTCGACGTCGGCTGGGCGCGCCTGCTCGGATCGGAGATGGGCGGCCAGATCGCATGGATGTTGCCGGCGGCGGTATTTCTCAGCATCGCCGGATTGGTCGTCATCGGGAAGGCACCGCGCACGGATCCTGCGCGTGCTGGACTGCTGCTATGGCTGGGCTGGCTGGTGGTCACGGGAGTGGTCTTCAGTTACGCCAACGGGATTCTGCACGCGTACTACACCGTGGCACTCGCCCCGGCGCTGGGCGGCGCAGTTGGCGTCGGCGCAGCCGAGATGTGGCGACGCCGCGTGGATATTCGCGCGAGAGTGGTGTTGGCGGGCACTCTCGTGGTGACGGTCTTGCTGGCATCTGTGCTGCTCGGCCGCTCCGGCGACTGGCTACCGTGGCTGAGACCGGGTGTCGTCGAGCCCGGGGTCGCGGTCGCCGCGTTGCTACTGTGCGTGAACTGGCTACGGTCGGCGGCCGCGGCGGTCACCGCTTTGTTCGCGCTGACCATCGGACTTGCGGCGCCCGGGGCGTATGCGTTGACGACCGCGTCGAGCACGCATACGGGTGCGGTGCCGTCCGCGGGTCCCGCAGCAGGTCCTGGAGCGGGTCCTCCTCAGAGTGGTCCAGGTGGAATGCCCAGTGGCACCGGCAATCCCATAGATGGGCCGGTTGGCGGACCGATGGGCGGTCTGCTCGGAGGAGCGAAACCCGGCGCCAATCTGATTGCGGCGCTGAGTGGTAACGCGGCAGACTACAGGTGGGTCGCCGCCGTGGTGGGCTCCAACAACGCCGGCGCATACCAACTCGCGACCCGTGCGCCGGTCATGGCGGTCGGCGGGTTCAATGGCACCGACCCGGCGCCGACGCTCAGCGATTTCCGGAACGATGTGGCGCACCACAAGATCCACTACTTCATCGGCGGCGACACCATCGGCGCCGGGCGAGTGGCATCCAGCGGCGGCAGTTGATCCGCAGCCGACATCGCTTCCTGGGTGGCCGCCACCTTCCGACCTCGGACGATCGACGGCGTCACCATCTACGACCTCAGTGACTAGGAAACCCGAGTGTGTTGTGTTCGTCGGGACATGGCGGATTCTCGTTTTCGAAAAGAGCAATCGACACGCATATGTCGCGCAGAACTGGTGCACAGCGCGGACCCACCTTTCCGGCCCAGAGTGTGGTCGGTGCCTCCATCGCATCCGAAAATTCGACATGAGGAAGGACATCCGTCAATGAACGACCCTCGCCGAACTCTGGAGAAGCAGACCCCCGAACAAGCTTGGGGCGCACCGCAATCGCGGGCGCATGCATCCTGGACATCAGCGAAATCGCTTGCTGCCGTGGGAATTTCCATCGTTATGGCCGTGGCCGGCGGCGGCATCGTCTTCGCGGCTTCCCACTACTCGAACGTCGGCGGTGGGCCCGGTGGACCCGGCGGTCCCGGTGGGCCGGGGATGGGGATGAACGGTAACGCAGGGCCTGGCGGCGCAATGAGCCCAGGAGGATTCGACTCCCCGCTGCACGGCGAATTTGTCGTCTCCAATGGGAGCGGCGGCTACACCACCGAGGTCACCCAAACCGGGGTCGTAACGGCTACTTCGGATACGTCCATTACCGCCGCGAGCGCCGATGACTTCACCCAGACATACATCATCGGCTCCACCACCAGCGGTGCGTCGACCTTCAAGGTCGGTGACACCGTGACGATTCGGGCTGCCAAGAGCGACGGCACCGTCACCGCCCTCGCGGTCATGTCGGGTAAGAGGACTCCGTCGGGCGCACCTGGCGGATCGGTCGGCCCCGGCGGTGGGGCACCGGGCCAGGCCGAGCCCGGCCTGTCCGGAAATTGACCCTAATGGCAAGTGCCGACCTGGGCCCGTGTTCACAGCTGGCACATAGCATCTGTACAGCTATCGCAGAGCGGCGTCGCTGAGACTGGCATGATGTCTACGGTGATCAGCGGTTACGGTCCAGTGGAGCGGGTTGTCATGCGCCGTGTCGACGGCAGTCCCATCACGGTGCTCGTGGTGGACGACGAGCCGCCGCTCGCGGAACTCGTATCGCTCGCGTTGCGCTATGAGGGCTGGGAGGTCATGACCGCCGGGGACGGGCGTACCGCGGTGACGAAGGCACGAAGCACACGACCGGACGTAGTGGTGCTGGATCTGATGTTGCCGGATATGACCGGTCTCGAGTTGTTGCGCAAACTCCGCCAGCAGGACCCGCGCCTGCCCGTGTTGCTGCTGACGGCAAAGGACTCGGTGGAGGACCGGATCGCCGGGCTGACCGCGGGTGGGGACGACTATGTAACCAAGCCGTTCAGTATCGAGGAGGTCGTCCTGCGGCTACGCTCGCTCCTGCGTCGCGCCGGTGTGGCCAGCGAGGACAGCAGCTCCGAGGTCGTCGTCGGTGATTTGGTGCTGGACGAGGACAGTCATGAAGTCACCCGGGCAGGGGAACAGATCGTGCTGACATCCACCGAGTTCGAATTGCTGCGATTCTTCATGCGCAATCCGAAGAGAGTGCTGAGCAAGGCACAGATTCTGGACCGCGTGTGGAGCTACGACTTCGGCGGTCGGTCCAATATCGTCGAGCTCTACGTGTCGTATCTGCGCAAGAAGATCGACAGTGGGCGGAAGCCGATGATCCATACCCTGCGTGGCGCGGGATATGTCCTCAAGCCCGCGAACTGATGTCGTATCCGCGGGCCGGCGGCGCTGGTCGCTGCGGGCCAGACTGCTCGTCGGGCAGATGGTGCTGTTGGTCGTGGTGGTCTCTGTTGTCGGGATCGCGACAGGGCTCGCATTGCAACAATTCCTCGTGCACCAGGTGGACACCGGCCTGATCGATCTCGAAAATCGTGCGGTTGGTGAACTAGGCGGTGGCCCTGCTCACAGCCCGCCTTCGGATGACCGCCTCCCGCCCGACCCACCACAACCTTCCGGCGAGAACGCCGGCCCCGGACCCGCTTTCCTGAACCGACCCGGCATCCAGCCGGGCACCATCGGTGCGCTCGTCGCGGCGGACAAAACCGTTTCAGCAGGCCGGATCGGTGCCGACGGCACTCAGTCCGCGTTGTCGGAGACAGCGCAGCGTCGGATCGGTGAGTTGACAGTAGGACAGCCCACCACGCTGAATCTCGATGGAGCGGGGCGCTATCGCGTGATTGCCGCGGCAACATGGTCGGGGCAGACCGTGGTGACCGCGATGCCGCTGGCCGCAGTGGACGCGATCATGGTGAGAATGCTGCTGATTCTGCTCATCGCCACCGCCGTCGTATTGGCGGTGGCGACCACGCTCGGAATCTGGTTGATCGGGCGGGCTCTCGCACCGCTACATCGGGTCGCAATCACCGCTGAACGGGTTGCGGATCTGCAATTGGATCGCGGGGAAGTGGAACTGCCCGTGCGGGTTCCGGCCGTGGACGCCGATCCCCGCACCGAAGTCGGCAAACTCGGAGCGGCGATCAATAGGATGCTCGACCATATCGTCGATGCGCTCTCGGCGCGCCATGCCAGCGAGACCCGGGTCCGGCAGTTTCTCGCCGACGCCAGCCACGAGTTGCGCACACCACTGAGCGCCATCCGCGGCTATGCCGAACTGGCCCAACGCATCCGAGCCGAAGTACCCGATGTCATCGCCAACGCGATGAGTCGGGTGGACTCCGAGTCCAAGCGAATGACCACGCTGCTGGAAGACATGCTGTTGCTCGCCCGTCTGGACGACGGACGTGCGCTCGAAACCGCACCGGTCGACTTGGTCCAACTCACCGTCGACGCGATCAGTGATGCGCACATCGCGGGACCGACCCTGAATTGGGAACTGGATCTACCTGACGAACCCGTAATTGTGGTCGGCGACGCGGCACGATTGCATCAGGTGCTGTCCAATATTCTCACCAATGCGCGCATTCATACGGGCAAGGGCACCACGGTCATCGTCAGTCTGGCAGTGGACGACGATGGTGGCGCGGTGTGGCGCGTAACAGACGACGGGCCTGGCATTCCCGCTGAACTGCAGGGGGAAATCTTCGAACGTTTCGTGCGCGGCGATTCGTCGCGCTCTCGCCGCGCGGGCAGTACCGGTCTCGGCTTGGCGATCGTCGCGGCGGTCGTCAAGGCACACGATGGCGAGATCACCGTGGACAGCGTGCCGGGGCGCACTGTATTCCATGTCCACCTCCCGGGTGCACCGAGCTGAGAAGTCCGGCATGACCCGCGTACTCGTCGCTGCTGTGATCGGGTCGCCGACTCCGCCGTAATGGGAGCTTATGAGCCATCCCGGTATTGCAGCCGAGGTTGAACGCCGCAACCACTGATGTCTGGGAGGCCGAGCGTACCTAGCTGATTCTTAGCTCATCCATATTCGTGGCATAGCGATGCCTTCTTCAATTAGGGCCGCGATCAGAACGCGATGTGCGAATCACGGTCAGAGAGAAGGTACTTCATTGTTCTCCACCTTGGGGACTGCCCCCGTCCAGTCCTGGTGGGCCGGTCGAGTGGCCGCGCGGATCGCATTCGCTGGTGCACTGGCCGCGCTTCCGCTTGCGGCAGTTACCGTAACCGCCTCCGCTGATGTCGATCGTGCGGACGGCAAGCTAGCCGAGGTCGGTGCCTCCGCTGCTGACCCTGTCGGCGTGCCTCACCAGCGCCCAGATCTGCCGCCGATGCCGGAGCCACTGTTGTCGTTGTATCTGGTGCTGTATGCCGGTTCCTCAACCGGTTCCGCAGGCGTCTGAGGGCTTGCACCGGCCCGGTTGCGTACTGGACCGGTCCCAACCTCTGTGGCGATGCTCGTTCTCGGCACCACAATGATGAAAGACCTTCTCCCACAGGGGAACTGCTGGTTCATTCCCTCGCTCTCGGCGAGCGCGGCGGGACTCACAGCTGGGTCATAGCTGGTGCATAGCTGGTTCCGATGCTCGCGGTCGAGTATGTCGCGGTGCTGACACCACCCCTGCACACCCGCCAGAAAGGCCAGCCAGTGCGCACTGTAGGTCATGTATCCGAGCCGGAGAGCTGAATTGTGGTATCCGGCGCGGTGGTCGCTTCGGTCGCGGCTGCTGGCAGGGCAGGTGTTGTTGCTCGTGGCAGTGGTTGTCGGCATCGCGGCCGCGAGTGAGGTCGCGCTACGACAGTTCCTGATTCAGCAACTCGATCGTCAGATGATCGATCTTCAAGATCGCTCACTGATGGATGTCGGTGGTGGACCGAGGCTCGGGCCGCGGCCATCGGAGCCACCCACGTCGGCGGTGGCCACCGAACCGGAATCGGTCCCGCCGTCACATGAACTCGAGCCGGTTGCACCGACGAATGCGCCGACGCTCGATCCTGAACCGACCCCGTCCGGGCCCGATGCGATGAGACCGCAACAGCAGTTGGATCAGTACGGGCCGGTGGGAGGAAAGCAGCGAGACGAGCAACCGCAGGGACCCAACGATTCAAATTCCGATCCCAACGGCCCCGCCGCGCCGCGTGGCCCTGGAACACAACCGCGGTCGGGAAAGCCTGGTCCATCCCGAGGCGGTGGCGAGGTATCGACCCACCCGGCGCAGGTGAGCGATGTTCCGTCTACTCCGCCGGTGAAGAGCAGCTCCGGTCCGGCCCCCGCGTTCCTCGATCGGGGTGGTATTCAATCTGGCACGGTGGGTGCGGTTTTCGAGTTGGGTACGCCGCTCGCGGCGGGCCTTATCGGCACTGACGGTACCCAGAACCGGTTGTCCGCGAAAGCCGAACAACAGCTCGCGGCGGTGCCGGCCGATGGCAAGCCGACGACGGTGACCCTGGAGGGTGCCGGTCGATATCGGGTGATGGCAGATCCCACGTGGGATGGCACCATCGTCGTCACGGGTCTGCCGATGTCGGGAGTCGACGCGATCCTCCTGCGGGGCCTGCTGATCTCGGTGATCGTCACCATCGTTGCCCTCACCGTCGCGATCACGGTCGGAGTATGGCTGATTCGGCGTGCCCTGACTCCGTTGGAGCGGGTCTCGGCGACCGCAGCCCGGGTCGCGGGTCTGACGCTGGACCGCGGCGAAGTTGAACTGCCCGTACGGGTTCCGTCCGTCGATTCCTGTCGGGGGACCGAGGTGGGTCAGCTCGGTGCTGCGGTCAACCGCATGCTCGATCACATCACGGACGCGCTGTCGGCGCGGCACGCCAGCGAGACCCGGGCACGGCAATTCCTCGCCGACGCGAGCCATGAACTGCGGACCCCGTTGGCCGCGATTCGCGGATATGCCGAACTCGCACAACGCAGTTCGTGTGACGTGCCAGTGCAGGTCGCCGACGCCATGGATCGAGTGGACGCCGCCGCACGTCGCATGTCCGACCTGGTTGAGGACATGCTGTTGCTCGCGCGACTGGATGCCGGTCGGCCCTTGGATTGCGAACCAGTCGATCTTTCGCAACTCACTGTGGACGCCATCAGCGATGCTCATGTCGCGGGCCCTGACCACCACTGGGATCTCGACCTACCAGACGAGCCCGTGGTTGTCGCGGGCGATAGCCTCCGGCTGCATCAGGTCCTGGCCAACCTGTTGACGAACGCTCGCGTTCATACTCCGGCGGGAACCACCGTTACCGTGTCGCTCGAGCTCGACACCCATTCTGGCGTGACCTGGCGGGTCAGCGATGACGGCCCGGGTATCTCGGAGGAATTGCAGCCGGAAGTCTTTCAGCGTTTCGCGCGCGGTGATTCGTCGCGGTCTCGGCACGCAGGTGGGACGGGCCTCGGCTTGGCCATTGTTGCTGCTGTGGTCAAGGCACACAGCGGCGAGATCACTGTGGACAGCGTTCCAGGCCGTACCGAGTTCGCGGTCCGCTTGCCGGACAAACCTTCCGACTGAGGTAGCGTCGGTCCCCTCCGCACCGCTCCGGTCGCGGAGGGGATTCGGGGTCGTCAGCGGCGCTCGATAGCTTCCGCTTCATCACAGTGTGGAACTGCGTCCGCTGCAATGAATTTGGCTATTATTGCGGCATGCCGGCGAGCAGCAATACTGTCTCTGTCGGCCAGCCATGAGACAGTCAGAGTGCCGAGCGCTGTCGTGAGATGGTGCGCGATGCGCTCTGTAGGCTCTGACCAGCGGGTGTCGGTGGACCCGGCGATGTACGTGAGACAATCAGTGGTGATGTTGCGATACGAGATCCACGTGGACCGCGTTGTGTTCGCCATTATTTCCAACACCGCCAGTTGGCGGTACGGCTCGGCTTCGAGCATGGTCAGGTATCGCTCGATGGCTGCTGTGAGAAGTCCTTCGACACCTGTCTTTTCGCTAGCACTACTGATCGCGACTCGGACGGCATAGTGCTGTTCACTCGAGATGTGCTCTACAACAGCATCAATCAATTCCTTCCGTGAGCGAAAGACGCTCAAAAGTGCGCCGGGAGGCATCCCAGCCTTGGATGCGATCGCGCGTGTACTGGCTTGGCCTAGTACTCCAGCCGGACTTCGTGATCATGGTGTGAGTCGGGATCGTCGCTGGTAGTGGCTGTGGCGGGCGCGGTATTGGTGTCGACGTCGCC
>NZ_JBHZCS010000117.1:0-1543 GCF_042755705.1 Nocardia sp. NPDC059154
GGTACCCCCCTGGTGGAAGGCGACCAGGTTCTCACCGTGCTGCCGGGCACCATGCCCACCGAGGAACTGACCCGCCGCCTGCGCGACACCGACGCGGCCGCCATCATGAAACTCGGCCGCACCTACCCCGGTGTCCGCCAGGCTCTTTCCGACTCCGGGCGCCTCGACGACGCCTTCTACGTCGAACGCGCCAGCTCGACCCGCCAGCGGGTGCTGCGCGCCGCGGAGGTCGACGAAGCGAGCGTCCCCTACTTCGCGATCACGCTAGTGCCGGGCCCCGAACCCGCCACGCGGATCGCGCTCACGGCCGACGGTGTGCCCACATCCTCCGAAACAACCGGTGCCACTACGGTTTCCGGTATCACCTCCGCGGCGAACGGCCGGCCGGGGACGCCGGCCGCCCCCTCCCCCGCAGCGGCCGTCGCCGATGGCGAACCCCGCGCGGCGCAATCGGGACAGATCGGCGAGGTCGTCGTAGTGGGTCTCGGTCCGGGCGCGGAGGTGTGGACCACGCCGGAGGTTCGGCAGGCGCTGGCCGAGGCGACCGACATCGTCGGGTACACCACGTACGTGAACCGGGTGCCGGTGCGTCCGGGGCAGCGGCGGCACGCCAGTGACAATCGGGTCGAATCCGAGCGCGCCGGAATGGCTTTGGACATGGCCAAGCAGGGCGCGAAGGTCGTGGTCGTCTCCTCCGGCGATCCGGGCGTGTTCGCCATGGCGGCGGCGGTGATCGAGGAGTCGGCGGATCCGCAGTGGCGGGAGGTGCCGGTGCGGGTGCTGCCCGGCGTGACCGCGGCCAGTGCGGTGGCCAGCCGGATGGGCGCGCCGCTGGGGCACGATTTCGCCATGATCTCGCTGTCGGATCGGCTCAAGCCGTGGGAGACGGTGGCGCAACGGATTTCGGCGGTGGCATCGGCGGACATGGCGTTCGCCGTGTACAACCCGGCATCGTCGCAGCGCACCTGGCAGGTGGCGGCCATGCGCGATCTCGTGCTCGAGCATCGCAAACCGCAGACGCCGGTGGTGATCGGCCGCGATGTGGGTGGCCCGGCCGAGTCGGTGCGGGTGGTGACGCTGGCGGAGCTGGATCCGGCCGAGGTGGACATGCGGACCCTGTTGATCATCGGCGCGTCGACCACCACGGTGTTCGACGCGGCCGGTGGACCCCGGGTGTTCACGTCGCGCCGCTACGGAGACTAATATTCCACTGTAGAACGTAGGCTGGAAGGAGTGCCGGTGCCTGAAGACAATGCTCGACGCCCGCTCAACTCGACGGCCGCGTCCCTACTCGGATTCCTCCACCAGGGCGAACTGTCCGGGTGGGATCTGGTGGCGCTGGCCCAGGACCGGATCGGCGACTTCTGGACCATCACCCAGAGCCAGGTCTATCGCGAACTGGCCACCATGCACCAGAACGGACTGGTGGACAAGGGTGCGGCCGGCGCCCGCGACCGCACCCCCTACCGGATCACCGAGGACGGCCGGGAGGCCTTCGCCGAGTGGATCGCTCGCGATCCCGGCGCGGAGACCATCCGGGTAC
>NZ_JBHZCS010000117.1:1553-19578 GCF_042755705.1 Nocardia sp. NPDC059154
TGACCCTCTCCTTCGGCGAGTTCGTCGACCCCCAGCGGCTCGAACGCATCGTCGCCACCGGCCGCACCGTCCACGAGCAGCGCCTGTCCGGCTACCTGTCCGGCCACGACGAGCAACGCATGTCGCCCTACGAGCGGGCCACCCTGGATTTCGGCATCCGCTACGAGCGCGCGGTGCTGGAGTGGTTCGATCGGCTGCCGGAGCTGCTCGACCGCACCAGCCGCCTGTCCTGAGCCGCGGCCGGCCTAGCTTCCCGTTCCACGCCGGGCGCGCAGCCAATCCCAGGCTGCCGCAACGGTTTCCACCTGCTCCGCACCTGCGGGCAGCGGCGGCCGGTCGATCATCACGACCGGTATGCCGAGCTCGCGCGCGGCGGTGAGTTTGGCCTCGGTCAGCGCTCCCCCGCTGTCCTTGGTCACCATGACGTCGATGCGCTGTTCGGTCAGCAGCGCGATCTCGTCGGCGACACCGAAAGGCCCCCGGGCGAGCAGCAATTCGTGATCGACCGGCATCGCCCCGTCGGGCGGGTCGATCGCCCGGATCAGGAACCACGCGTCCGAGTGCGCGAACGCGGCCACGCCCTGGCGGCCGATGGTGAGGAAGACTCGTTTCCCCAGGGCCGCGGCAGCCTCCGCCGCGAGCGCCAGGTCCGGAACGCGCATCCATCGATCCCCGGGCTGCTCGGTCCATCCCGGCCGCCGCACGTGCAGCACCGGTATCCCGAGACTCGCGGCCGCGGCCGCGGCATTGGCGGTGATGCCCCCGGCGAACGGGTGCGTGGCATCCACCACGACCTCGATTCCATTGCCGCGCAACCACTCCCGCAGACCGGCGACGCCCCCGAAGCCCCCTACGCGCACCTCGCCGACCGGCAGCACGGGGTCGCGCACGCGCCCGGCGAGCGAGGACACGATGTCGAATCCTCGCTCGCCCGACGCGATATCGGCGAGTTCCCGGGCTTCCCGGGTGCCGCCGAGAATCAGCGTTTTCAGGGCTGCCCGCTGAAATAGGCCGAGCCCGAGTCGATCAGCGGCTGGCCGCCGGCGATCAGCAGTCCGATGATCGCGCCGGGAATCGCGCCGATCCCGAACAGGAAGGCGCCCAGGATGCCGCCGATGATGCCGCCCAGCGCGGCGTGCTGCAGCTGACCGAAGAAGTCGGCCTGCGAGTCGATGTCCTTGGCGCTCGACACCGGCGCCGAGACCGGGGTCAGGGTCAGCTGGGTGCCCGCGGTGTCGATGGCGGCGGTGAGGCCGTACTGCTTGCCCGCCAGCGTGCCGTTCAGCGGCACCTGGGTCACCACATCGCCGGCCCGGTTCTTCAGGAACACGGTCTGACTGGCCGCATCCAGGCTGAACTGGCCGCCGGTCACCTGGGTGACGATGTCGTTCGCGTCGGTGAGCGCCACGCTGTAGTCGACGCCCTGCTGGTTGCCGTGCAGCGTCGACGGGGACTGCTCCACCGCCGGAGCGGGGTCGACGGGGACGGCGTAGCCGGTGCCCGCGGCGATACCGGTCGCGGCGGCGGCAATGAATGCGGTGGCCACGAACTTTGTGTACTTCATGGAAGTCATCGATCTCCAAATAGTCTGAATCGAACCCGATAACAATCGGGTCACGGGGATTCACACTACCGGTGAGTTACGCACGTTTCACTCTGAATGCCTCGCGCCCGGAGCCGCTTTCATGCCAATGACCCATTTGAGCAGCGCACGGACGCGTGCATTCCCCGCGATATCGCCGGGAACGATACCGCGCGAGCGTCAGGCGCGAAGGGTGGACAGCAGCCCGGCAGCGGCCCCCGACAGCGGCCACCCGGTGACCGTCTTCGGGCGCGGCGCCGCGAAGGTCCGCACCTTGGAGGTCGACAGGCCCAGCGCGACAAGCGATTCCGCGAGCTTGACCGCAGCGCTCACACCATCCACGACGGGCACGCCGCAGCGCTCGGCGATGCGGCGGTCCAGGCCCGCCATGCCGCCGCAGCCCAGGCAGATGACCTCCGCGCCATCCTCGCGGACCGCACGCTCGGCCTGGTCGACGACGGCGACCACCGCCGCCGCCGGATCCTCTTCGAGGGCCAGCACCGGCAGGCCGCTCGCGCGGACGGACGCGCAACGCGCATCCAGGCCGGCGAGTTTGAGCCGGTCGACGATCATCGGCACGGCCCGGTCGAGGGTGGTCACGACCGAGTAGGCGTGGCCGAGCAGCATCGCCGTCATGGCGGCGGCCTCGGTGATGTCGACGACGGGGACGTCGAGCAGCTCCTGCAGGCCCTCGCGCCCGTGCTCGCCGTAACCGGCCTGCACGACCGCGTCGAACGGCTCCGGGTAGTTGACGACGGCGTCCATCACGCCGACCGCCGCGAGGTAGCTCTCGAAGTTGCCCTCGACCGATTCGGCGCCGAATCTCGGTGTGAGACCGACGATCTCGGTACCCGTGGCCGCGACCGCGCGGGCCTGGGCGGCGATGGCGTCGGTCATCGACGCGGTCGTGTTGACATTGACGACGAGAATCCGCATATCGGACTACCTCCCGGATAGTGGGTTCAGTGGGTGCACTCGACGGCGATCGGCTCGCCCGAGACGTCCTCGAACGCGGCCTTGCGGTCGGCGATCAGGAGATGGATCAGGGCCCCGGATCCGGCGCCGATGAACCACGCGAACGGTGACACCGCGGCGAGCGCGGGGATGAACGCGACGAGCAGCGACACCGCGGCGGCCGGGACGAAGGCGCCCAGGGCGCGCGGGTTGACGCCGCCCCGATAGAAATACGCGCCCGCCGGATCCTCGCTGTAGAGCGCGGGGACGTCGATGCGGCCGCGGCGCAGCAGCCAGTAGTCGGCCATGATGATGCCGTACAGCGGGCCGAGCAGCGCGCCGAGCCCGCCGAGGAAGTACTCGATGACCGCCGGGCTGTTGTACAGATTCCACGGCAGGATGACCAAGCCGATGATGCCGCTGACCAGTCCGGCGCGGGCGAAGTTCAGCCTCCGGGGAAACAGGTTGGTGAGCGCGTAGATCGGCGCGACGAAGTTCGCCATCAGATTCACCGCCACGGTCAGGACCAGCAGCGCCAGCGATGCCAGCACCAGCAGGGCGGTATTCGGGATAGCGTGCACGATGTCGGCGGGGCTCGCGATCACCCGGCCGTCGATCTTGAACTGACCGCCGGCCATGACGACGACGATGGCGCCGAAGAAGAGCACGTTGATCGGGATGCCCCAGAAGTTGCCCCGCACAATCGAACCGGGGCTCTTCGATGCCCGGGTGAAGTCACAGAAATTGAGCACGAAGGTGGCATAGACGGCCACCCACAGCGCCGCTCCGGCGAAGATCTCGTGCCACATGGCGAACCCGGTCAGCGGGTGGTCGATCGACCACGCGATCGATCCGCCAGCCTTGGCGAAGACCCACACCGCGAGCGCGGCCATGGTGACGAGGATGACCGGTCCGGCGAACGCCTCGTACTTGCGGATCATTTCCAGTCCCCGCTGCGCGAGGAAAGTCTGTACGGCCCACAGGGATCCGAAGGCGATCCAGCCCAGTGTCGACAGCCCGAGGATCGAGTTGTGGTCCCAATCCGCTGCACCGGGCGCGAGCGCGATGATCAGCACGCGCAGCACCAGCGAGGCCAGGTAGGTCTGGATGCCGAACCACGCCACGGCGACACCACCGCGCAGCAGCGCCGGAATCTGCGCGCCCCGCACACCGAAGGCAATACGGGTCATCACCGGGAACGGGACGCCGGTCCGGAAGCCCATGAACCCGGTGATGCTGAGCAGCACGAACAGCAATGCCGAACCCAGGCCCAGCGCCACCAGGATCTGCCAGCCGCCCAGGCCGAGCGCGAACAGCCCCAGCGCGAAGCCGTAATTGCCCAGGCTGTGCACGTCATTCGCCCACAGGGTGAAGATGCTGTAGCCCGACCAGCGCCGGCCCGCGCGTCGGGTGGGAGCCAGATCCCGGTTGTAGAGGCGGGTGCTCAGGCCGGGCGCGAAGGCGACACCGGCCGCGTCCGCCGGGCGGGGATTCGCCGCGATCGCACTGTCACCCACCGGCGATACGAGCTGGGCGGTGTCGTCGGGAACCAGCATGGGTAGATCCTCGATTTCGCATGGCGGAAGGAGTTTTCCAGCACGGGCTGGCCTCCGAGTGTCTGTTGACACAACACCGATCGTCAATCGGCCCGCCCCGTCCCGTTCACCCTCGCTATTGCCGTGACCGGCGGGTATAGACCACGCCGATGCCGGCCATCGGCAGAACGTCTGACCGGCAGGCGGGATTCACACGGCCTGGCGGGCGCTCCAGTCCCGGGCGAGCCCGAAGAAGGCACGCGCGGCCGCGGTGCGATAGGCGTTCTCGCGGCAGAGCAGAACCGCGATCCGGGTCGGCAGCGGCGGATCCAGCGCCACGGCCGTCAGGCGCGGATGGTCGCGGGCGATACCGTCGGGCAGGATGGTGGCGAGTTCGGTGAGCTGAACCGCCTCGATGACGGCGTGAATCGAGTTGGCCTCCACCAGGATTCGCGGGCTCACACCCTGCTCGCGAAAATAGGCGTCGATGTGCAGCCGGGTGACGAATTCCCGATTGAGCAGGGCGAGATCGTATTCGGCGAGCTTCGCCGCCGGCAGGCGCGAGCGCGCACTCCGCCGATCGGCGCCGACCAGGCTCAGCGTCTCGGTGAACAGGGTGGCGGCCTCGATGCCCGGCAGGTGCCCGCCCGCGAACCCGATCCCGACGTCGATATCGTCGGCCAGCAGCCCGGATTCGATCACGTCCTGATTGGTCTCGCGAATATCGAGAGTGATCCCGGGATGCCGGGCGCGCAATTCGGCGATGAGCGGCCCGATCAGATAGGCCGCGAAAGTCGGGGTGTACGCCAGCCGCAGATGCCCGCGCGACAGATCCTCGACATCGTGCACCGCCCGATCGGCGGCATCGAGTTCGGCCAGCGCGAGCCGAGCATGCCGGGCATACACCTCCCCCGCATCGGTGAGCCGGACAGCACGCCCGGTCCGATCCAGCAGCGGCGCACCCACCAGCCGCTCGAGCTGCCGAATCTGCTGCGAGAGCGTGGGCTGCGAAACATGCAAATCCTCCGCAGCGCGCGTGAAACTCCCATGCTCGGCCACGGCGAGCAGATACCGCAGATGACGCAGCTCCGGGGTCATCGGCCGACTATAGACCAAGCCAATCAGCCCATCTCCAACTCCGCCACAGACGCTATAACCCCAGATCACCCCGTTGGTGTGCGCCCCTTCCGCTATTCCAAGGAAGGCAGCGTCGACCCGGCAGGCTCGAGGGTGTGACCGGTCCTACTCACCGGAACCGAACGGCGGAAGTGGTTGATTCGGTGAAAGGCGGGCTTAGTTTGAGCGGCATGAGGAATGCAGAGCTCGAGGCGATTCGGGCACTCAAATATCGGTATCTGCGCACGCTGGATCTCAAGCTGTGGGATGAATTCGGCGACACTCTGTGCGAAGACGTCACCGCCGCGTACGGGTCGCCGTCCGGCGAGATGCCTGCGGAGTTCAAGGGCCGTGAGCAGATTGTGGAGTACATGCGCGGTGCGCTGGGCGGCAATATCATCACGGTCCACGTCGTGCACCATCCGGAGATCACTGTCGATGGCGAATCCGCCACCGGCAGTTGGTGCCTGGAAGACACCGTGATCTTTCCCGAACACAGCAGCATCATTCGAGGCGCCGCCTACTACAACGACACCTATCGCTGCGAGGACGGCGTCTGGCGGATCGAACGAACCAGCTACGAACGCATCTACGAATCCACCATGTCCACGGACGGACTGCCTGGATACGCCCTGACGGCGAATCGCTGGGCACCTGCGTGACCCGGCCGGCACTCCGACCGGGTCATCACCGCGGCACAGTCGCCGATCAGGTTCCGGAATCCACGTTCGTCAGGTGAGGGGTGCGGTTCGATCCTCTTCCGGCGGAGTGGGTATCAGGGTGGCGATGTCTCCATAGGTTGTCGCCGGTTCGACTCGGCCGCCGTCGCGGACCGTGCGTGCGGCGGTCACGGCCGCGTCGAGAGCGGCGCGGTAGAGGAGGGAACCGGTGCTGACGCGTTTGACGCCGAGGCGTGCCAGGTCGGCGAGGGGGCGTTGGGCAAGGACGTTGAGCGGCACGGGAATTGATCGGACCAGAGCGGTGATGTCGTCGTCGCGGATGACGCCGGGGACGAAGATGCCATCGGCGCCGGCGTCGACGTAACGATGCGCGCGATCGAGGGTGGTGTCGTGGTCGCGGCCCAGCCAGTAGGTGTCGACGCGGGCATTGACGAACAGTCCGGGCGCGCCGTCCTTGAGTCCGCGGACCAGGTCGGCGTGCGCGCGGGCATCGCCGGCCGCGTCCTCCACGTTCACCCCGGCGACACCCAGGTCCCACAGTCGCGCCGCCAATTCGCGCGGGTCGGCGCCGAACCCGGATTCGATGTCGACGGTCACCGGGACCGGGAGCCGCACGAGTGCGCCTGCCAGCGCGAGGGTTTCGTGCAGCGTCGACCCGGCCTCGTCCGGCAGTCCGTGCGCCGCGGCCACGCCGAGGCTGGTGGTGCCGATCGCCGGGTACCCGTCCGCGACCAGCGCGGCCGCCGTGGCGAAATCCCAGACATTGGGCAGCAGCAGCGGCTCGTCCTGATAGTGCAGCTGGTGGAAGCGCGAAACCGGCGGTACCGGAAGATCCAACATGATCATCACGGTAGAGCCGGAAAGGTTCGGCAGGCACCGAAGTGTCGCGGGTCATCGGCCTGGAGAGCGAGAGCAACCACGAATGGCTGCGCAGCCGCGGCGTGATCCCGATCGCGTACGGCGACGACGTCACGGACCGGATCAAGGCCGCCGCCCCCGGCGGTGTCGACGCCTTCATCGACACCTTCGGCAACGAGTACGTCGAGGTGACCCTCGCCCTCGGCGTCGCGACCGAGCGGATCGACACCATCGCCGATTACGCCGCAGCCGCGCAGTACGGGGTGAAGACCGACGGCGGAGCGAGGCCGGGCCCGGCGGCGCGATGCTCGCCGAGCTGGCCGGCCTGATCGCCGACGGACACCTCGAAGTCCCGATCGCGAACGTCTACCCGCTGGCACAGGTCCGCGAGGCCTACACCGAACTCGAACGCCGCCACACCCACGGCAAGATCGTCCTCAGGCCCTAGTCGTGGCGGAGGAGCCGGTCCGGGACAGTTTCAGAGACGACTGCGCAGCGTCGCCACGCCGGGTCCGGTGAGGTCGTCGCAATAGGCGGCTCTCCCTGCCATCGCCATGGTCAAGGCGATCGTCGTTCCGCTGACCAGAGGGCCGGTTCCGATCGCGAAGGGTCCGTCGGTCGCTTCCAGCCGCAGATCTTCGATAGCGCTGCGGCTGCGGACGGTGAAGTCCCGGCTGGCGAAGAACCGGGCGACCTCGGTGACGGCCTCGATCGACGGCTCACGCGGCAGTCCCAGCGGACGGCGGATGTCCTGGCCGTGGACGACCACCTCACCGAGCCAGGCAGCCGTATGGCCGAACGGCGCGGTGGTGCTGGTGATGATCGCCCGGAACCGGTCCAACGTCTCCGCGGGAGTCGCGCCGCGATGCTCGGCCAACCGCCGGGCATTGTGTTTCTCGAAGTCGAAGCGGGCCCCGAAAGCGCTGACCAGCCACCGGATTCGGCCGGTACTCGCCGCCGCGGTGAGGTGGGCGACGACCTCTTCCACCGTCCACTCTCCGCACAGCGACCGCACCGCCCACTGCCGATCGGTCAGATCGGCGAGATCATCGGCCAGCGCCGCACGTTCGGCGTGAGCCATGGCCCACAACTCGTCACGAGAAATAGCGTTCGACACTCGAAATAACCTCCCGGCTCAGCGCAGCCTGCCGGTGAGAGCGCGGTGATGGCCCGGCCATCGATCCGTCACCTCACAGCGGCACGGCTGCGGTTCGTTGTTCCTCCCTACTGACCGCGCCACTCGCCCAAACTCATCGGCCCACGCTATCGCCGAACGCGCATCGCAGGATGTCGCCGGGCCCACGCGCGAACCCGCGCCCGGGCAGGTGCTGTTGAAGGTCACCGCGGCGGGCGTGTATCACTCCGATGATTTCGTGATATCCGGCGACATGCTCGGGTTCGCGAAATCCGTTGGCGCGCACGAGTCGGTGCTGTCGGACGTCCGGGCGGCGGAGAACGTTCGCAAGATCGGCCGGCAGCGCCGGGGCGAGCCTGGCGCTGGATTTCGTCGGCTATCGGCCGCCCGTCGACATCGAGGGCGGTGGCGGGGCTGGATTCCGGGGTGGCCCTCGTCGGCCTCGGCAACGGAACGTCCGCGGCACGAGTCGGATTCGGCATCAGCCCGTACGAGGCGGCGTATCGGCGGCCGGCGGCGGGCACGATGCGCGCCGCGCCGTCATCGTGCCCTGATACCGCCGCCTGCGCGGGCTACTGGTCGGCGGTGAGATGGACGGGCAGCGAGGCGTGGCCGTTGGAGATGAAGCTCGGCAGCGCGGGGAGTTCGTCCACCGGGACGGCCAGGCGCAGGTCGGGGAACCGGTGGAAGAGCTGTGGGAGTGCGGTGTTCGCCTCCAGGCGGGCCAGGGGCGCACCGAGGCAGTGGTGGACGCCGTGACCGAAAGCCATGTGGCTCTTGTTCTCCCGGGTGAGGTCGAATTCGGCGGCGGTGTCGCCGTGCACCTTCACGTCGCGGCCGGGGGCGGCGTAGCAGACGATGATGGGGTCGCCCTTGGCGATGTGGACGTCCTCGTAGTCGATGTCCTCGACGGCGAACCGCAGCGGGGCATGCACGGCCGCGGTCTCGAAACGCAGTGACTCCTCGACCAGTTCGGGCCAGGCGACCTCCCCCGCGCGCAGCGCCTTCAGCTGATCGGGGTGCCCGAGGGCTGCGGTGATGGCCTGGTCGAGCAGGTTGATGGTGGTCTCGTGGCCCGCGCTGATGACCAGCAGCAGGGTGTCGACCAGTTCCTGCTCGGTCAGCCGCGAACCGTCCTCGTCGTCGCGGGCGGCGATGAGCGCGCTGGTCAGGTCGTCGCCGGGCTCGGCCCGCTTGCGGGCGACGAGTTCGCCGAGCAGGCGGTAGAGCTCGAAGTAGTTGGCCGCCGCTTTCTCCGCGCCGAGCGTGGTGTCGAACAGCCCGTCGGCGCAGACCCGCAGGCCGGGCAGCATCTCGTCCGGGACGCCCATCAATTCGGAGATGACGCGGATGGGCAGCTGGTAGCAGAACGCCTCGCGCAGGTCGACCACCTCGCCGGCGGGCAGCGCGGCCAGAGTGTCGAGCAGTTCCGCGGTGATGGCCTCGATCTGCGGCTGCAGGGCGGCGCTGCGACGCGCGGTGAAGGAGGGCGCGACGAGCTTGCGCAGTCGCCGGTGGTCGGCGCCGTAGGCGGTGAACATATTGTTCACCGCCACCCACGCGAACAGCGGCCAGTCGGACTGCACCTCACCGTTGACGAACGCGGGCCAGTGCTGACGCGCGTCCTTGGACACGCGGGCGTCGGTGAGCAGCAGTTCGAGCAGGCGGGTATCGGTGACCGACCACGCGCGCACCCCACCGGGCAGCTCCACCAGGGTGGCGGGCCCGCGCTCGCGGAGCCGGGCAATCTCGCCGTGGGTGTCGACGCCGGTGGGGTCGAGGGTGATGGGTTCGGCGGTCATCGGTGTTCTCCTCAGTTCACGTGCATGGGCAGGGCCGGCGGGAAAACGACGGGGAGTGCGCTCAGCGCGCGATGGAAAGGCCCTGGCCGCCAGATCAATTCGGCATCGGGGACGGCGAGCCGCAGTTCCGGCAGCGCGTCGAGCAGCTGGTCGATGGCGTCCTGGGCGATGAGGTAGGCCGGTGACCGGGCCGGGCACGCGTGCGGTCCGACGCTCCACGCGAGATGCGCGCGGTTGTCGGTGAATTCGCGCGCGCCGACCGCGGGATCGTTGTTGCAGGCCGCCATGCTCACCACCACCGGCTGATGCGCGGGCAGCCACACGCCGTCGACGAGAATCGGATGCCGCGGATAGCTGACGCAGTAGTTGGCGCCGGGCGGGTCGGTGAACAGCACCTCGTCCAGGGCGCCGCGGGTGGACAGGCTGCCGCCCAGCAGGTTTCCCGCGAACCGGGTGTCGGTGAGCATGAGCCGCAGGGTGTTGACGATGAGGTTCTGCTCGGGTTCGATGCCCGCGCCGTAGAGGGTGACGATCTGGTGGATCATCTCCTCGTCGGTGAGCTCCGCCGGGTGCGCGACCAGCCTTGACACGACGTCGTCGCCGGGCTGGGCGCGTTTGAGCACGACCAGCTCCAGCACGGCCGAGGTGATCATCTGGTTCCCGGCCTCGGCGTCGACACCCTCCCAGATCGCCGCCTGACCGGCCGCGATGCGCTGCCCGATGGCCGGCGGGCAGCCCAGCAGTGCGTTGATCATGTGGAACGCGAGCGGAAACGCGTACTGCGACACCAGATCCGCGCTCCCGTCCGCGCAGAACGCGTTGATCAGCGGTACCGCGACCCGTTCCACGGTCGCGTGCAGGGCGTGCGGATCCACCGCATCGAGTGCGGCCACATTGACCGTCCGGTACCGCCGATGATCGGATCCGCTGCTGCGCAGCGCATTGGGCCGCCATTCGAGCATCGGCATGACCGGGCTGTCCGGCGGCGCGGTGCGCTGCCATACGCGCGGATCGGCGGGAAAATGCTCCGGGTCGTTGAGGATTCGCAGTGCGGTCCGGTACCCGATCACCAGTGTGGCCGGCACGCCCGGCGCCAGCTCCACCGGCGCCAGCGATCCGAATCGCGCCCGCAGCTCACGATAGATACGATGTGGATCCGCCGCGAACTCGGCCGAGTACAGCGGCACGCGTGATTCTCCACCCACGGCCTGTGCCCCATCGGCAACGCCGCCATGCGTCATAACCAGTCAATTCTCTTGTGCTCCAGCCGATCCCGGGACCGGCCTTGGCCACCGTAACAGAGGAACCGGCCTACGCGACGGCAACGAGCCAGAACGCCGAACTCGCGCTCGGCGCGGGCCGCGAGGTGGCCGCCGGCGGCGCCTCAGCCGATGATCATGTCGGCGGCAGTGCGCAGTCCCGCCGCCGCGAATTCGGGGATCCGGGTGTCGTCGAGTGCGGTCCCGATCAGCATCCGGCGCTGCCCGATCATCCGCTCCACTTCGAAACGTGCTGTGACGGAAAGGATGTCGCGGCAGAGCGCGGCGCCGGACTCGTCCAGGCGCGCATTGCCCACGAGCCCGGTCAGGTGGTCGCGGCGCTCGGGGGTGGCATGGCGCAGGGCCAGGGCGAGCAGGACGGTGTGCCTGCCCTCGCGCAGATCCTGCAGGCCGGCGTGGCCGACCGGCTCGACGTCGTGGAACACGTTGCGCAGCTCGTCCTGCAGCCGCGCGGCCTCGCCCAGCGGGCAGGCATAGGCGGTCAGCGCCCCCATCACGTCCGCGTCCGCGTCGGCGAGCGCCGCGCCCACGTGCAGGGGCCGCTCCACCATGCATGCCACGGTGCGATAGCGCAGGATCTCCAGCGCCTGATCCAGATCCGAGGTCGGGCGGCCACTGGTGACCAGTTCCAGATAGCGGCCGTAGTTCACCTCGGTGCGCAGGGTGTCGAGCACCGCCGCGGCCGCCGCGCTCTGCGCCGGGGAGAGTCCGGCGCCGTGCAGCAGCTCCTGGGCCCAGCCCAGGCCGCAGTCGCCGAGGACGATGGCGCTGCGCGCGCCGAACCGTTCGGCCGCGTGCCCGTCCCGGACCCGCCGGCTGCGGTCGGCGGCGATGCGATGCACGGTGGGCCGCCCGTCGCGGGTGTCGCGATCGTCGAGGAGGTCGTCGTGGATCAGCGTGGCGGTGTGCAGGAGTTCGACCGCGGCCGCGGTCCGCACCACCGCGTCCGGCAGTTCGATCCCGCCGCCCGCGTACCAGCCGAGGACACAGAACAGGGACCGGATCCGGTTCCCGCGGGCGAACAGGAAGGAGCGGACCGCGCCCACCACGTCCGCGGGCAGCCGGCAGGCCGCCGCCGATTCGGCCTTCCGGTCGAGGAATTCGTGCAGGGCGGCATCGATCCGCACGCGAATCGCGCCATGGTCGAGAGGTGAATCGGTCACGGCCGACACCGTCATCACAGTCTCCAATCCCGCGCGCCGAAAACGTCGAACAACTCCACCGCGTCCGGCCGGGCCGAACGGGACCGAAACCAAAGAGATTGTAATGGATATCACGGAGGTGGGTAACCCTGCACCGCGCCACGCCAGGCGACACACCGATCTCGGCACGTCACGAATCCCTTTGTTGCACAAACCAATAGACGCAATGATGGTCGTCCGACCGTCGAATCCCGCGCGTCATCGGACCAAGCGTCCGGAACACGAACGGACGGGGGTGGGTCGGCACACCCGATCGCCGATGTGCAGAATCGGACATATGCCTCACTCAAATCCGATCAGCGCCTGGAAATCTCTTCGCGAAGGCAACGAGCGTTTCATGCGGGGCACCCAGGTCCACCCCAGCCAGGGCGCCGGTCACCGCGCCGAGCTGGTCGGCGGCCAGCACCCCACCGCCATCCTGTTCGGCTGCGGCGATTCCCGGGTCGCCGCCGAGATCATCTTCGACCAGGGCCTCGGCGACATGTTCGTGGTCCGCACGGCCGGGCACGTCATCGACAGCTCGGTGCTGGGTTCCATCGAATACGGCGTGCAGGTGCTCAATGTCCCGCTGATCGTGGTGCTCGGCCACGACAGCTGCGGCGCCGTCAAGGCCACCCTCGACGCGCTCGACGGCGGGGCGGTCCCCGGCGGGTTCATCCGCAGCCTCGTCGAACGCGTCACGCCGTCGATCCTGCTCGGCCGCCGCGAGGGCCTGAGCACCGTCGACGAGCTCGAGGCCAGGCACGTGGCCGAGACCAGCCGCGTGCTGATGGAGCGCTCGCAGATCATCTCGCACGCGGTCGACTCCGGCCGCTGCGCCATCGCGGGCGTCACCTACCAGCTCGAGGACGGCCGCGCCCACCTCAACCAGGTCATCGGCAATATCGGCGAACAGCCCTGAAACCTGCCGCGCGTCGATTCGACACCATGGCAGGTTCCCGAACCCCCAGCGCTGCAGCCCTTCTCGACGTCACGGGTGCACGCCGACCGCCTGCACCCGGTCCTGACGGCGCGCGAGCACCGCGATGAGCACGACCATGGGGACCGCTGCGGCGAGGGTGACCCAGCCGGTGCCCAGGTTCAGGCCGTCGCTGCGGTCGGAGGCGAGCCAGTCGGTCACCGAGGCGCCCAGCGGGCGGGTGACCACGTAGGCGGCCCAGAAGGCGAGCACCGGATCGATCCCGCCCCAGCGCCAGGCCACCGCCGGCACCGCGATCGCGACGGCGAACAGCAGTGACGACACCAGGTAGCCCAAATGCAGTGTCGCGGCGGTGAAGTCGCCGGCGACGGTGCCGAGCGCGAAGGTCACCACGACCGTTGTCCAGTAGAAGCCTTCGCGCCGGCGGGTATCGATGCTGTGCACGTCCAGGGTGCCCTCGACGCGGTACCAGAGCAGCAGCACGCCCGCGAGCAGGGCCAGGAACAGCACGGTCGAGATCCCCAGCGGAATGCCGACCACGAAATCCACGATGTCGGCGACCATGGTGCCGAAGATGGCCACCATGACCACGGCGGTCCAATAGGTCCAGACGCGGTAGCGGGGTGCGCGGATCTGGGCGGCCAGGCTCACGGTGAAGAGCACCAGGGCACCACCGACCGCCAGCAGCGGCGGCAGGTGCTTGACGAGGAAGTCGGAGAAGGTCTCTCCCATTCCGGTGGAGAGCACCTTGATCACCCAGAACAGCGCGGTGATCTGCGGAACCTTGACGGGCAGCCCGGACCGGGCCGAATCAGGAAGTGTCACATGGTTTGTCACGCGAACACTGTGCCGTCCGGCCGCTGAGAAACCGCTGTGAAGACCACCCTCCCGCCGCCGCGGGCGTCGGCCCGCGGCCCCGAGGGCCTACGCGTGGTAGGGGTGACCGCCCAGCGAGGCGGTGTAGACCGCGACCCGGGAGCGGGCGATGCGCAGGTTGGCGCGCTCGGATTCGGTGAGGTGGTGGCGCGCGTGAACCCGCCGCGCCGAGTCGCCGAGCACCGACAGGACGGTCAGCGCGGTCCGGGTACGCGGAAATGCGATGACGGCCATGAGAGAACTCCTTCGGAGGATCGGCCGCCACGGAATTCCGAATGCTTCAGGAAGCGCTCAGTGCGCGGCAAGCCGGGAACGACAATGGTTTTCGAACCGGACTGGGATATGGACTATCGCCGGAACTCATTCGCCCCTCACCTCCTTGCCGCCGGGACGCACGCGCGTCGACCACATCTACGGGTGTCGCACCGGGCGGAGGGGAAAACAATGCCACGACCAGTGACATTGCGGGCACCCCTCTCGTCAGAGCTTCGGCACTGCACGACGTATCCCTTCGCGGAAAGCCACTTCGGATCACCCCTTAATCCGGGGAGATCTGTCCTAACCCTGGGCGTCTCTCGACGTCGTCGGATCAGTGGCCTGTGTTCGTACAGGAGCCTCGCCTAGCGAGGTGCTGACCGACCCATACTGAACCCGGGGACGTGACCGAGTCAAATCACTCGGCGCTCGAAGTCGCCGATTTCACCACCTGCAGCTGGGCCAGCCTCCCCGCGAAGCCACCGGATCCGTTCCATCGCAACGAAACTCGGCCAGGACCCCCGTTCCTTCCGCAGCGCTCTCCAGCGCTGGCACGCCCCCACCGGCGCCCCCGGACGCCGCGCCCGTACCCGCAAGCCGCGACGGATGGGGCGTGATCTGACCCACATCGTCAGCGGAGACCCGCGTAGGCTCGCTATCCTGTTCGAGATAGCGGCGGTGGGGCTCGCCGCTCCGAAGTCACGGAACAACCGCGGCCACCAGCCGCCAACAGTCCCTACCCCACAATGACACCCTCGGGGTGCGCTGGAGTAGGAGACGTGTGTGAGCAGTGAGCTGGATTCGACCCGTAGTGTCGAGATCTTCGAACCGATCGACCCCGATGTCGATCTGCATCAACCCGGGCAACCACAGGAACTGTCGCGATCGCACGGTGCGATCCTGACCGTGATCTCGATCGGCGGGGCGCTCGGTGCGCTGGCCCGATACGGGCTCGCGCTGGAGTGGCCCACCCCGGTCGCCGGCTTCCCATGGGCCACCTTCCTCACCAATGTGGCCGGTTGCTTCCTCATCGGCGTGCTGATGGTGATCGTCACCGAGACCATCACCGCCCATCCGCTGGTGCGCCCGTTCCTCGGCGTCGGCATCCTCGGCGGATTCACCACCTTCTCCACCTACGCCAACGAAACCCGCGGACTGCTGCAACCGGGCACGGTCGCAACGGCATTCACCTACATGGCCGCCACCCTGGTGTGCGCGCTGCTGGCGACCCTGGTCGCGGTCCGTCTCACCCGCGCGGCCTGCACCCACCAGATCGCCCGACGCCGGGAGGCCACCGCATGACCGCGCTGCTCGTTATTCTCGGCGCGATGGTCGGCGCCCCGGCGCGGTATCTCACCGACCGCGCCATCCAGACCCGCCACGACAGCGTCTTCCCCTGGGGCACACTGACGGTCAACCTCACCGGCTGCCTGATCCTGGGCTCGCTCACCGGCGCCGCGGTCTCGTCTCCCACCTACGCGCTCGTCGGCACCGGATTCTGTGGCGCACTGACCACGTACAGCACGTTCGGCTACGAGACCATCCGTCTCGCCGAGCAGCGCTCGTATCTGTACGCCACGCTCAATGTCGCCGTGAGCATCATCGCGGGGCTCGGCGCGGCGCTGCTCGGATACACCACCGCCCACGCACTGGGGTAGCGCGGCAACGCATCTCGATCGACGCAGGGCGTAGCAGGACATGTCCACCCCTGCGGAACTCGTCGGCCTCTGACCTCGGCCGCACCTCGTGCCCGACGCCCGCCGGTCACGGCGTGTTGTCGATTTCGAGGGAGGCGAGGATGTCGGCCGCACGGTCGACGAACAGCAGGTGGCCCGCGCCGGGCACGAGGTGCAGCCGGGCGTCCGGGAGCGCCGCGGCGAGCCGGCGGGCATCGTCGGCGGGGACATTGCCGTCGGCCTCGCCGTGCCAGACCTGCACCGGCACGGTCACGTCGGACAGCCGGAATCCCCATTCGCGGGTGAAGACCAGGCGAATGTCGGAAGCGAAACCACGGCTGCCCTGCTCGAAACTGCGCCGCAGATTGGCCTCCAGCTTGTCGGCCAGCTCGGGATCGCCCTCGACCCGCTCGCGATCCACGTCCGCCATCTGCGCGACCAATCCCGCGACCCCCTTCCGCCGGCGGATCACCAGCGACATCTCCATCGCCATCGGATACACCAGAAAAGGGGCCCGCCGCAGGACATTCAGCCCCCGCCGACGCCGGCGCGCCACCGGATCCAGGTCCGCGGCGTCGGCCTGTTCACCGAGCGGCGCGGGCGCGGAAATGAGCGCCACACCCGTCACCCGGCCGGGCAGCCCAGCCGCGACCGCCAGCGCAAAGGGCCCGCCGCCGCTCACCCCGATGACCCCGAATCGCCCCAGCCCCAGCCGATCCGCCAGCGCGGCCACCGTGCCGACCCAGTCCGCCACCCGCGCCCCCGCCGGCAGCGACGATTCCGCCATTCCGGGCCGATCGACCGCGATGACGCGAATTCCCGCCGCCACCCCGGCCGCATCGAAAGCCTCACCCTCCAAATGTGTTCCAGGTACGCCGTGGCAGTACAGAACCGGCATTCCCTCTCCCGCACCGTACTCGGCACAGCTCACCCGGCACTGCGGCAAAGCAATCGTTCGCGACCCAGCGGCACTCACGCCGAGCAGCCTAGGCCAAACCCGGCCCCCGCAGGTCGAGCAACCATGTTCCACACCTGCCGGGTCGCGGCGCCCTCACCTGGTTCGAGAAGGACAACCGGTATCACCCGCTGTCCCACGGTCGGGTGGACGGTGCGCCGCTGGGAGGCGCTCACTCCCCTGGGGCTCACCTTCGCCGAACTCGCGGCCCGGCGGCTTTGCAGGGATCCTTCAGGCCCTGCTGCGGCGGATCTTCCGGCCCCGAGCGATCTCCCCGCTACAAATTCACGACGTCTGACCTGTGTTGTTGCCAGATCTGCGGAACGCCTGGACTATCGAAGGGGACGGGCTCGACGTGGTCGAGAAGTGTTGGGGCAGGGTGGCCCACGAGTGCCATGTGGTGAAACTCAATGGGCTGGCCCGTGTGTCGCTCTTGTGCCACCGTGCCGGACCGGCCCACAGCGAGATGGTCGCCGCCGAATGAGCGAATACATGGCAATCGCTGTGTGGTGCCGTTGCACCGCCTCGCTCTGCGCCCGGCACCGAGCCCGGCAATGGAATTCGGCACGGAAGGATCGAAGGCGATGACCGACATGACGATCGACCCGGCGGCCGCGCGTACCCAGTTCGCCCGCCCCGGGGCGGCGGCGCCCGCACCGATACCGGCGCGCGGCGAAATCTCCGGCCCGGCCGCCGTCTGGCAGCAGGCGAAAACGGTGCTGGTGACCCGGACCACCGGCCCGCGCCGGCTGGTCACCGTGCCGCGGCTGGTGGTCCCCATCGGTGACAACGGTCTCGCCTTCCGGACCTCGTCGTTCTCCACCGAGGCCGAGCAACTCGCCGAGGACGGCCGGGTGCTGGTGCAGCCCGGCGACTGGCGCGGCAATCCCAAACTCGGTTCCCGCCAGCTCCAGGGCACGGCCCGCCTGCTCAGCACGGGCACTTTCGTGCCCCGGGTGCAGGCCGAGATCGAGGCCAAGTACGGGTGGCGTACCGCTCTCGCCCGGGCCGCGCACCGCCTCGCCAACGGGAACGCGCCCTACGGCAACCTCATCGTGCTGGTGACCGTGTTCGAACCCGGCCCGATCGCCCTGCCCCCGGTCGACTAGGTTCTGTTTCGAAGTGTTGAGGGCGGGCCTGTGGCTCGCCCTCAACTGTGTCGCAGCCACTGGTTGATGACAGCGATATGGATCGTGGCCT
>NZ_JBHZCS010000118.1:0-6675 GCF_042755705.1 Nocardia sp. NPDC059154
TTGTTTTGTCGTGAATCAGAACGACTGGAGACTTTGCTGGTGTTCCAGTGCGGAAAACAGTTTTGTTCGAACGTGTGGAGGGGGCGGCACCGCTGCGCGGTGCCGCCCCATCACTCACTTCGAGACAGAACCTAGCTGACGAGTGAAAACTCATCGCTTTGCCAGAGGGTCAGGGTTCGTCCAGGTCGACGATCGTGCCCGTACGGTGGGCTGGACCTTTGGGCGGGGCGAGCATGTCACATGCCGAAGCTGCGCGGAGGGTCAGCGCTGTGAGCCCGGGCGGAGGGCTCCCAGCAAGGCGGCGAACCCGAGTGCGGACCTCGGTTCGTAGGCGGCGCGCCACAATCCGCCGTGCAGTGCCTGGTCGCTGAACAGCGCTTCCGGGTGCGGCCGCGGCGTCGGCGGCCGGTGCAGGTCGTGGACCAGCAGGGCGGCCATCAGTACGCGGCAGGTGTCGGGTTCGAATACCTCGACCCGGAAGTGGTGCGCACCCCCGTAGGCGGCAGCCAGTGCGCGATTCTTGGTGACCGAACGGGTCCACGACGCGGGCGCGACATTGAACGAGACGAGCTGACCGTCGCGTTCCGCAGTGATCCCGCGCCAGCGCTGGAGGCGTTTGGCCAGCGCATAGCTGGGTCCCTGCTGGGGCACGAGAACATCGGCGAGGCCGGTCCCGTCCTCGTGCGTCGTGGTGTACGGCGGCCGGAAGAGCGCACCTCGCGAGACCGAGCGGGCCACGCTGTCCAGGTATTTCGGCCAGCCCCGTCCGTGCCATGCGCTCACCCCGGCGTCCACGACCTCGCGGGGTACGACGAAGGCGTCGGTGGGGGTGGCGAGGTAGGCGAGCGCGGTCCGCGCATCGAGCCCGGACAGATAGGTGGCCAGGAGGTCGGCCGCCATCGTGATACGAACGTGCGCGCCGCGATCGGCGTAGGCGTACATGCCGAGAACCAGTGGCAGCTCATGGCTTTCGGTGGTCAGCCAGGCGCTCAGCTCGGGCAGCTCGGTGGCCAGGTCCAAGCCCGGTGTGCCGTCGGGGCGCAGCGGCCACCGGACCGTGCCCGCGCCGCTGCGGGCGGTTTCGCCGATCCGCTGCCACAGGTCACGGCCCGCCACATCGACGGCGAGGACGTCGGCACCCCACGCGGACAGCGTGGCCAGCGGGCTGAGCTCGGCCCCGGCACCCAGCAGCACGATGCTGCGGCCAGGCACCGACAGCCACTGCGGATTGGCCACCACCCGGCCGATGGCCGCGCGGAACGAGGGTTCGGCGACACCCTCGGCAACCCAGCTGTCGAGTTGCCCGAGCAGGTCGGCCCCGCTCAGCCGTCGGCCGCGGTAGGGAATCTGTAGCTGTGTCACCGGGCGGTTGTGGCCGGTGACGGTAGCCGTATCGGCTTGCCAGACCGCACCGGTCGCGAGATCGAGGTCGGCCAGCGGAATGTCGACTGTGCCTTTGCGCCAGACCATGTGTCGCCGGGCCGACGTGAGTCCGCGTGCCGCGACCGCATGCGCGACCTCCGTACTTCCGGCCGAGGCGCTGGTCACTTCGGCGAGCAGCGCGGCATAGTCGGTGCGCCACGCCCGGTTTCGACGAATCCGCTGCACCAGCTCAGGTGCGGCGGGGTCCGCGGCATCGGCCAGGATCCGGGTCAGGGTCGGGGTGGTGGGGCGTGCACCGGACGCCTCGGGAAAGTCGACGGTCATGTCACCTGTTCCTGTGAATGATCTTGCGGCAGCGGCGTTCCAGCAGGACGACGGCGAGCCCGAAGAACCGGAATGCCGGATTGGTCGTCTGCCTGTGGTGGTACCGGAAATAGATCTGCTGGCAGATGACCGCCAGCCGGAACAGACCGAAGACCTCGTAGAAGGCCCATTCGCGATCGGTGAGACCGATTCCTGTTCGCCGGCAGTAGTATTCGACGACCTCACGGCGCGTCAGCATGCCGGGGGTGTGGGTGGGCTGGCGGCGGAAGAACTTGAACGCGCGGCCGTCGTCCTGCTGGACCCAGTACGCGAGTGCGCTGCCGAGGTCCATCAGCGGATCCCCGATGGTGGCCAGCTCCCAGTCGAGCAGCCCGATGGGCCGGGTCGGATCGGAGTGATCGAGGACGATGTTGTCGAAACGAAAGTCGTTGTGGATGAGCACGGCCCCGCGATCGGGCGGCTGATTGGCGGCCAGCCACGCCATCACCGATTCGAACGAGCCGACATTCCAGGTCCTGGCCCGTCGGTAGCGCTTCGACCAGCCCGCCACCTGACGGGCGACGTAGCCGGGCCCCTTCGACATCCAGCTCAGCCCCGCCGCCTCGGGATCGATCGTGTGCAGATCGACCAGGACGTCGAGAACGTTCGTACACAGCTTGCCGACTTGCAGCGTGGTGAGCTCCAGGTCCTGAGGGAACTCCTTACGGGGGATGATGCCGTCGAGTCGTTCCATCAGATAGAAAGGGGCTCCGAGGATTTCGGGGTCCTCGCACAGCGCGACCGTCGACGGCGCGTAGTCGAACACCGGCCCGAGCGCGGTCTGCACGCGGTACTCCCGGGCCATATCGTGCGCCCCTTCGCCGTGCCGCCCGGCCGGGGGCCGCCGCAGAATGAGGTCACGGCCCGGGTACTCCAGCAGGTATGTCAGATTCGAAGCGCCACCGGAGAACTGGCGCACCGCAGGGATGCCGCTCAGCGTTTCGTCGGCGACCTGAGTACGTAGCCAGGCCGCCAGCGTGTTCACGTCGAAGGCGTCCTCGGACCGCACCTGCCGAGCCTCCGTCCGCGTAGGGCCGGGGGTCGATGTCATGTCAGCTTCCTCACGATCGACAGGGGCAGCACCTTCATGGCCATCGCGAGCGGAACCCACGGCCAGCTCGGGACATACGCGACGGCTCGGCGAGCCTCGATGGCGGCGACCATGGACGCGACACCGGGCGCCGTGTCGACCATGAATTTGGTGCGGTCCGCGGCCGCGGCATTGATCTCGGAGCGGATATATCCCGGCAGGATCAGCGAAATGTCCACGCCGGGAATGCGTTCGGAGCGCAGCCCCTCGGCCAGCGCGGCCACCCCGGCCTTGCTGGCCGCGTAGACGGTCATCGAGCGCCGCATCCCCCGCACCGCCGAGAACGACGAGATCAGCACCAGATGGCCGCGCTGCTGCGCACGGAAGATCTCCAGCGCGTGTTCGCTCTGCGACAGCGCGCCGACGAAGTTGGTCATCGCCGTGGTGCGGTTGGCTGCGGCGCCGCCGGTGCCCAGCGCCGCGCCCAGACCACTGCCGGCATTGACGATGACCCGATCGATGCTCCCGAAGGCCGCGCGGAAGACTCCGAAGGTCGCGCGCACGGCGTCGTCATCGGTGACATCGAGGGCCGCGATCTCGACCCGGACGCCCGGATGGGCCTCGGCGAGTTCGTCTTTCAGTGCGGTGAGCCGATCGACACGCCGTGCGCACAGCCCGAGGTCATACCCGCGCCCGGCGAATTGGCGCGCCATCTCCTCGCCCAGACCGGAACTGGCTCCGGTGATGATGATCGTGCCCTTGCTCATGGAATGCGGTCTCGCTTTCTCGGGTTCTCTCACCGGCGCTCGGCATATTTGGCGAGTTCGACACGTCCGACGAGGTCCAGGTGCACCTCGTCGGGTCCGTCGGCCAGCCGGATCGCCCGCGCGGCCGTCCATGCCGCGGAGAGCGGGAAATCGTCGGATATGCCTGCGCCGCCGTGGATTTGCATGGCGAAGTCGATGACGTCCTGCGCCACCGCCGGCACATGCGCCTTGATCTGGCTGATTTCACTGAGCGCACCGAACGCACCGACCGTGTCGAGTTTCCATGCGGCATTGAGCACCAGCAGCCGCGCGGAGTCGATGGCGATGCGCGCCTTCGCGATCCGCTCGCGGTTGCCGCCGAGGTTCGCCAAGGGCTTTCCGAATGCGGTGCGATCCAGGGCTCGACGGCAGGCGGCCTCGAGGGCGGACTCGGCGAGTCCGATCAGGCGCATGCAGTGGTGCACCCGGCCGGGACCCAGCCGCCCCTGCGCGATCTCGAAGGCCCGGCCGGGGCCGAGCAGGATATTGGACGACGGCACACGAACATCGGTGAACGAGACTTCGCCGTGCCCGAAGGGCTCGTCGTATCGGCCCATCGTGGGCAGCATCCGCTCGACGCGGACGCCGGGGGTGTCGCGCGGGACGATCACCATGGTGTGCCGGCGGTGCTTGCCGGCGTCCGGATCGGTCAAACCCATGAACAGGATGACCTCGCAGTCCGGATGGCCGATGCCGGTGGTCCACCACTTCCGGCCGTTGAGCACGACCTCGTCCCCGTCGGGCACCGCGGTGGCCGCCATGTTCGTCGCGTCCGAGGACGCGACGCCGGGTTCGGTCATGGCGAACGCCGAGCGAATTCTGCCGTCGAGCAGAGGCTCCAGCCAGCGATCGCGCTGAGCCTGATCCCCGTACTGCAACAGGACTTCCATGTTTCCGGAATCGGGTGCGTTGCAATTGAATACGTGCGGGGCCAGGAACGATCGCCCGGTGACCTCGGCGATCGGCGCGTAGTCGGTGTTGGTCAGGCCCGCACCACCGTCGGTGCCGAATCGTGCGGCGTACTCACCCGCGTGCGCGGCCGGCAGGAACAGATTCCATAGGCCCTCCGAACGGGCCTTGGCCCGCAACTGGGCCAGCATCGGCAATGGCTGCCACGGATCCCCACCCGCGTCGCGCGCCGCGGCAAGCTCCCGGTGATACCCGGGCTCGACGGGGAGGATCTCGTCGTCCACGAAACGGCGTACGCGCTCGACAAGATCGGCAGCGCGAGCGCTGGGTGCAAAGTCCATGACTCCTCGATTTCCTGAGGCAAGATGTGCATATGCCATTCTGGTGGGGTCCGAACATCGATTGAATGGGCATGAGAACCCCATTGGGTGTGCACATGCATATGGGTGAGCTGACGAGGAACTCGCGATGGTGACGAACACAGACCGGCCGGCGGTTCCGGTCGGGCCGGGCCGGAGGGAAACCGCCGCCCGGATAGCGACGATGATCTCCGCGGCCGACCCGGAACTGCGCCAGATCTCGGCGGACCTCACCCGCCTGTATCGCGACAGCATTCCCGTCTATGACCAGGTAGATCCCGACTCGATCGAGCAGAACACACGTGCCGTACTCGAGATCGCGGTCCGTCACCTGCGCACGGACCTGGCGCAATCGAGCTTCGATGAGCTGGCCGCCCTCGCTCGCGTGTGGGCCGACCAGCAGATCCCGCTCGAACTCGTCGCACACAGCATCCAGATCGGGGCGCGCCGGATATTCGCGATCGTCCGTGAGCGCGCGGTCGCCGCCGAGATACCGGCAGCCGAGATCGACGCCATGCAGGACCTCATGTGGGAGTGGGCAACCGCCTCGGCTACCGCGGTGCACATGGTCCTGCAGGACCGGGCCATCGACGGCGCCACCCGGCGCGCGGACTTCCTGCGCCGTCTGGTCGACGGCAGCCTGTCCCCGGCGGCGATCGCCGCCGAGGCCGGGCACCACCGGGTGGATCCGGATCATCGCTACCACGTCGCCTGTGTCGCCTGGGATGAGACGAAAGCCGCGTCCGAACTGCTCGGATACCTGCGCGCACGCGGATCGACATCGAAACTGCCGGTCGTCGACACGGTCATCGACCGCCACCTGGTCGCCCTGCTCCCGCACACACCGGACGACCCGCCCCCGGCGGGGACGGTGGCCCTGGGGCCCTCGGTGCCGCTGACCGAGGCTCCGCTGTCCTATCGCCACGCCCGCCAGGCCCTCGACCTCGCCGCCCGCAACGATCGGACCGGGCTGGTCGATCTGGCGACGCTGGGCCCGCTACCGTTGCTCGCGTATCCCGACGAGGCGGTCGACGTGCTCGCCGCGAAGCACCTCGCGCCGCTGTTGCGTCACAGCGCGGGTGCCGAGGTGGCTGCCACGGTGGAGGCGTACCTCGATTGCGACCGTCGTATCGACGAAACTGCTGCCAAGCTCTACCTCCACCGCAATACCGTCCGAAACCGGTTGCTGCGCTTCGCCGAGATCACCGGCCTGAACCTCGACCGCACCGACGATCTGATCGTGGCCTGGTGGCTGCTCACGTACCGCCGGAACAGCGAATCGGGCATCGGCGCATAACGCCCGGAGTCCTCATTTCGGTTCGCGCGGACGATATTTCGAGCCGTTCGGACGATGCAGAACACCGGTCATCAGTGTCGCCAGGGATTCTTCGAGCGCGGCGCACACGTCGATGCGAAGTTCGGCCAGGCCGGGGTCGGCATCGTAGGCCGCCACCGTGCTCGCCGACGGCCGGCCATGGGCGTACAGCCCTGCGACCATGGCCACGCCCATCAGACAGATCGTCAATGCCTTGTCGCCGAGTTCCGGCACCACCTGGCGGAGGAACCATGGCGCACAAGTGGACCGAGAACGAACCTCTTTCGGCCTCTGATGAATGCACTGCTTACCTTTGTGTGCGGACGCTAACGCAAGGATGAAATGTAAGCGCTGTCAACACTTGTTAAATTGGTTCCATGGCAACGTCGAACGCGCCGTATCACCACGGCGATCTGCCCAGCGCGCTGGTGCGCGCGGCTGTGGAACTCCTCGAGGAAGGCGGGGCGGGTGAGCTTTCGCTCCGCGCCGCCGCGCGGCGGGCGGGCGTGT
>NZ_JBHZCS010000118.1:6685-18933 GCF_042755705.1 Nocardia sp. NPDC059154
ACTTCGCCGATCGCGATTCCCTGTTTTCCGCCGTCGCCGCCGTGGGTTATCGCAAACTGACCGCGCAACTGGTCGCGGCGGCCGCCGCGCCGGCCAATGCCGCGGACCTTGCCGAGATCGCGGGCGCCTATGTGCGGTTCGCCCTGACGCGGCCCGGGCTTTTCCGGGTGATGTTCTCCGAGCCGTGCGATCCCACCAGTCCGGAACGGGTGGCGGCGACCACCGCGATCCACGAGTACGTGAAATCGATTGTGCGGCAGATCTTTCCCACGGCCAGCGAGGAAGACCTGGCGACGGCGCTGTGGGCGTTGGTCCACGGCCTGGCCTTCCTGTACCTGCACGGGAAGTTCGACGCCGATTCCGTCGAAAGCCGTGTCCGGAGTGCCGTTTTCGCGGCGCTCGACGCGACGGTCACGTCCAGCGAGCCCTCGGGCGCCTGATCCGGGCCGCCGGTATGCCGAGGCGACCGGGCTCGCCGGTGGAGGAGTGGCGCCTCACGGCTTGCGAACCTGCAGCAATACCTTGCCCACGGTATCGGCGGAATCCAGCAGCGGGTGCGCTTCGGAGACATCGTGGATGGGCACTACGGCGGACACGACCGGCGCGACGGCGCCCGCGGAAATCAGCGGCCACAGCCGCCGGCGCAGGTCGGAAATGATCTCGGCCTTGGACCCGAGGCCGTATTCGGGACGGCGACGCAGGTTCGTCACGTGCACCGAGGCCCGTTTGCCCAGCATCACACCGAGATTCAGCTCGGCGACCGCCCCATCCTGGAGGCCGATGATCGTGAGGTCGCCGTCGGTGGCCAGGGCGTCCACATTGCGTTGCAGGTACCCGGCGCCCATGATGTCGAGGATCACGTCGGCGCCGCCGTACTCCTCGGTCACGACGGTGACGAAATCCTGATCGCGGTAGTTGATCAGGGTGTTCGCGCCGAGTTCCCGGCAGCGATCCAGCTTGAACTGCGAACCGGCGGTCACCGCCACGCGGGCGCCCAGCGCCCGGCCCACCTGGATCGCGTGCGTGCCGATGCCGCTGCCGCCGCCGTGGACCAGCAGCGTCTGGCCGGCGCGAAGACCGGCGGCCATCACCACGTTCGACCACACGGTGGCGGCCGCCTCGGGGAGCGCGGCGGCCGCGGTGAGACTCACTCCGTCGGGCACGGGCAGCAACTGCGTGGCGGGGACGTTGACCCGTTCGGCATAGCCACCGCCGGACAGCAGCGCGCAGACCGCGTCGCCCGGCTTCCAGTCCTGCACGTCGGCGCCGACCTCGGCGACGATGCCGGACACCTCCAGGCCGAGGATGTCGCTGGCCCCCGGCGGCGGCGGGTAGACGCCATAGCGCTGCATGAGGTCGGCGCGGTTCACTCCCGCGGCCACCACGTCCACCGTCACTTCCCCCGGGCCGGGGGCCGGTAGGTCGTCCACCTGCGACCACTTCATGACCTCCGGACCGCCGTAGCCGTCGAGCGTCACCGCGAACATGTCATCCCCTTTCGGTCACCGTAATGTGTACACCGCTTACATTACTCTCGAAATTAGCGCCGTCAACATTCGAGCCGTGGATCACGATCCCCGTGCGCATCGCCGGGGCCTGTCCCTCACTGCGCGGGCCCGCGCCGCCAGTGGACGATCTCCAGGGCCTGGCCGCTGCCCGCGCGGCGAGACGATCGGCCCCCAGGTCCGAAAAGTGCTGGCCGAGACGTCGATCGACGCCTCGGCCAGCACTTTTTCAGGAGATTCAGTGGGCTCCAACCCTTTTCAGTACCTTCAGCACGACGGTCAGCGTGGCTGCCCAGACCCGCTCCGAGACACCGGCCGGCGCCGTGAAACCGAGGAGGCGCTGGTGCGCAACCGTTTGCGGCTCCGTGTATTTCAGCAGGCCGTCGGCGCCGTGGCGGCGCCCGAGTCCGGAATCGCCCATGCCGCCCATCGGCGCGTCGACACTGCCCCAGGCGGCGGCATAGGCGTCGTTGACATTGACGGTGCCGGTGTGGATGCGGGCCGCGACCGCGCGGCCCTTCGCGCCGTCACCACTCCAGACACTGGCATTGAGACCGTAGGCGGTGGCATTGGCCAGCGCGATCGCCTCGTCGACGTCCCGGTAGGAGTAGATCGACACGACCGGGCCGAAGGTCTCGTGGTCGTAGAGCGTCATGTCCGGGGTGACACCGGTCAGGATGGTCGGTTCGTAGAAGAGCGGCCCGAGATCGGGGCGTGCCCGGCCGCCGGCACGCACGGTCGCGCCCTTGGCGACTGCGTCCTCGACATGGGCGGTGACCGTGTCGAGCTGGGACCGGTTGGTCAGGCACCCGACATCGGTGCTGTAGTCGTAGGCGGCACCGATCTTCAGCCGCTCGGTCCGGCCGACGAAGGCGGCGACGAATTCATCGTGGACGGCTTCGGCGACATACATGCGTTCGATGGAGACGCACAGCTGTCCCGTCGACGAAAAGCACGCGGAGACAGCGCCTTCGGCGGCGCGGTCGATATCGGCGTCGTCGAGGACGATCATCGGATTCTTACCGCCCAGTTCGAGCGAGGCGCCGATCAGCCGTTCCCCGGCGTCGCGGGCGATCTCCCGGCCACTGGCGGTGGACCCGGTGAACATCATGTAGTCGGCGTTGTCCATCAGCGGTGTGCCGATGGAACTGCCCCGGCCGACCATCATCTGCCATACCCCACGGGGCAGGCCGGCCTCGTGCATCAGATCCAGCGCCCACAGCGCGGTGAGCGCGGTCTGGGTGTCCGGCTTCTGCACGACGGCATTGCCGGCCATGAGCGCCGGTATGGCGTCGCCGGCGCCCATGCTCAGCGGGTAGTTCCACGGTGAGATGACCGCGACGACACCTTTGGGATGCCGCAGCTCCGTGGTGTGGGTCAGCACCGGGATCGCGCCCCGGCGGCGTTTGGGCGCAAGCAGTTTCGGGGCGCTGCGCGCGTAGTAGCGGGACGCGATCGCGATATCGGTGACCTCGAGGAAGGCATCGCGGCGGGTCTTGCCGTTCTCGGCCTGCATCAGGTCCAGGACCTCGTGCTGCCGCTCGAGCAGCAGGTCGTGGAAACGCAGCAGGATCGCCTTCCGCTCGTGCACGGGTGTGGCGGCCCAGGCCGGCTGGACGCCGCGAGCGCGGGCGAACGCGGCCTCGACGTCCGCGGGCGTCGAGACCGGCAGGGTGGCGAGCGGGTCACCGGTGTAGGGGGCCGTGGTGGTGACGTGCGCGGCGTCCGGTCCGGCCTCGACGCGTGCGGCGAGCCGCGCGAGCAGGGCCGGGGTCAGGGCAGCGGGCAGGTCCGAGGCGCGGGCCGGGGTGGATCTGGTGGCGTGGTCGATGGTCATAGCGGCTCCGGATTCAGTGCAATGCCGCGCGCAGCGTGTCCTGCGCCAGCTTGATCGCGGCGTTCGCCGCCTGGGTCGAGCGCAGCGCGTTCAGCATCACGAAGTCGTGGACGATGCCGCCGAACCGCACCTGGGTGACCTGCACCCCGGCCTCGCGGAGTTTGGCCGCGTAGGCCTCACCCTCGTCGCGCAGCACATCGGCTTCGCCGGTGATCACCAACGCCGGCGGGAGGCCGCGGAGCTGCTCGATCGACGCGCGCAGCGGGGACGCGTGGATCTCGTCACGCTGGGCGTCGTTCTCGGTGTACTGGTCCCAGAACCACTTCATGCCCTCGCGGGCGAGGAAGTAGTGCTCGGCGAACTGGTGATAGGACGCGGTGTCGAAGTTCGCATCGGTGACCGGATAGAACAGCACCTGCTCTCCTTCTGGTCTGGTGTTCTCGGGTTCCGGATGTACCGCGTTCCGGGACAGTCAGCGCCGGGTCGGGACCGAGGTCGGGACCGGCATGTGCAGGGCGAGTTGCCCTTCGGTGATCACATCGAGTCGAACGGTCTTGATCGGTGCGAGCGATCGCAGGTCCTCGGACAGCCGACCGCGGCCCAAGGTCAGGTCGACATTGCGGGGCATGCTCACGCTGCCGGCCGACAGCATGTTGGTCTGGCTGAGCGTCGAATGCCAGGCACCGGCGATCGATGTGTACGAGGTGAGCGTCGAAACACGCTCTCCGCTGCGGTATTCGGTCTGCGCGGGCGTGGCGACCGAGAGTGACAGGTCGGTGTTGCCGCTGTCGTCGGCGACGCGTGCCGTGGTGCGCGTGGCATCGATGTCGACGTCGATGTCGGTGACCCACTTGGGAAATCCGTAGCCGTCGTGCCCGCGGACCTGGGCGATATCGGTGTTCACCGGCAGCGACAGCACATAGGAATCGAGGTGATCGTTGTCGAGTCCGGCGAGCAGATCGACGAATCCGAGCCGGCCGTGCCGGGCCGGCCGGACGGCGACCCCGACGGCGGCTTCGGTGTAGAAGTCGATGTCGCACACGTCGTATCGGAAGAACACGACCGAGACCAGGCCGATCCCGGGCGCGACCTCCAGCGGCGCCAGCTCCTCCGGCAGGCGGGAACGGATCGTGCGCGACCGGGCCAGCATGGTCAACCGCGCACTCGACATGCGGTAGTAGAAGTTCGGGGTGAAGGTCTCACCGATCCGCGAGTCGACCTTGACCTTGGGTAGCTGCCGGAAGAAATCCACACTGCTCACCCGGGGATCCCGCGCCACTTCGTCCAGGTCGGTGTCCATCCGGAACCGGTCGTAGAGACCGCCTCCGGGCACGGTGACCAGGTGGCCACCCAGATCGACCTCGACGGTGCTGAGTTGAGTCGGTGACATCGGCGTACTTCTCTCGCTCGCTGGTGTGTGGGCGGACCGACGTTAACCGCGAATGTTAGCAGTGTCAACACTGGGGTGTGGGAATTCCGGCCGTTCTCGGTGCGGCCGATCGTCGCCCCGTGTTCCATGCCGGGACGACTCTCGGACGCGCCACGCCTCAACGGCATGCCACGGCCGAAATCACCTCGGGGGCAACGGGTATCGTCCCGTCATGAGCTCATCTCGAGGACTGCGTCGCACCGATGTCGGCGACGAGTCGCTGTGCCAGATCGGCCGAAGACTGCGGGTTCTGGCCCGTGTACAGATTCCCGTCGACCACGACATGCGGCCGCAGCGGCAGCCTCGCCTTGGAGTAATCGACGCCCAACTCCTCGAGCTTGTCCTCGAGCAGCCACGGGGCCTTCCGGGCGAACCGGTTGAGCAACTCCTCCCGGTTGGACAACCCGGTCATCCGGCGGCCGGCGAAGGGCGATGTTCCGTCCGGCGCGGTCGCGGCCAGGATGGCCGCCGGGGCATGGCACAGCAGCGCGAGCGGGCGACCGGATGTCAGCCGATGGCTCAACAGCGCACCCGAGGTCTTGTCGTAGGCGAGATCCTCCATCGGCCCGTGTCCGCCCGGGTAGAACACCAGGTCGAAGGCGTCCGCATCGACGGCATCGAGGGGCTCCGGTGTGGCCAGGACATCCGCGATGCTGTCGAGGTAGCGCTCCACTTCGCGGCGCTTCCATGGCATCCCACCGGCGATTCCGATGCTGAGCCGATCGAGCGTCGGAGCCTTGCCGCCCGGCGTCGCGACGGTGATGTCCCATCCGGCCTCGCTGAAGGTCCGGTGCGGAACTGCCACCTCCTCCGCCCAGTACCCCGACGGATGTGGCGTTCCGTCGTTCAATGTCCACCGGTCAGCGGCCGTGATAACGAACAGGACCTTCGTCACGCTCGTTCCTCCTGATGCGTTGTTCTGTAGACGGATTAGGGCACCGGCGGCCGGGTTGGAACGAGATCGGGAAAGCATCGATCAACTCGACACGCACCGCCGAGGCGACGAGTGCCGCCACGTAATGTATTCACCGCTAACATTAGCGGCAACGTTGCCCGCCGTCAATGGTGTTGGCAGCGCTTACATGGCAGTTCGGCGGTTGCTGGTCCATCGCAACACGGTGCAGTACCGCCTGCGCCAGATCACCGGCAGATACGGCATTGCGCGGACCGGTGACTCCTTCGATCTGCGGTTCGCCCTCGGTGTCTGCCGGTGGTATACGGCGATACTCCGCGCTTCCTGGCGTGAGGTGTTCGCAGAGGCGTGCGCGGGGACGGAGGCGTTCGTGATCCTGCAGCGAGGCCGGGCCGAAGCAGTGCTGTTGTCCGAAGCGAACTGGCTGACCGGTTGCGTGAAAGTCCCTGTGCCCGAGTGGAATAGGCAGCGATGGGCGGTATCGGACGTGCGAAGCTCCCTCCGCACCGCGGTCCATGTATCCGGTCGGCATACGCTGATCAGGAAACTGTACGGACCATTGTTCAGGGACGGCTCCGACGAAACCATCGACGCTGTGATTGCCCCGTGCGACTGGGTACGCATGTTACTTCCCGAACTCGGGAAATTCGCACAGCAGATGCGGCGAATGCCAGTTATATCAATTCCGTGAACCAGGAGATGGATCGGATATCTGATCAACCATATGCGCTGACGTGATGCCGCGGCGATCGCTACCATCGCGGGAGGGCACGACATCGCCGATGCCATCGAGTGCGGGATCGACCAGCGCAGGACCGAGGCGGAAATTCTCATGGAGGCCGCTGAATCCGATCGCCCACCGGGCGAGAGCGAGCGCGAGGAGCTCACGCGGTTGCGGGAACTCGCGGCGCATCGTGATGCGCCCGGCACCGGCGATCCGGCCGGTGCGCGGGCCGGGGGCGAACACCGCGGCGCACTGCGCTGGATGGCCACGGTCGTGCTGCTGGCCCTCGTCGCCGTCCTGGCAATCGGCTCGGTTCTCGCGCGATTCGCCCACGGCGAAGTGCTCGACACCGACCGCTACGTCCGGATCGTCACGCCGCTGGGGGCCGATCCGGCACTGCAGAGCGAGCTGGCCGACCGGATCACCGACGCGATCATGGATCGTGTCGATGTCGAGGCCATCACAGCCCAGGCGCTGGCGGCGATCACCGAGAGCAACCCGCGGGTGCCCGCCGCGTTTGTCGGGGTCGCCCCGCTGGTCGGCAAGCAAGCGCGAGACTTCGTGCGGGACACGGTGACGTCCGTCCTCGGCTCGGATGAGTTCGAGACCCTGTGGATTCAGGCGAACCGGCAGGCGCACACGGGCGTTGCCGCTGTCCTCACCGGCCGCGCCCATGCGGCAGTGGGGATGAGCGAGGACGGCACCGTGAGCGTGTCGCTCGGTCCGATCATCGACAGGGTGCGGACCGTGCTGACCGAAGAAGGTTTCACCTTCGTCGAGCAGGTGCCGGCCATCGATCGGTCCTTTGTGCTGTTCCGTTCGCCGGAACTGGTCAAGGCGCAGTGGTGGGTGTCGTTCCTGGACCGGGTCGACCGGGTGGCGCCGTGGCTCACCGTGCTCCTGGCGGCCTGCGCCGTCTGGGTCGCGCCGAAAGGCGCCCGCCGGCAAGCGTTTTCCTGGGTGGGGGTGGCGCTGGCGCTGGCCATGGCGGCACTGGCGGTAGCCATCGGCATCGCACGATCGGCGTACCTGCACGCGGTGCCCGCCGAAGTGATGACCCCGCAAGCGGCCGCGACGGTGATCGATGCCTTTCTCGTGCCATTGCGGACCACCGTGCGCGCTGTGTTCACGGCCGCCGTGGTCATCGCACTCGCCGGGTTCCTCAGCGGGCCCTCGAGATCCGCGGTCGCGGTGCGAGAAGGCTACAACCGGGTCCTCGCCGCGGTGCGGTCACGGCGAGACGACCGAGATCCACAGGCGATCGAATCCGCCGTGGGCCGGTTTCGCGGCCCGCTCCTGGGCGGCATCGTCGCCGTCGCGGTGATCGTCCTCGTCTTCTGGCGATATCCGACGGGGCTGGTCGTCATCGGGACGGTGCTCGTCACCATCGCCGCTCTGCTCGCCGTGGAACTGGTGGCCGGACCGCGGCCCGTCCGACGCGACCGAGCTCACCGCTGATCTCACGCGCCGGTCGCCGGGGCCCGGTGCCGCAGATAATGCCCGACAGCTGTGTCGTCCGATGCGACGGCCTTGACGATCGCTGCCGCACCCACGATCACCACCGACATCACGAAAAGCCAACTGACAGAGGTGAAAGCGAGCCCCCACGGCCCGAAGTGCTGCTGGGCTTGCGCCGTTATCCGTGGCAGCACGATGCGAGCGACCACGTGCACCGCGGTCAGCCCGATCGCCGTCAGGACGCCGGTCGTCCAGAGCACCCGCCCGGTCAGCACGCCCTTGGTGAGCAGGAACGGCGCGAACGCCCACACCAGGGTCCACACCGCGACCTCACCGAGCAGCGCGAGCGGCTGCCCCGCGACCCGAATCCGGGTCAGATCACGGGTCTGCTCGACGAGCGCGGTCGACAACGCCACCGCGAGCAGCGCGGTCAACCACCGCCAGGCATCCCGCGGCCCCATCGACGGCACCCGCCACACCGCCCCGTAGACACGGCCGAGCGCCCGAGCGAACGAGGTGCCACTGAGGATGATCATCAGCAGCCCGACCACACCGAACGCGGTCAGTGACCGATCCGATGACGTGGCCGCATCCCCGGCGTGCAAGACGGCGGGGTCGAAGCCGAACTGATCCCGAATGGTGTCGGTGGTCGGTTGCCAGCCGCTGAACGCCGACGCGGCGATGATCACCGGAAGCACCGAGGTGAAGATCTGCGCTGCCAACGCCAGTGCTCGATCGACGAGCTCGATCTCGACGAGGGTTTCGGCCACGAGCCATGTGGTCCGGCCGACAGGTGTGGCGCGTAACCAGCGGATAGCGGCCCGGGCGCGCGCCGCGGATGCTCGCCGAGCCGCCGCTGGTCGGGATTTCACGGAACGCGCGATGGGTCGATGGGCGACTGCCGCACGGGCGAGGTCACGAATACCTCCCTCAGCTCGACTTTCCACCGGTGATCCGAGACTCCGATCCATCAAACCAAGAACTGGTGTCCGTGCTGCCGCTCTGCGAGCAGCGAGTCCGCATCGACATGTGCACCGGCGAGGGCGATGCCGCCGCCGCGCCGGCACGGTGCCGCCGGTTCGCTGGCGCGGTGCCGGGTCAGCGGCGATGCTGGGAGTGAACTATGAGATGCGGCAAGGCAATTGGCGTAATCGCAAGCGATCGACCACAATTGAAGGAATGGGTGGCGTTGGGGTACGAAAGCTACGCGAGCTCTCGGCTGCCGAGTCACTGAAACGGCTGGCCGGCGCGCAATTCGGGCGAATTGTGTACTCGCGCCGTGGACTTCCGATCATCCGGCCGGTCAATCACATCGTCGAAGAGGATGTGGTGGTGGTGCGGGCGCAGCTGGGCGCCAGCCTGCTGCGGGGTGACGGCCAGGTGGTGGCGTACGAGGCCGACTCGTTCGACGAGCACACCCGGCAGGGCTGGAGCGTGATCGTCACCGGGGTCGCGCGGGTGGTGATGGATCCCGAGCAGGTGCAGCGCTACGAGACGCTGCTCGACCCCTGGATCAACCTGCCGATGGACCACGTCATCCGCATCGAGGCCGAGGTCGTCACCGGCCTCGAGCTGATCGACGAGGGCAGCTGACCGCACGCCACGTGCGACGGTGACTGTGACCCCGCACATACCACTCCGGTAGCGTGACACGCCGTTGGACCGAGCCCGGCAAACCGCCGGCAGGCTCGGCGCGGCCGGTGGCTCCCGATCACGAACGGCGGGTTCCGGCCGCACGCACGCGAGAGGAACCGCATTTGACAGCCTCGGAAAGGCAGCTACCGGACATCGGTACCGCACGCACGGACGACGAGGGGTATTCCCGCGGCCTGTCGCCGCGCACCATTCAGATGATCGCCATCGGCGGCGCGATCGGCACCGGCCTGTTCTACGGCGCGGGCGGCGCGATCCAGAAGGCCGGCCCGGCGCTCATCCTCTGCTATCTGGCCGCCGGCCTGGCCATCTTCGTGATCATGCGGGCCCTGGGCGAACTGCTCACCTACCGGCCCGTCGCCGGCAGCTTCGCCGAATACGCCAATGAGTTCCTGGGCCGCTTCGCGGGTTTCGCCACCGGCTGGACCTACTGGGCGGTCTGGGTGGCCACCTGCATGGCAGAGATCACCGTGGCCGGCAAGTACGTGCAGTACTGGTTCGACATCCCGCAGTGGGTGACCGCGCTGGTGGTGCTGGGCATCATGTTCATCGCCAACCTGGTGTCGGTGCGGCTGTTCGGCGAGGGCGAATTCTGGTTCTCCGCCATCAAGGTGACCGCCATCGTGGCCATGATCGTGATCGGCGTCGGCGTGCTGATCTTCCACTTCGGCCACGCCACCAACCCGACCGTCACCAACCTGTGGAACGACGGCGGCGTGTTCCCCAACGGTTTCGGGCAGGCGCTGCTGGCCCTGCAGATCGTGGTATTCGCCTACGTCGGTGTGGAACTGGTGGGCGTCACCGCGGGTGAGGCGCGTGACCCCAAGCGCACGCTGCGCAAGGCGATCAACAGCCTGCCGCTGCGCATCGGCCTGTTCTATGTCGGCGCGCTCGTGGTCATCATGTCGGTGTCGAGCTGGCGCACCTTCCACGCGGGCCGCAGCCCGTTCGTGGAGGTCTTCGAGCAGATCGGTATCCCGGGCGCGGCCGGCATCATCAATTTCGTGCTGCTGACCGCGGCGCTGTCGTCCTGCAACTCCGGCATCTACTCCACCGGCCGCATGCTGCGCAGCCTGTCACAGCGCGCGGAGGCCCCGGCCGCCCTGGGCTCGCTGAGCGGCCGATCGGTGCCCGCGGCCGGAATCGCGGTCTCGGCGGCGGTCATGGTGATCGGCGTGGCGGTGAACTACTTCTCGCCCGACAAGGCCTTCGGCTACATCACCTCGGTGTCCACCATGGGCATCATCTTCGTGTGGGGCGTGATCCTGGTCTGCCACCTGCTCTACCGCCTCCGCGTCAAGCAGGGCGTGCTGCCGGGCAGCGACTACCGCCTGCCGGGCGCACCCGTCACCACGGTGCTCGCCCTGGCTTTCCTGGCCCTGGTCGTCGTCCTGCTGTTCTTCACCGAGGACGGCCGCAGCGCCCTCGTGGTCGGCCTGGTCTGGGGCGTCCTGGTCTGCGCCGGCTACCCCCTGCTTTCCCGCAAGCACTCGGCGAGCGCTGTTTAACAGCTGATATGTAGGCGGGTTCTGTCAAGTGGCAGGTGAAAGCGGTCCCGGTAACGGCGGTTGCCGGGACCGCTTTCGTGTGCGGTCGAGCGGGGGTCTGTCCGTGGTCGTGTCGTGAGTTGGCGACGGCGTGGTCAGACTGATATGCGCGGGTTGGTTACCGCAGGACGACTCTTCGATGGGGACGGTGCCGCTGGTCTAGAGGTCGGGCGTCGCGACGCGAAAGGTGTTGCTGCCCATAGCTGTAGCGCGGGTCGTCCCGCACGCCGACCCGGAGTTTCCCCGCTCGGTCGCGGTCTGGGGGCCAGGTATTCAGCCGTCGAGAATTGCCAGTGACCAGCACCAGCCGGCGAGTTCGCGGGCGATGGCGACGTTGGCGATCACGGGGCGTTTGTGATGGGCGGTGAACTGTTCCCACCGGTGGTGCAGGCGGTGGTTGCCGGCGTGCCCGCGGGCGCGGGCCGCGGCGGGGGCCAGCGCCCAGCGCGCGCCCATGGTGGCGGTGGGGGCTCGGTAGGTCTTGCGATGGTGCCAGGCGGCTTCGACCAGCAGGCGGCGGGCGTGGCTGTTGCCGGTCTTGGTGATCGAGCCCTGGGATCGGGTGGCGCCGGAGGAGTATTCGGTGGGGACCAAGCCCAGATAGGCGCCGATGGTTTTGCCGGTGAACCGTTGCCAGTCGCCGATCTCGACCGCCAGGGCGAACCCGGTCAGGGTCGAGATGCCGCGCAGACACCCCAACCGGTGGACCATCGGGGTGTAGTCGCTGTCGGTGGCCATGGCGGTGATGGCGGTATCGAGCCGGTCGCGGCGGGCCTTGGTCAGCGTCATCGCTTCGTAGTCGGAGTCGAAGGCCGCCTGCAACGCGGGCCGCTCGAAGTGCTGGCTTCGCAACCAGAGATCATGGGCGCCGGTCCAGGCCGACCCACCGGAATACACGATCCCTTGGCGCAGAAGCAGTTTCGACAATCGGTGCCGGGCCCGCATCAGATCACCGCGCGCGTCCTCGCGGGCGCGGACCAGATCGCGGGCCGCTTCCTGGTCCGCGGTGGGTACCGCCACCGCCCCGATTTCACCCAGACGCAGCAACCGCGCCAGATGCAGGGCATCACGAGCGTCGGTCTTGACCCAATGCCGGGAAGTTTGGCTGCTGGAGTCGTTGTCAAGCTGTGTCGGCGAAGTCGAGGTAACAGGGCGGGAAGTTCAGGTCCAGCGCCGTGTCCG